>NZ_JBEPJZ010000002.1:327480-654960 GCF_040496035.1 Agromyces sp. SYSU T00194 | reverse complement strand
CAAGGAGGTCATCGGCGAGCTGACCGCGGCGTACTCGGCAGCGGCATCCGACGCCGACGTGACCGAGTGGTGGACCTACCTCGACGGGCTCCGCGACGAGTTCCCGCTCGGGTACACCCCGACGAGCGACGGCCTGCTCGCCCCGCAGTACGTGATCCAGCGCATCGGCGAGCTGACCGGCCCCGAGGCCGTCTACGCCGCCGGCGTCGGCCAGCACCAGATGTGGGCCGCGCAGTTCATCAAGTACGAACGGCCGAACTCCTGGCTGAACTCCGGCGGCGCCGGCACCATGGGGTACTCCGTGCCCGCCGCCATGGGCGCCAAGGTGGCCGAGCCCGAGCGGGTCGTCTGGGCGATCGACGGCGACGGATGCTTCCAGATGACGAACCAGGAGCTCGCGACCTGCGCCCTGAACGACATCCCGATCAAGGTCGCGGTCATCAACAACTCGTCGCTCGGCATGGTGCGCCAGTGGCAGACGCTGTTCTACGACGGCCGGTACTCGAACACCGACCTCAACACGGGACACGACACCCGTCGCGTGCCCGACTTCGTGGCGCTGGCCGAGGCGTACGGCGCCCTCGGCATCCGCGTGACGACGGAGGAGGAGGTGGACGACGCGATCAAGCTTGCCCTCGAGACCAACGACCGCCCGGTCGTGATCGACTTCGTCGTGAGCGCCGACGCCATGGTGTGGCCGATGGTGCCGCAGGGCGTCTCCAACTCCTTCGTGCAGTACGCACGCGACCACAGCCCGGCCTTCAACGAGGAGGACTAGCCCATGTCTCACGTGCTCTCCCTCCTCGTCGAGGACAAGCCCGGCCTGCTGACCCGCGTCGCGGGCCTGTTCGCCCGCCGCGGGTTCAACATCGAGTCGCTCGCGGTCGGCCACTCCGAGATCGAGGGGCTCTCGCGCATCACCGTCGTGGTGGACGTCGAGGACCTCCCGCTCGAGCAGGTCACCAAGCAGCTCAACAAGCTGGTGAACGTGATCAAGATCGTCGAGCTCGACCCGACGCAGTCGGTGCACCGCGAGCACCTGCTGATCAAGGTGCGCGTCGACAACACCACCCGGTCGCAGGTGCTCGAGGCCGTGAACCTGTTCCGGGCGCGCGTGGTCGACGTGGCCACCGACGCGCTCGTCATCGAGGTGACCGGCGACTCGGGCAAGACGAACGCGTTCCTGCGCGTGCTCGAGCCGTACGGCATCAAGGAGATCGCCCAGTCGGGCCTGCTCGCCATCGGGCGCGGCTCGAAGTCGATCACCGATCGCGTCTTCAAGAACTAGCCGGCGATCGTCGCCGGACACCCATACCCCGATCAAGGAGAAAGAAACAGCATCATGGCTGAGATCTACTACGACAAGGACGCCGACCTCTCGCTCATCCAGGCCAAGAAGGTCGCCGTCATCGGCTACGGCTCGCAGGGCCACGCGCACGCGCAGAACCTCCGCGACTCCGGTGTCGAGGTCGTCATCGGGCTCAAGGAGGGCTCGAAGTCGGCCCCGAAGGCACAGGAGGCGGGCTTCGAGGTGCTGAGCGTGGCGGATGCCGCCGCGAGCGCCGACGTGATCGTCATCCTCGCGCCCGACCAGTTCCAGCGCCACATCTACGCCGAGTCGGTCAAGGACAACCTGAAGCAGGGCGACACCCTCGTCTTCGGCCACGGCTTCAACGTGCGCTTCGGCTACATCGAGGCCCCCGAGGGGGTCGACGTGATCCTCGTCGCCCCGAAGGCCCCCGGCCACACCGTGCGCCGCGAGTTCGTCGCCGGCCGCGGCATCCCCGACATCATCGCCGTCGAGCAGGACGCGTCGGGCACCGCCTGGGACCTCGCCAAGTCGTACGCGAAGGCCATCGGCGGCACCCGCGCGGGCGTCATCAAGACGACCTTCACCGAGGAGACCGAGACCGACCTGTTCGGCGAGCAGTCCGTGCTCTGCGGCGGCGTCTCGCAGCTCGTGCAGTACGGCTTCGAGACCCTCACCGAGGCCGGCTACCAGCCGGAGATCGCCTACTTCGAGGTGCTCCACGAGCTGAAGCTCATCGTCGACCTCATGTGGGAGGGCGGCATCTCCAAGCAGCGCTGGAGCGTCTCCGACACCGCCGAGTACGGCGACTACGTCTCGGGCCCGCGCGTCATCGACCCGCACGTCAAGGAGAACATGCAGGCCGTGCTCGCCGACATCCAGTCGGGCGCGTTCGCGAAGCGCTTCATCGACGACCAGGACAACGGCGGCACGGAGTTCCTCGAGCTCCGCGCCAAGGGCGAGGGTCACCCCATCGAGACCACTGGTCGCGAGCTGCGCAAGCTCTTCTCGTGGACCCAGGTCGACGAGGACGACTACGTGGATGGTGAGGTCGCGCGCTAGTCGACGCATCCGCTCACGAGGGCGTCCCCGCACATCGCGTGCGGGGGCGCCCTCGTCGTTTCGGGGCGGGGCCCGGAATCGGCCCGGTGGTACCCTCGGGGCATGGACCGCCATGCGGCCGGGGTTCGTGAGGACGCGAATCGGCGGGCCGGCTGGGCGGTGCTCGCCGGTGGGGTGCTCCTGTGCGGCAGCGCGATCGTGCTGGGCCCGACCCTGGTGGGAGGAGCGGGAGCGCACGACCCGCCGCCCGACGCGGAGATCGCACCCGTCGGGATCTTCACGAGCGGCGGGTCGGAGCCGGAGCAGGCGGCGGGCGCGGAGGACGGGACCGACGTCTCCCTCATGTGCTGCCGCGAGCACTACTCCTATTCGACCGGCACGACGACGATCGAGTGCGTGCCGATCACGGAGGCGTTCCTCGCGTCCGACTGAGGGGTCCTCATGGCAGACGAACCACGGGTGGTCCGCACGTCCGCACCGATACGGCCGTCAGTCGCACCCTCCGTCCGCGGCGCGGGCGAACGGCGGTTCGGATGGGTGATGCTCGCGGCGGTCGCGGTGCTGTGCGGGGTCGGGCTGGTCGTGGGAGGCGACCTCGTCGAGGCGCCCGGGCCGGACGTCGCGCCCGAGCCCGCGTCACCGATCGGACGGGCGGTGACCCCGGGCGACACGACGTCCGAACGGGACGACGGCACGTGGGTGACCGTGCACGAGTGGATGCAGCGCTGTCGGGAGTACTACGAGGTCAGGACGGCCTCGCGCTCGATCGAGTGCGTTCCGGTCGAGGGCGGCGACGGGCTGCCGGGCGAGTGACGACGGGTCAGTCGGATGCCTCGACCGCCGGGCCCGTGCCGGTGCAGGTCGCGACGTACGGCTCGTCGCCGAAGTAGGTCGACCACTCGAGCTCGGTGAGGTCGCGGCCGACCATGCGGCAGGCGGCGTCGCGCATGGCGTCGGCCCCGATGTCCCAGAGGAGGACGCCCTCGGCGGCGTTCGTGGCGAGCGTCGTGCCGTCCTGGCTGATGAAGCCCGACGGCCACCAGACGTTCGGGGCGCCGGGCATCTGGATCTCGTCGCCGAGTCGGCGCGCATCGTCGAGGTCGTAGAGCGTGATCGACTGGTCCCACCCCGAGGAGAGCAGCGTGCGGCCGTCGGCACTGACCTCCATGTGGAGCGGTGCGACACCCGACTTCGGCAGGGAGTGCAGCGGCTCGAGGTCACCCGTGCTGCGGTTCAGCCGTGACGCGCTCGCGCTCAGCGCGTCGCCGTTCGGCAGCCCGACCACGTCGACGTCGTCCTCCAGGCCGCGCGCGAGTTCCTCGCCGGTCGCGATGTCGTAGACCGAGGTGAAGGATCGGCCCAGCGACTCGTCCCACCACGTGAGCGTCATGCGACCGCTGTCGCCGAGTTCGGCGTGGTCCATCGCATCGATGAGTGGATTGACCTCGGTCTCGATGAGCGGTCCCGTCGCACCCGTCTCCGGGTCGATCACCATCATGCCTCCCTGCGTGACCGCGAAGACGTGCGGTCCGCCGCGCTCCGCCGGGATCCACCATCCTCCGCCGGCCGAGTCGGGCATGTCGATCTCACGGGTCTCGTCGGAGCCGACGTCCTGCAGCACGGGGTCGCCGATGCCCGTCTCGGACACGGCGATGGTTGCATCGGTGACCCAGGTCATCTCGAACACCTGCGCCCCGACCCCCTCGTCGGCGGCGATGTCCCACAGCTGCATGTCGTCCACGGTCTCCACGAGCGGCGGGGGAGCGGGCGCGGTGATCAGCATCGTGTCGTCCATGCCGAACCCGCCGATCACGATCCGGTCCTCCGCGATCGGCCGCGTGATCGATGGCCGGCCGTCGACCCGCCAGACGAGGGCGGCGGCCGGGGACCGGGAGGTGAACGTCACGATCTCGCCCCCGTCGCCCACGACGTCGACGCCGCGGTTCCAGTCGGAGAGCGTGTCCAACTCCGCGCCGGTCGGCAGGCCGGTCGCGAGGTCGAACGCCCGCACGAGTCCAACGCCGTTGATGCAGACGAGCAGGTCGTCCGGGACGACCGCAGCGTTCACGCAGCGCATCTCGCTCGCCTGGCGTCGCCAGAGCTCCTCGCCGGTCCCGAGGTCGACCTTCACGACCCCCTCGTCGCCGCTTGCGATGAGTCCGCCGTCGCCGTCGGGAACGAGGGTGAGATCGGCGTATCCGCTCGGCACGTCCCCGAGCATGCCGATCGGTTCGAGCGTCTCCGCGTCGTAGATGCCGATACCTGCCTCTCCCGTGGTGTAGAGCCGATCGCCGACCAGCGCGACGCCGTTCGTGCGGAGGACGGCGGCCTCGAACTCGTCGGGGTCGTGCTCGACCAGCTGGGTGATCTCCCCGGTCGCCAAGTCGATCCAGCCCGGGTCGCCGGTGATCGGGTGGTTGAAGTACGCGCGCGAGCCGTCCTCCGTGAGCACGGGGATCTGCCCGGTGCGGTCGTCGTAGGTGACGGTCGGGAACGGCTGCGTCCCGGTCGCGAGATCGATGACGACGAAGTGGTTCTTGCAGCAGCTCTCCTCATTCGGCCGCCGCATCTCGCCGGTCTGGATGAGTGCCGTGGACCCGTCGCCGCTCACGAACACGTCCCGCTCGAAGTAGAAGTTCACGGGTGGCAGCTCCACGTCGAACTCGCGAAGCGTCTCGCCGGTGTCGAGGTCGATCACGCGCACCGACGCGGGCTCGGTCGGACCCTCCGCCGTCGCCGCGTCGGTCAGCTCGTCCTCCACGATGAGGGCGGTGCGCGTGCCCGGCACGCCGGCGCCGAATGCGCGCGTCCCCTCGCCGATCCAGTGGCGAGCGATCAGGCCGTCGCCGCCGGTCAGGTTGCCGAGCAGGGCCGATCGTGCTCGTGCGTCCTCGGGCCAGCGTCGCTGCAGCTCGACGGCGAGCAGCGCGGCGACGTCGCGATCGCTGCCGCGGATCGCGAGCGAGGTGGCGGCGAGCGCCTCGATGGTCGCGTCCTCGGCGGCGGCGGATGCCTCGGAGCCGCGCACGACCGCGATGCCACCGGAGACCACGGCGACGAGCAGCAGCACCGCGGCTGCGGCGAGCGCGCTGCGCAGCCAGCGGTTGCGCGTGCGGTCGCGCACCGATCGCGCCTCGAGCTCGCGGAGTTCCGCCTCGTTCCGCTCGATCGACGCATCGACGTACGCCGCCTCCACCGGGGTGAGGTCGGGGTTCGCGGCGTCGCGCCACTCGGTCGCGCCGTGCAGGCGGGCGCCGCGCAGCAGGTCGTCGGCGGGCCGCCCCGCGGTGTCCCACGCCGCTGCGGCGACTTCGATCTGCCGGAGGATGCGTGCGTTCGCGGCGTCCTCGGTCAGCCAGCCGTCGAGGCGCGGCCACGTCGTCCCCACCGCCTCGTGCGCGATGATCGCGGCGTCGCCGTCGATCGTCACCAGGCGCGCGTGCACGAGCCCCTCGACGACGGCGCGGCGCTGCGGGTTCGTGCTGAGCGTGGCCAGCGGCACCCGCCGGCGCACCGTCATCCCCTCCGGGGTGCGCTCGACCAGGCGCATCATGAGCGATCGGCACACGTCCTGTCGGGCGGGGGAGAGCCCCTGGAACACCTGCTCCGCCGACTGCGCGATCGCGCCGGCGATGCCGCCCGACGTCTCGTAGCCGTCGACCGTGAGCGTCGCGCCCTCGCGTCTGGTCCAGGTGGCGACCAGCGCGTGCGAGAGCGGAGGGAGGATGCCCGGTCGGTCTCCGGCGTCGCGGAGGATGACTTCGACCAGCCCGGACTCGAGCTCGAGCCCCGCGGCCTCGGCGGGTCGTGTGATCGCCTCGCGCAGGCCGTCCGGCCCGAGCGGTGGAAGGGCGTAGAGCCCGCGCCCGATGAGCGACCCGAGCGACGGGATGGCGGTCGCGCCGTCGAGGAAGTCGGAGCGGAGCGCCAGCACGAGGCATCCGCCGTGCTCGACCCATGCCGCGGACCGCGCGCCGATGTCGCGGAGCTCGTCGTCCGGCAGCATCCGGAACTCCTCGGCCTGGTCGATGCAGACGACCGCCGCCGGGCCCGAGAACGCCGCCCGCAGCTGCTCGGCGCCGGTGGCGCCCGGCGTCACGATCACGACCTCGCGGCTCTGGTCGCGCAGGCGCGGCACGACGCCGGCGCGGACGAGGGAAGACTTGCCCGAACCGCTCGGCCCCACGACCGTCACCACCGATTGGCGGCCGCAGCGCGCGAGCACCTCCTCGATGTCGGTGTCGCGGCCGAAGAACCACGCGCGGTCGTCGTCGCCGTACGCCGCGAGCCCTCGGTAGGGGCATGCGTCGGAGACCTCCCGCTCGGCGAGCGCGACCGCCGGCGCCTCGAGCTCCGGGTCCTGGCGCAGCATCGCGGTCTCGAGGTCGACGAGGCTGCGGCTCGGGTCGATGCCCAGGTCGTTCGACAGCCGTTCGCGTGCGCCGCGGATGACCGCCATCGCCTCCGCCTGCCGGTCGGCGCGATAGTTCGCGAGCGCGAGGATCGCCCAGCGGTGCTCGCGCAGCGGCTCCTCGCGCACGAGACGCTCGGCGTCGGCGATCACGGCGCCGCGCTCGCCGGCGGCGAGCCTGGCGTCGAGCAGCTCCTCCTCGGCGCTCCGGCGCACCTCGACCAGGCGGGCGGCCTCGATCGCGGCGGGCGGCCAGTCGGCTGCATCCGTCAACGGGGCTCCCCGCCAGAGCGCGAGTGCCTTCTCGAACCCGGCAGCGGCACGGTCATGCGCGCCCTGGAGCGCCTGACGCCGCGCCTGCGCGACCGCCTGCTCGAACTGCACCGCGTCGAGCGCGTCCGCGTCCAGGCCGAGCCGGTAGTCGACGCCGACCGTGCGCACCGCCTCCGCGCCGAGCTTCGACCGGATCTTCGCGACCGCGTTCCGCACCTGCTGCGCCCAGGTGGCAGGCGGTTCGTCGCCCCAGCACGCCTCGGCGAGCTCGTCGGGGGAGACCGCCGCATCGCGCCGCACGATGAGCGCGGTCAGGATGGTGCGTTCCCGCGGGCTCAGCGATGGCCCGCCGGTGTCCATCGGTCCCAGAATGCGCATGCTCATGCCTGCAGTGTCGAGAAATCGTCAGGTGTTCGTCAATGCTGCCGTGTCCGCACGGATATCGCACGGATATCGACCGATCGTCCACCGATATCCGCGATTGCGAGCGTGAAGGTGTCGCCGGAACGGTTCCGGCCGAAGGGAGCATCATGAACACTCGCATCGGAAGCCGCCGTGGTCGCATCGTTCGCGCCTCGGTCGGAATCGCACTCGCAGCCGGGGCCGGCCTGACGGTCGCCTGCGCTGTTCCGGCGACGGCCGTCGAGCCGCCGCTCGCCCCGGGGCCGTTCCAGGTCGGCGCGACCACCGCCGGCAGCGTCGCCACCGCGGCCCACCTCGAGCCGGCGGATCGACTGGCGGAGGCGATCCGCCAGGAGGTCGAGTACCGTGCGTCGCTCGCCGAGGAGTACTCGGGCCTGCCCGCGGACCGCATCGAGCAGCGGGTCGCCGCCGCCACGGCGGAGGGCCGGACCGCCCGCTCCGTCGTCGAGTGCGCGGCCCTCGCGCTGGCGCAGCGCCCGCTGTTCACGGCGGACACCGCGGAGCGCCTCGTCGGAGGTGCCTGCAGCTGACCCCGGTACCGGACGCGCGACGGCGCCCACGTCCACGCGGACGTGGGCGCCGTCGCGCGCCCACGTCGGCCGATCGCTCAGTGCTGCTCCTTCTCGAACGGCAGCGTCCAGCCGGTGCAGGGGTCGACGTACTCGCCCAGGTAGCCGAGGTGCGTCTCCCACTCGGCCGGCTGGAGGATGCGACCGGGGATCGAGCACACCGCCGCGTACCAGTCGTCGGCGGCGAGGCTCCAGCGCGCGATGCCGTCGTCCGCCGCCATGAACAGCCACGCACCGGAGTGGTGCAGGGCGAACGGCGCGCCACCGCCGTCGGCGGCACGCAGGTGGTCGCCGACGACGGTGCCGTCGGCGAGGTCGTACAGCGTGCCGGAGCGTCCCTCCGTGGTGACGAGGAGCATCGCGCCGTCGTCGGTCAGGGTCATCTCGTCGGGACGGCCGCGTGGCGCGGGCAGGGTGCCGACGGCCTCCAGGTCGAAGTCGAGCCGGGTCAGGCTCCCGGGGCCGGCGGCGATGACCTCGTCCGGCCCGGAGATCACCGCGGCCGGCCCGAAGCCGATGCGCCGGTCGAGCACCTCGCCCGACGCGCGGTCGACCAGCGAGATGACGTCGAACGTGCGCACGGCCGACTCCGTCTCGGAGCCCGGCACCGAGGTGAGGGTGGACGACACGAGCACCGTCCTCCCGTCGGCGGTGTCGGTCACGCGTGACGGCATGCCCTCCACCGTGATGCCGTGGCCGGTGCGCTCCCAGGTGGCGAGATCGCGTGCCCAGACCGTGCGCGTGGTCGGGTCGAGCTGATACTGCACGTCGTCGTGGACCGGTGCGAACAGCGTCGACGCGGTCCCGAAGACCGGTCGCTCCTCGCGATCGGCGACGTCCATCAGGCGCCAGGCGCCGTCGGCCGCACGCATGCGGAGGAGGCCGTCGCCCGCCCAGACGGCTTCGACGACGTCTGTGGGCAGGCTGAGCACCTTCGCATCGGCGATCGGGTCCCAGACGGCGAGGTCGTGGATCGCGCCGTCGGCGGTTCCCCGGCCGACGATGAGGTGCTCGCCTCCGGGCGCGAACCCCGCGACCAGCTCCTGACCGCGTGCGACGAGGTCCGCCGCCCCGCCGGCGCCGTCGACGTGCCAGCGCCCGACGCGCGACTCGCCGAGGGTGAGGAACCGCACCTCGCCGGCGGCATCCGACCACCAGAGGTCGCGGACGGCGCCGACCTGCGCGTCGACGCTGCGACCGGTCGGCGTGCCGTCGGCGAGGTCGAACTCGGTGATGGCGCCCCCCGGGCTGCCGCAGAAGTACCTGGCGCGCGCCGGTGCGGCCGCGATCGGGTCACACGCGGCGCGTGTCGCGGGCTGCTGCCAGTCGACGGTGCCGTCGGGGGCGAGCGCCGCGACGCCGCGTGCGCCGGTGACCAGTGCGCGGCCGTTCCCGATCGGGAGCACGCGCAGCTCACCGGAGGCCGCGGCGAGCGTCGTTCGATGCAGCACCGCCCCCGTCGGCTCGTCGATCCAGGTCACGGCGCCGCCGGCGCCGGCCACGACCAGGGTGGTGGCGTCGGCGAAGCCGAGCGTCCCGCGATGCTCGGGGTCGGATGCCCCGGCCGCGACGAGTCCCGGCACCCGACGCACCTCGTCGCCGGCCGTGTCGCGCACGACGACGTCGCCGGTTGCGCGATCGACCCAGGCGACCCGGGTCCCGTCGGGTCCGACCGCGAGGTCGGTGATCCACGACTCGGTGTTGAGGTGCTCGGTCAGCAGCGAGCCCGTCTCGAGGTCGACGACGTCGAGCGCGGCGCTGATGCCGGGCTGCGACCACCCGGGGTCGATTGCGACGCCGTCGGCGGTCACATCGCTCAGCGTCGCGATCGCGGCGATGCGGCCGTCGGCGCTCACGCGCACGACGGGGCGGGCGATCACGTCGGGCAGCGCGTACGTGAACGCCGGACTCGACTCGAGGTGTGCGCCCGTCTCGAGGTCGCGCACCTCCACGTCGCGCCCGACGCCCGCGACGACGAGCCGGTCGGTGCCGGGCACGACCGCCGCCCCCAGCAGGGTGCCGGCCTCAGGCAGGCTCGCGGACTGCACGAGGCCCTCCGGCGCCGAGAGCGTGGCGAGCAGTGCCGAGCGCGTCCGCGGATCATCCGGCCAACGTCGGAACGCGACCGCGGCGAGCAGTGCGGCCAGGTCGCGGTCCGAGTCGCGAAGCGCGCGGGCGGTGTTCGCGATCGCCTCGACGCGGGCGTCCTCGAGTGCGTCCTCGGCGAGGCCCGCGTTCGTCTCGGCCCGCCGGGCGTTGCCGGCCGCGAGCCCGGCGGCGCCGATCGCACCGACCAGCAGCACCCCGATGGCGGCCACGGCGAGCCGCAGCCGACGGTTCTGCCGCGCCCGGCGGAGGGAGTCGGCCCGCAGGGCGGCGCGCTCGTCGCGCGCCCGGGTGCCCGAACGGTCGAGGAACGCCCGCTCCCGGGCGGTGAGGTCGGGCCCGGTGCGCTCGCGCCACTCGGACGCCGCCTCGAGCCGGGCCCCGTGCAGCAGGTCGTCGTCGCTGCGACCGGCGGCGTCCCACTCGTCGGCTCCCGCGCTGACCGCGGCCATCACGCGGAGGTCGTCCCGCCCGTCCGCCAGCCAGGCCGCCAGCCGCGGCCACGCGCGGGCGAGCGACTCGTGGGCGACGACCACGGTGTCGCCCTCGACGCTGACCAGGCGCGAGTCGGCGAGGGCGTCCACCGCGCCGGACCACTCGGCGTCCTCCCGCAGCGCGTGCAGGTCGATGCGACGACGGATGGGCGTGCCGTCGGAACTCGGTGCGAGCAGGCGGAGCATCATCGCGTGGCAGACCCGGCGCTCGGGCCCGTCGAGGGCGTCGTACGCACGCTCGGCGGCCTGGGCGATCGCACCGGGGATGCCGCCCGCGTCGAGGTACCCGTCGACCGTCAGGGTGCGTCCCTCGCGGCGGCGCCAGGTCTCGGCGAGCGCGTAGGAGAGGTGGGGGAGCACGCCCGGGGCGCCGTCGGCGTCGCGCAGGACGAGTTCGACGAGCCCCTGCTCGAGGCGGAGGCCGGAGCGCAGGGCGGGCTCCTCGATCGCGCGTCGGAGCGCGTCGGGGCCGAGCGGGGTCACCACGAGCACCGACCTGGTGAGCGCGGGGCCGAGCCGTGCGTCGGCCGCGACGACGTCGAGGTAGTCGGATCGCACGGTCACGATGACGCCGCCGCGGAACGCCTGCCGCGCGAGGAGCTCGCCGATCGGTTCCGGCACCGGCGTCGTGGGCCCGGCGGCGAGCTCCTCGAGCTGGTCGACGACGACGACCTGCGGCCGTCGCGCCTCGACCGCGGAGCGAAGCTCCCGCTCGAAGCCGGGCCCGGGTTCGAGCACCGCGACCGTGCGCCCGCGACGGCGGAGCGCCGGCACGACGCCGGCGCGCACGATGGACGACTTGCCGGAGCCCGACGGTCCGGTGACGGTGACGACCGCGTCGGCGTCCAGGCGGTCGACGATGGTCGCGATCTCCGGCTCGCGCCCGCGGAAGTCGTCCGCGTCGTCCGCGTCGTAGGCGTGGAGGCCGCGGTACGGGCAGTCGCCGCGCACGGTCTGCGCGTCCTGCGAGCCGTCGAGCGCGTGCTCCTGCCGCAGCACGGCCTGCTCGAGCTCCGCCAGCTCGCGTCCGGGCTCGATGCCGAGCTCGTCGAGCAGCGTGCGTCGCGTCGCGCGCAGCAGCGCGAGCGCGTCGGCCTGCCGGCCCGAGCGGTAGAGCGCGGTGGCGAGCAGCGCTCGCGGGGCCTCCCGCAGCGGCGCGCCGGCGACGAGTCGTTCGAGGTCGGGAACCACGCTCGACGTCTCGCCGGCGTCGAGGCGTGCGCGCCCGAGGCCTTCTTCGGCCTCCTGGCGGATGCGCTCCAGGCGGGCGGCGGCCACGGTGCCGTCGGGCCAGTCGGCGACGTCTTGGAACGGCGCACCGCGCCAGAGCGCGAGGGCGCGCCGGTACCCCTCGATCGCGCGTTCCGGGTCGCCCGACTCGCGATGCGTGCGTGCGGCGTCGACGAGGCGCTCGAACCGCACCGCGTCGACCTCGTCCGGGTCGACGTCGAGCGCGTACCCCGACCCGCTCGTGCGGATGCGGGACGCACCGATCGCCCGGCGCACGCGTCCGATGTCCGCCTGCACCTGCTTGACCCACGTGGACGGGCGTTCGCCGTCCGGCCAGATCGCCTCGGCGATCTCGTCGACCCGGAGCGACTCGCCCAGCCGGACCACGAGCGCCGCGAGCACGAGGCGTTCGCGGGGGCGGAGCGCTGCACCGTCCGTCCGCATGGGGCCGATCACGTCGATGGCCACGCGGCCATGGTTTCGGAGGGTTCCTCATGTTGTCAACGGTGCCCGCACCGAGCGCATGCCCGACGCATACCGGCATCGGGCGATGCGCATACCGCTGCGCGCGAGCCTGGACTCGTGGGAACGGAGCACCTCATGGACACCACAGCGAACCACCGCATCCGCGCCGCGATCGGCGCCACCGTGCTCGTCCTCGCGGGCGCCGCCCTCACCGGTTGCGCCGGCGAGGCGACCGGGGGCGCCGGCAGCGAGGCCGCGGCGCCCGCAGCAGGGAGCCGGGCCACGGCCGACGCCCTGGAGCGTCGTGCGCAGGTGGCCGACGACTGCGCCCAGGACGCACTCGCCGCGCACCCGGTCGTGACGGCCGACTCGGCGGCGCACCTCATCGACGACGCCTGCCGCTGACCCGCGTCGTCGCGCCGAGACCCGTCAAGAACCTGCGCTCTGGTGGCTCAGAGCGCAGGTAATCGACGGGTCTCGCACCTCGGGGCGGGTCGGGCGCCCGCTATCGTCGTCTGCATGACCCGATCCGACGACGACGCCCTGCGCTGGGCCGGCGACGACGACGCCGACCTCGCGCCCGGCTGGACGCCCGTGGGCGAGCCCTCGCTCGTGCCTCCCGCGCCCGAAGAGCCCGAGGAGTCGTCGGTCGGCGCCGCGGCGCTCGTGCTGTTCGGCGTGTTCGCCGGCGTGTACCTGCTGTTCTCGGCGGGGTGGGCGCTCGCGGCGCTCGACGCGGGCCCCGCGCTCGCAGACCCGGTCGCGCTCGTCATGTACGACATCGGCCGCTGGCTCGCGGTGCTGGCCGCACCGCTCTGGTTCGCCGGGGTGCTGCTGCTGGCCCGCGGTCGTGCGCGGCTGTGGTGGCTGCTCGCAGGCGTCGTCGTGCTGGTCCCGCTGCCGTTCCTGATGGGCGGAGGCACCGTATGAGCGCGTCGAAGGAGTACGAGGCGGCGGATGCCCCCGAGTCGACGGATGCCCCCAGGTCGACGGATGCCTCGGAGGCGATGTCCGAGGGCGCACCTGCCGAGCAGGCATCCGCTCGCCCGGCCACGTCCCGGTGGGTGTTCGCGATCGTCGCGGGCGTCTTCGGAATGCTCATCGCCTACGACCTGTGGGAGGGCGTGGGCAACTTCGTCGGCGTCGGCGAGCAGGTCGCCGCGCTCGGCATCGGCCTGACCACGTGGGGCATCACGGTGCTCGTGATCGGCCTGGTCGCACCGGTGCTCGCGTACGCGCTCGCGTTCTGGCTCGCCCGCCACCGCGGGCCGCTCGCGGTGTTCCTGCTGTTCCTCACCGCGTGGGCGGTCGTGCAGGTCGTGCAGCTCGACCTGGAGGTGCTGTTCGGCCTCGGCGGGCTCGACCTCGGGTCTGCCTGACCTCGGCCCCGAACCGCGCCCGACCCGGCCGCGCCAGAGCACTGACGGCGCCGTGACGGTCGCGCGGAGGTGTGCCGTCATCGGATTCGGGGCGGTATGCGCCCTCCGCTAGAGTGATGCTGGCCGGCCGCCGCCGAGCGACGCCAGCCGTCTCTCGCGTCTGCCTCACCTCACCACGAAGGATCCACCCGTGTCACAACCGGTCGTCCTGATCGCCGAAGAACTCTCGCCCGCCACCGTCGACGCCCTGGGGCCCGACTTCGAGATCCGGTCCGTGGACGGCACCGACCGCCCCGCGCTGCTCGCCGCGCTCGCCGACGCGAACGCCATCCTCGTGCGCTCGGCCACGAAGGTCGACGCGGAGGCCATCGCGGCCGCACCGAACCTCAAGGTCGTCGCTCGCGCGGGCGTGGGCCTCGACAACGTCGACATCAAGGCCGCGACGACCGCGGGCGTGATGGTCGTGAACGCGCCGACGTCGAACATCATCTCGGCCGCCGAGCTCACGGTCGGCCACATCCTGAGCCTGGCCCGGCACATCCCCGCCGCGCACGCGGCGCTCGCCGACGGCCAGTGGAAGCGCTCGGCGTACTCGGGCACCGAGCTCTACGAGAAGACGGTCGGCATCATCGGCCTGGGCCGCATCGGCGCGCTGATCACGGCACGCCTGCAGGCGTTCGGCGTCGAGGTCATCGCGTACGACCCGTACATCACGGCGGCGCGCGCGCAGCAGCTCGGCGTGCAGACCGTGTCGCTCGAGGAACTGCTCGAGCGCAGCGACTTCATCACCATCCACATGCCGAAGACGCCCGAGACCACGGGCATGATCGGCACCGAGCAGCTCGCCCTCATGAAGCCGACGGCGTACATCGTGAACGTCGCCCGCGGCGGCCTCATCGACGAGCAGGCGCTGCACGACGCCCTCGTCGACGGCACCATCGCGGGTGCCGGCCTCGACGTGTTCGTCAGCGAGCCGCCGCGCGAGTCGCCGCTGCTCGCGCTGCCGAACGTGGTGGTCACGCCGCACCTCGGTGCGTCGACCGGTGAGGCCCAGGAGAAGGCCGGCGTCTCCGTCGCCAAGTCGGTGCGCCTCGCGCTCGCGGGCGAGCTCGTCCCCGACGCGGTGAACGTCGCCGGCGGCGTCATCGACCCGTACGTGCGCCCGGGCATCCCGCTCGTCGAGAAGCTCGGCCAGATCTTCTCGGGGCTCGCGACCGGGTCGCTCACCGCGGTCGACGTCGAGGTGCGCGGCGAGCTGGTGGACTACGACGTGAGCGTGCTGAAGCTCGCCGCGCTCAAGGGCATCTTCACGAACGTGGTCAGCGAGACGGTGTCGTACGTGAACGCGCCGCTGCTCGCCGAGCAGCGCGGCATCGCGGTGCGCCTCATCACTGAGGCCGACAGCCCGGAGTACCGCAACGTCATCACGATCCGCGGCGCGCTGGCCGACGGCACCCAGGTCTCGGTGTCCGGCACCCTGACGGGCACGAAGCAGATCGAGAAGATCGTCGGCATCAACGGCTACGAAGTCGAGGTGCCGCTCGCGGAGAACCTGATCGTGATGCTCTACACCGATCGTCCGGGCATCGTCGCGGTGTACGGCCGCGAGTTCGGCGAGTCGGGCATCAACATCGCGGGCATGCAGATCGCGCGTCACGAGGCGGGTGGCCAGGCGCTGAGCGTCCTGACCGTCGACTCGCCGGTGCCCGCCGAGGTCATCGACCGGGTGCGCACCGCGATCGACGCCGACGCGCTCGTCGCCATCGAGATCACCGAGTAGCGCGAACGCCGCCCTCGGGGCATCCGCCCGGCACGTCGGGCAGCGGATGCCCCGTGCCGACGCGTCAGTCGGCCGCGAGCCGCTCCATCAGGGCGATGATCTCGTCGACCTGGGCGCGCCCGACCGGGTCGTCGGCCGCCTCGCCCGCGAGCGCGGAGTTGTAGTACAGCCCGTCGCCGATGAGGGAGATCGCGAGCGCGAGCGTCGGGTCGGCCACGTGGGGTTCGAGTGACGCGAGCCAGCGCTCGCGGGTCTGCCGCAGTGCGGCCTGCGCGGCCGGGTGCCCGCCCTGTGCGAGGCGGGCGGTCGCGACGATGGCGCGATCGAGCGGGCTGTCGGTGGCGACCGAGGTGCGCAGGAAGTGCGCGACGGCGCCCTCGGGCGCGTGCGCGATGGCGGTCACGTCGTCGTCGACGAGCCGGTCGAGGCGCACCACGAGGCCCTCGACGAGTGCCTCCTTGGTGCCGAAGTGGTAGAGCAGTCCGCCCTTGGAGACGCCGGCCTCGCGCGCGGTGGCGTCGAGCGTCGCCGAGCGTTCGCCGTCGTCGATGAGGATCCGCTCGAATGCGTCGAGGACGGCTTCGCGTGCGCTGGGCGGACGTGCCATGAGCACGATGCTAGCGGGGAGCATCCGTCGTCGGAGGATGATACTATACCGGCTGGACGGTAAACGAACGGAGACGGGCGATGACGGGGGCGATGACCGGGGCGATCGCCGTGGTGCGCACGGGGCGCGGCGAACACGGGGCGGATGCGCCGCGCGAGGCGCACGGGATCGGGCCGACGCGCGGCCGGGCACGGCGCTGGGCCGCGCTGGTCGTGCTCATGCTGCCCGTGCTGCTCGTGTCGATCGACAACACGGTGCTGGGATTCGCGCTGCCGCAGATCTCGGCCGCGCTCGCACCGACCGCGGCCGGTCAGCTCTGGATCATCGACGCCTACCCGCTGGTGCTCGCGGGGCTCCTGGTCGCCATGGGCGGCATCGGCGACCGCGTCGGCCGCCGTCGGCTGCTGCTCATCGGCTCGACCGGGTTCGCGCTCGTCTCCGTCGTCGCGGCGTTCGCGCCGACGGCCGAGGCGCTCATCGCCGCGCGCGCGGCCCTCGGCTTCTTCGGCGCCATGCTCATGCCGTCGACCCTCAGCCTGCTGCGCTCGACGTTCACCGTGCGCGAGGAGCGCCGCCTCGCGATCGCGATCTGGGCCTCGGGGTTCGCCGCCGGCGCCGCGCTCGGCCCGATCGTGGGCGGGCTCCTGGTCGAGCACTTCTGGTGGGGCTCGGTGTTCCTCATCGCGATCCCGGTGCTCGTGCCGCTGCTGGTGCTCGCGCCGATCCTGATCGACGAGAGCCGCGACCCGACGCCCGGCCCGGTCGACCTGCTCGCGATCGTGCTCTCGCTCGCGGCGATGCTGCCGGTCGTGGCGGGCATCAAGCTGCTCGCGACCGACGGCCCCGGCCCGCTCGCGTTCGCGCTGCTCGCCGTCGGCGTCGCGGCCGGCGCCTGGTTCGTGCGCCGCATGCTCGCGGCGCGCGACCCCATGCTCGACGTGCGCCTGTTCCGTCGTGGCGCGTTCGGCGGCGCCGTGGTGGTGAACCTGCTGAGCGTGATCGCGCTCGTCGGGTTCCTCTACTTCGTGTCGCAGCAGTTGCAGCTCGTGATCGGCCTCGAGCCGGTCGCGGCGGCCCTCGTGCTCGTGCCGGGCCTCGCGGCGATGATCGTCGCGGGCCTGGTCGTCGTGCCGATCGCGCGCCGCGTGCGCCCGCGCATCGTCGTGCCCGCCGGCCTCGCACTCTCGGCGACGGGATACCTGGTCGTCGCACTGACCGCCGAGACGCGCTCGGTGCCCGCGATCATGATCGCGTTCGTGCTGCTGGGCGTCGGCATCGGCGCGGCCGAGACCGTCTCGAACGAACTCATCCTGAGCACGGCGCCGGCAGACCGCGCGGGCGCCGCGTCGGCGGTCTCCGAGACGGCGTACGAGCTCGGCGCGGTGCTCGGCACCGCCGTGCTCGGCAGCATCCTCACCGCGCACTACCGCCAGGTGCTCGTGGCCCTGCCGGGGCTCGACCCGTCGGCCGCGGGTGCGGCGCGCGAGACGCTCGCCGGAGCGATGGGCGAGGCCGAACGGGCGGGCGGGGAGGTCGGCGCGGCCCTCGCGGCATCCGCAGCCCATGCCTTCGAGTCGGGTATCGCGGTCACGGCGTCGATCGGGGTCGCGCTGATGCTGGCGGCCCTGCTGGTCGCGGCGACGACCCTGCGTGACACCGACGGCTGATCGGGCGCGCACCTCCCGCGGAGACGACGACGGGCCGGGCGGCACGCCGCCCGGCCCGTCGCTCGAGAAGTGGGGTCAGACCTCGTCGGGTCCGGGAGCCGTGTGCTCCGTCCGAGTCACCTTGTTGCCCGTCGCGGGGTCGACCGAGGTGCTGGAGGTCGACGACGCGGTGCGCCGGCGCGCCATCAGGATGATGCCGATGATCACGACGACGGCGCCGGCGACCATGAGGATGATCCCGACCATGCCGAGGTTGATCCAGTCGACGGCGACGTTCAGCGCGAAGGCCAGGATGGCCCCGATGGCGAACAGGACGATTCCGAGTCCGATGCTCATGTGCAGCGTGCTCCTCTCTTCGTGGCCGCAGCCGCATTTCGGCCGTGACCTGCCGGCGATCCGGGGTGGGGATCGCGACGACACGTCACTCTAGCGAGTCGAGCCGATTCGGACAGTACGCTGGAAATCACCGACCGAGAAGGAGTACCATGCCCCGCACCGTCAGGCTCGCCGTCATCCCGGGCGATGGAATCGGCCCCGAAGTCGTCGAGCAGGCGCTGCGCGCGCTGGACGCCGCGACCGCCGCCGAGGACATCGAGATCGCACGCACCGAGTTCTCCCTCGGCGCCGCCCGATACCTCGAGACCGGCGACGTCCTCACCGACGAGGACCTCACCGCGATCGCCGGCCACGACGCCATCCTGCTGGGCGCCGTCGGCGGCACCCCGGGCGACCCGCGCCTGGCCGGCGCGAACATCGAGCGCGGCCTCCTGCTGCGCCTGCGCTTCTCGCTCGACCACTACGTGAACCTGCGCCCGTCGGTGCTCTACCCGGGCGTGGCGAGCCCGCTCGCCGACCCGGGCGACGTCGACTTCGTCGTCGTGCGCGAGGGCACGGAGGGGCCGTACGTCGGTAACGGCGGCGCGATCCGCGTCGGCACGCCCGCCGAGGTCGCCAACGAGGTGTCGGTGAACACCGCCTACGGCGTCGAGCGCGTCGTGCGGCACGCCTTCCAGGTGGCATCCGCCCGCACTCGCAAGCGGCTCACCTTCGTGCACAAGACCAACGTGCTGGTCTTCGCCGGCTCGCTCTGGAAGCGCACCGTCGACCGCGTGGCCGAGGAGTTCCCCGAGATCGCCGTGGACTACCTGCACGTCGACGCGGCGACGATCTTCCTGGTCACGGATCCTGCTAGATTCGACGTCATCGTCACGGACAACCTCTTCGGCGACATCCTCACGGATCTCGCCGCCGCGATCAGCGGCGGCATCGGCCTCGCCGCCTCGGGCAACATCAACCCCGACGGGCGGTATCCCAGCATGTTCGAGCCGGTGCACGGTTCGGCTCCGGACATCGCCGGGAAGGGCATCGCCGACCCGACCGCCGCCATCCTCTCCGTGGCCCTCCTGCTCGATCACCTCGGTCTGCCGGACGCCGCGGGTCGCGTGCAGCGGGCGGTCGCCGCCGATATCGCCGATCGCACCGGGGCGTCGCGCTCCACCTCCGAGGTGGGGGATGCCATCCTCGGTCGAATCGGCGCACACTAGACACGCCACCCTCTCTCGAAGGAACCCGCGATGACGATCCACCTGCCCATGGCCGACCAGGGACTCCAGTTCCAGGTGACGCCGAGCGACCACGCCAAGTCGGACGCCGAGCGCGAGGCGATCCTCGCCGCTCCCGGCTTCGGCCAGCAGTTCACCGACCACATGGTCGACATCTGCTGGTCGGAGAAGGGCGGCTGGCACCGCCCGCGCGTCCAGGCCTACGGCCCGATCCAGCTCGACCCGGCGGCCGCCGTGCTGCACTACGGCCAGGAGATCTTCGAGGGGCTGAAGGCCTACCGGCACGCCGACGGCTCGATCCACAGCTTCCGCCCGGCCGAGAACGCCGCGCGCATGCAGCGATCGGCCCGTCGCCTCGCACTGCCGGAGCTGCCGACCGAGTACTTCATCGAGTCGCTCAAGCAGATGATCGCGGTCGACGGCGCGTGGGTGCCGAGCGCGCCGGAGACGAGCCTCTACCTGCGCCCGTTCATGTTCGCCAAGGAGGCGTTCCTCGGCGTGCGGCCCGCGCACAAGGTGGCGTACTACCTCATCGCAAGTCCCGCCGGTGCGTACTTCCACGGCGGCATCGCACCGGTGTCGATCTGGCTGTCGACGAACTACGCCCGCGCGGGCCGGGGCGGCACCGGTGCGGCCAAGACCGGCGGCAACTACGCCTCGAGCCTGCTGCCGCAGGCCGAGGCCGCCGAGAAGGGCTGCCAGCAGGTGCTGTTCCTCCGCGACGGCACCTACGTCGAGGAGCTCGGCGGCATGAACGTGGTGCTCGTGTACAAGGACGGCACGCTCGTCACGCCCGAGTCCGACTCGATCCTCGAGGGCATCACGCGAGACTCGGTGCTGCAGCTCGCGGAAGACCGCGGCCACGTCGTGGAGCGCCGCAAGGTCACCATCGACGAGTGGCGCGAGGGCGCGGCATCCGGCGAGATCGTCGAGTCGTTCGCGTGCGGCACCGCCGCGGTGATCACGCCGATCGGGCAGATCGTGGCCGAGGACTTCACCATCGGGTCGCCGTCGGCTGCCGCGGGCGAGCTCACCATGTCGCTCCGGGAGGAGCTCACCGACATCCAGTACGGGCGCCGCGAGGACCGCCACGGCTGGATGCTGCGCCTCGACGCCCGAGGGCGCGACGCCTGAATGCAGACGGCGAGCGGATGCCCCGGGGCATCCGCTCGCCCCCGTCTCCCCGCTTGTAGGGTGAAGACGTGAAGATCGCGCGTTTCAGCCACGGTGGAGCCATCACCTTCGGGATCGTCGACGAGGAGGAGCGCGAGCTCGTGGTCCTCAAGGGCGACCCGATGTTCGCCGGGTACGACCCGACCGGCGAGCGTGTGCCGCTCGGCGAGGTGGCGCTGCTGGCGCCCGTGATCCCGCGGTCGAAGGTCGTCGCCGTGGGCCGCAACTACCACGAGCACGCGGCCGAGTTCGGCAACGAGGCGCCGAGCGAACCCCTGCTGTTCTTCAAGCCGAACACGTCGGTGATCGGCCCTGGCGACGCGATCGTGCTGCCGCCGCAGAGCGAGCGCGTCGACTTCGAGGGCGAGCTCGCGGTGGTGATCGGGCGCATCGCCCGGAACGTGGCCGCCGAGGACGCGGACGACGTGATCTTCGGCTACACGGTCGCGAACGACGTGACCGCCCGCGACCTGCAGAAGACCGACGGGCAGTGGGCCCGCGCGAAGGGCTTCGACACGTTCTGCCCGGTCGGGCCGGTCATCGAGACCGAGTTCGACGTGGCCGCCGGCGAGATCGAGACGCTCGTGAACGGCGAGCGGAAGCAGCACGGCACGTTCGACCTGATGGTGCACTCCATCGCCGACGTGATCGCCTACGCGTCGGCCGCGTTCACGCTGCTGCCCGGCGACCTCGTGCTCACGGGCACGCCCGCCGGCGTCGGCCCGATCGTCGACGGCGATCGCGTCGAGGTGAAGGTGCCGGGCATCGGCACGCTCGGCAACCCGGTCCGCAGCGCGGGCTGAGTCGCCCAGGGGGCATCCGCTCGCCGTTCTCGGTGCCGGGCCGCGCGCCCTAACATGGAGGGCGATGAGCGACACCTCCCACCCCTTCTCGACCGCCACCGGCTCCGACGTGCGCGTGCGGTTCTGCCCCTCGCCGACCGGCACGCCCCACGTGGGCCTCGTGCGCACCGCGCTGTTCAACTGGGCGTACGCGCGCCACACCGGCGGCACCTTCGTGTTCCGCATCGAGGACACCGACGCCGCCCGCGACAGCGAGGAGAGCTACGGCCAGCTCATCGACGCGCTGACCTGGCTCGGCCTCGACTGGGACGAGGGCGTCGAGACCGGCGGCCCGCACGGCCCGTACCGCCAGTCGCAGCGCGGGGAGGTCTACCGCGAGATCGTCGACCGCCTGCTCGCTTCCGGTCACCTCTACGAGAGCTACTCGAACGCCGAGGAGATCGACGCGCGCAACGCGGCCAACGGTCGCCCGAAGCAGCTCGGATACGACAACTTCGACCGCGACCTCACCGACGACCAGCGCGCCGCCTTCCGCGCCGAGGGCCGCTCGCCCGCGCTGCGCCTGCGCGTGCCCGACGCCGACCTGTCGTTCACCGACCTCGTGCGCGGCGACATCTCGTTCCCCGCCGGCTCGACCATCGACTTCGTGGTCGTGCGCCCCAACGGCGCGCCGCTGTACACGCTCGTGAACCCCATCGACGACGCCCTCATGGGCATCACGCACGTGCTGCGCGGCGAGGACCTGCTCTCCTCGACGCCCCGCCAGATCGCGCTGTACCACGCGCTCATCGACATCGGCGTGACCTCGTTCGTGCCCCAGTTCGGCCACCTGCCCTACGTCATGGGCGACGGCAACAAGAAGCTCTCCAAGCGCGACCCCGAGTCGAACCTGTTCCACCACCGCGACCGCGGGTTCATTCCCGAGGGTCTCGTGAACTACCTGGCGCTGCTCGGCTGGGGCTTCTCGGCCGATCGCGACGTGTTCAGCCGCGCCGAGCTGGTCGAGGCGTTCGACGTGCACGACGTGAACCCGAGCCCCGCGCGCTTCGACCTGAAGAAGGCCGAGGCGATCAATGGCGACCACCTGCGCGCCCTGCCCGTGGCCGACTTCGCCGCGCGCACCGTGCCATACCTGCAGGCCGCGGGCCTCGTGGAGACCCCGATCACGCCCGCGCAGGAGGCGGTGCTCGCCGAGGCCGCGCCCCTCGTGCAGGAGCGCATCGGGCTCTTGGGCGAGGCGCCGGGCATGCTGGGCTTCCTGTTCACGGATGCCGCGGGGCTGGCGTACGACGCCGACGCGCTCGGTGGCCTGAAGGACGACGCACCGGCGACGCTGGCGGCGGCGCGGGAGGCGCTCGTGCGCATTCCCGCGGCCGACTGGACGCACGACCAGATCGAGCAGGCGCTGCGCGGCGCCCTGGTCGAGGGACTGGGCCTGAAGCCCCGCCTCGCGTTCGGCGCGGTGCGCACCGCGATCTCGGGCCGGCGGGTGTCACCGCCGCTGTTCGAGTCGATGCAGATCCTCGGCCGCGACGACTCGCTCGCGCGCATCGAGCGGCTGCGGGCGCAGCTCGCCGGGTGACCGCGGGCGCGGCGCGCCGGCTGACCGCGGGCGCGGCGCGCCCAGCGTGCTCGCTCGGTTTTGCCCGAGGCCGTGGTCTGGGCTAGAGTTGCATGTCGGTTCGGGCTTCGGTTCGAGTCGGGCTCGGGCTGTGGTCTGGGCCATTGGGGTATGGTGTAATTGGCAACACGGCTGATTCTGGTTCAGTTGTTCTTGGTTCGAGTCCAGGTACCCCAGCAGTGAAGAACCCCCGCTCAGGCGGGGGTTTTCGTGTTTCTGTCGAGTATCTCCCCGTCGAGCCCGCCCCCGAACGGGTTCTTGAGTCCGGATGCATGTCGGTCTAACATCAGCGCAACAATCGAGAGGCGCTCGCGATGGCCGAGGATCCAGCGCGCAAGTCAACCGAAACCGACTCCCCGCGTGAGCGGCGTGCGGAGGTGTGGGCGAAGACGACGTTCGTCGCCGCGGCAACGGCGATCGTGATCGGCATCGCGACCACCATCATCGTGCCGAGGATCAGCGAGCCCGCAGGCGAGTTGATCGACCGGGCCTTGGCCGGCGAAGAGCTCATCACCATGGATGTCAGGCTGGAGACCGCCCACGATGACGTGAGCATCCCGGCCGATCGGATCCTCACGTCCGAGGAACTGGCCGGGTTGTTCGAAATGGATCGTCGATTCGCTTCGGCGTGGCTCGAGGAGCATGCGGGAGGGTTCGTCGCGGGCTCGCGCATGCTCACCGTGATCGT
This sequence comes from Agromyces sp. SYSU T00194, assembly GCF_040496035.1. Taxonomy (NCBI): domain Bacteria; kingdom Bacillati; phylum Actinomycetota; class Actinomycetes; order Micrococcales; family Microbacteriaceae; genus Agromyces; species Agromyces chitinivorans. The sequence continues at coordinate 631,338 of NZ_JBEPJZ010000002.1, read as the reverse complement.
TCGCGGTGAGTGCCCCGATCCGGTAAGGATCGTGGGAGTCGACACGAAGAGCGAGTGCGGCGAGGCGGATCGCGGCACCATGATTCGCATGGCGTACGGCAGGGGGGGGGGGCGGTGGCGACTCCGAGCGGATGAACATACGGGTGGAGGACGCGAACCCGGAGCCGTTCGTCTTCGACGGGCCGGACGAGCACCCGTACTTCCCGGACAGGACCATTTCGCTCGCGCAAGACGAGGAGGTCGTGATCGTCATCGCTCTCGAGCCGGGCTACACCGACGACCCGGCCGAGGTGCGGAGTTGCGAGGTCGAGCTTGCATTCCGGGTACTGAGCGATGGCCTGGAGGCCATCGTGCCGATCCCGGTCACGGTACGCACGATCGGCATCGAGCCCGACGAGGCGGATGCACTCTACGACGTTGCGTATCTCGGGCCCGAGATCTGCGAATCGCTCACGGTTGCCGAGATTGGGTGGCAGACGCGTCCACTCGAGTGCGATCGACCATACTGAGCGCCCGCAGGTCGGACCGCAGGGTCCCGTAAGCGCTGCGCTCTCGATCGCATCGCGGCTAGTCTGACCGGATGTTCCTGGAGCACGCCGTCCTCTCCGTCGTCGCCGGTCGGGAGGCCGCGTTCGAGGCGGCGTTCGCCGAGGCATCCGGCATCATCTCGTCGATGCCCGGATTCGTCGACCTGCGCCTGTCGCGCTCGATCGAGACGCCGAACGCGTACCTGCTGCTCGTGCACTGGGAGTCGGTCGAGGCGCATGAGGTCGGCTTCCGTGGGTCGCCCGAGTACGCGCGCTGGCGTGAACTGCTGCACGGGTTCTACGACCCGTTCCCCACGGTCGAGCACTTCGTCGAGGTGCACCGGGCCTGAACGTGACGGACTTCACCGTCGGCGACGAGGTGTTCGGCGACATCATGCCGCGATACGGCACATTCCAGCCAAGACCCTGACACCGTGTCGAGGTCAAGCCCGGTCCTGGCGGCCAGGCTGTCCCGGGCCATCCGGCGACGATGGCCGACCGTCTGACACGCAGCGCGGCGCATCCACATGCAACGCGGCGACCGTGGCACGGCGTGCCAGAGTGATGGGGTGTTCACACGGGGGCGAGGCGAGTACGAACTCTCGGACATCGAACGGGAGCTTCACTTCCAGACGGTGACGAGATACGAACAGGGCTACGTCACGGTTGCATGCCTGACCTGGCGCGGTCGGCCGATCCCGCTCGAGTACGTGCGCGACGAACGCCGAGACGAGGGCGGGGTATTCTTCGAGACGACGATCCGCGTGTTCGGCTGGAGCGTCGTGGCGCAGGTCGTCGCAGGCATCGGGCGAGCGGAGTTCGCCGATGCGGATGAAGCCGACCAGGCATTCCTCCACGGCATCGAGGCGGTGCTTGCATATGCACCCGGTGGCGCAGGACTCGAGCGCCCTGACGGCTACAACCGGCTGTACCGCGGCGGGCGGCGGTGGGTGCTGAGCGACTTCGGTGAGTACTTCCCCGCAGCGGGCGCCGCGGGTGCGGCGCCCGTGTGACCTGCATGATCGTCGCGCGTCGCCGGCTCGCACCGCCTGCTCCGGGGGCGCCGCGTGTGCGCGGCACCCCCGGGCGACAGAGGTGGTCGCCACGGTTCCCCCACCGTGGCGACCTGGCCAGGACGTGCGAAGACGGGACGCCTGGACCTGAGTCCACTGTGCGGCAGGGAGAGGGTGTGGCGAGGGTCGAAGGTCCCTCAGGTTTCCGGCGTCGACCGGAGGTGCCGCCCGGCCTCAGCCGCGTGCGGCGACGTGGTCGATGAGCTGCTGCACCGTCACGAGGTCCGGGTAGTCCTCCTCCCGCGTGTCGACCCCGGTCGACTCGGTGAGCAGCTCGAGCAGTCGCAGGAAGTCGAGGGAGTCGAGCTCGAGGTCCTGCCGCAGGCGCGACCCGGGGTCGATCGCCTCGGTGTCGACGTCGGGCGCGACCTCGTCGATGGCGGCCAGCACGGCGGTGCGTGCGTCGGTTGCGTTCACAGTTCCTCCGGTTGCTGCAGGAGCTCGTCGATGCGGGCGAGCAGGCGGCTGCCTGTCAGGCCGTCGCTGACGCGGTGATCCGCCGACAGGGTGGCGGTGACGGTCGGCCGCACGCCGATCAGCCCGTCGCGGGCGACCGGCTGCTCGAGAACCCGACCGAAGCCGATGAGGGCGACCTGCGGTGGGTGGATCACGCCGAAGATCGACTCGACGCCGAGCTCGCCGAGGTTCGTGACCGTGATCGTCGGGTCGGCCATCTCGTCGCGACGCAGCTTGCCCGACCGTGCCCGCGCGACCAGGTCGCGCAGGCGCTCCATGAGCTCGTCGACCGACAGCGCGTCGGCGTGGTGGATCGCGGGCGCGACCAGCCCGCCGCCGCGGAGGGCCACCGCGACGCCCAGGTGCACGTCCGCGCTCGGCGCGAACGCGCCGTCGACGTAGAACCCGTTCACGTCGGGCACCTGCGATGCGGCGCGCGCCGCGGCCGTCAGCAGCATCGCCGACGCGACGATGCGGCCGCCGACCGGGCGTCCCTCGTTGGCGTGCCGCATCCAGTCCATGGCGGCGCCGAGGTCGACGGTCGTGCTCAGGTAGTAGTGGGGAATCTCGCGCTTCGAGCGCGCCATGAGCGCACCGACCGCGCGGTGCAGCTGGGCGACGCGGTCCGCGCCCGTCGCCGGTGTCGTGCGCGAGCTCGGCGCGGATGCGGCGTCAGGGGCGTCGGCGCCCGCCGGCGGGGTGGGAGCGGATGCCTCGGACGGCGTGCTGTCGTCGGACGGCGCCGCACGCGCGGCATCCGCTCGCCTCACGTCGTCGACCGTGACCGCGCCGCCGGGGCCGGTGCCCGTGATCGCCGCCGGGTCGAGCCCCAGGTCGGCCGCGAGCAGGCGAGCGCGAGGGGAGGAGCGCACCCGACCGGAGGCCGCCTCCGGCGGGGTCGGCGACGGCGGTGCGGGCGCTGCGGGAGCTGCGGGAGCGGATGCGACCTGTGTCGCGCTCGACCGGGCCGCCTCGACGTCGGCCCGGGTGATCGCCCCGTGCTTCCCCGTGCCGCGGACGGCCGCCAGGTCGACGCCGAGCTCGTGCGCGAGACGTCGCACCGGCGGGGTCGCGTGCAGGTCGGCCGTCTGCTCCGGCGGAGGCTCGGGGCGGTGCGGGGCCGCGGGCGGGGGACCACCGGCCGCTGCCGGAGGCGCCGTCGCGGGGGCCACGTCGCCCGAGGCGGCCCCGGCGTGCGCCTCCGGTGCGGCCGGGGCCACGTCGGCGGGCGTTCCGGTGATGCGTGCGATGGGGGTGCCGACCGGCACGGTCTCGCCGACGTCGACGAGGAACTCCGCGACGACGCCGTCCTGGAACGACTCGATCTCCATCACGGTCTTCTCGGTGTCGACCTCGGCGATGAGGTCGCCGCGGTGCACGTAGTCGCCCGGGTGCACGAGCCATTCGGTCACCTTCCCGTGCTCCATGTCGGCGCCGAGCGAGGGCATCAGGAACTCACCCACGTGCGCCCACCGCCTCTCGTGCCGCGGCGACGACGCGTGCGACCGAGGGCAGGGCGGCCTGCTCGAGGTGGCGCGGGTACGGCACCGGCACCTCCGCGCTGCAGACGCGTGCGACCGGCGCGTCGAGCTCGTAGAACGCCTGCTCGGTGATGCGGGCGCTGATCTCGGCGGAGATGCTGCCGCTGCGCCAGCCCTCGTCGACCACGACGGCGCGGTGGGTGCGGCCGACCGTGGCGAGGATCGCGTCGTCGTCGAGCGGACGCAGGGTGCGCAGGTCGAGCACCTCGGCCTCGACGCCATCGTCGGCCAGCGTCTCGGCGGCCTCGAGGGCGGTGGGCAGCGTGCCGCCGTAGGTGATGATCGAGACGTCCGATCCGGCGCGGCGCACCGCCGCGTGGTCGATGTCGACCGGGCCGGCGTCGTCGGCGAGCTCGCCCGACACGTTGTAGAGCGAGCCGTGCTCGAAGATCAGCACGGGGTCGGGGTCGTCGAGCGCCGGCTGGAGCATGCCCCGCGCGTCCTCCAGCGTCGCCGGCGCGAGCACCCGCAGGCCCGGGATGTGTGCGAGCCAGCCCTCGAGGCTGTGCGAGTGCTGGGCCGCGAGCTGTCGGCCGCCGCCGGTGGTCATGCGGATCACGACGGGCACGTTCAGTTGCCCGCCCGACATGTGCAGCAGCGTCGCCGCGGAGTTCACGATCTGGTCGAGCGCGAGCAGGCTGAAGTTCACGGTCATGATCTCGACGATCGGGCGCATGCCGCCGAGCGCGGCGCCGATGCCCGCGCCGACGAACCCGGCCTCCGACAGGGGCGTGTCGCGGATCCGCTCCGGCCCGAACTCCTCGAGCAGGCCGAGGCTGACTGCGAACCCGCCGCCGTAGCGCCCGACGTCCTCGCCCATCAGGAAGACGCGCTCGTCGCGTCGCAGCGCCTCGTCGATCGACGCGCGGATCGCCTCGCGATAGGTGGTCTTCATGATCCCGTCCGCTCGCTCGTGACGAACCGCAGGAGGTCCTCGACCGGTTCGAGCGTGCCCGCGTCCGCGAAGGCGGCGGCCGCGCGCACCTCCTCGTCGACCTCGGCCTCCATGGCCTGCCGGGCATCGGCATCGAGTTCCCCGGCCGATTCGAGCGCCGTGCGCAGCAGCGTGATCGGGTCGCGCTCCATCCAGTGCTCGACCTCGTCGCGTGACCGGTACCGCTCGGGGTCGAACATCGAGTGGGCCCGGAACCGGTAGGTGCGCAGCTCGAGGAAGTGCGGTCCGCCGCCCGCGCGCACCGCGTCGATCGCCCGGCGCGCCGCCGCCGCCACCTCGAGCACGTCCATGCCGTCGACCGCCCAGGCCGAGACGGCGTAGGCGGAGGCCTTCAGCGCGAGGTCGGTCTGCGACTCCGACCGGTCGAGCGCCGTGCCCATCGCGTAGAGGTTGTTCTCGCAGCAGAACAGCACCGGCAGGTCCCAGAGGGCGGCGAGGTTCATGCTCTCGTGGAACTCGCCCTCGGCCATCGCGCCCTCGCCGAAGAAGCACACGGTGACGCGGTCGCGCCCCGACATGCGGTCGGCGAGCGCGAGGCCCACGGCGAGGGGCAGTCCGCCCGCGACGATGGCGTTGCCCCCGAAGAACCGGGTCGCAGCGTCGAACAGGTGCATCGAGCCGCCGCGCCCGCGGCAGCATCCCTCGGCCTTCCCGTACATCTCGGCCATGACCGCCGTCGCCGGCACGCCGCGGAGCAGCGCGTGCCCGTGCTCGCGATAGGTCGCCACGACGGCGTCGTCCGGCTCGACCACCGACATCACGCCGGCTGCCACCGCCTCCTCGCCGATGTAGACGTGCATGAACCCGCGGATGCGGGTCGCGCTGTACGCCTCGACGCAGGCCTCCTCGAACCGGCGCACCCGCAGCATCTGCCGCAGCAGGCGCCGCGCCCGCTCCGGGTCGCGCGCGGCCGCCGCAGCCATCTCCTCGGCACTCATCGTCCCGACTCCAGGGTCGAGGTGTCGCCCTCGGGAAGGCCCAGCTCGCGGGCCTTGAGCAGGCGCCGCAGGATCTTCCCGCTGCGGGTCTTCGGCAGCGCCGCGGTGAATTCGATGCGCCGGGGAGCCACTGCGGCACCCAGTCGCCGGCGGGCGAAGCCGATCAGCTCCCGGCGCAGGGCATCGGATGCCTCGACGCCGGCCTGCAGCTCGACGAACGCGGTGACGAGCTCACCGGCCACCTCGTCGGGCAGGCCGATGACCGCCGCCTCCGCGACGGCCTCGTGCTCCAGCAGGGCGCTCTCGACCTCGAAGGGGCCGATCAGGTGTCCCGACGACTTGATGACGTCGTCGCCGCGGCCGACGAACCAGAAGTACCCGTCGGCGTCGCGACGGACCAGGTCGCCGGTGAGGTACCAGCCGCCCACGAAGCAGCGGCGATAGCGCTCCTCCTCGTCGAGGTAGCCGCGGAACATCGATGGCCAGCCGGGGCGGAGCGCGAGCTCGCCCACCGCGTCGGGATCGTCGACGAGCACCACCTCGCCGTCGCGCTGCACGGGCGCGCCCGCGTCGTCCCGGGCGACCACGGCGGCCTCGATCCCGGGGAGGGGACGGCCCATCGACCCGGGGCGGATGTCCATCGCGGGGTAGTTCGAGATCATGATCCCGCCCGTCTCCGTCTGCCACCAGTTGTCGTGCACGGGGAGTCCGAGTGCCTCCTGCCCCCAGACGACGACCTCGGGATTCAGCGGCTCGCCGACGCTCGCGACGTAGCGCAGTGTCGAGAGGTCGTGCGCCCGGGCCCGTTCGGCCCCGGCGCGCATCAGCATGCGCAGCGCCGTCGGCGCGGTGTACCAGACCGAGACGTGCTGCTCGGCGAGGATGCGATACCAGCGCTCGGGCTCCATCTCCTCCTCGTCGACCACGGCGGTCACGCCCTGCACGAGCGGCGCGATGATGCCGTACGAGGTGCCCGTGACCCACCCCGGGTCGGCGGTGCACCAGAACACGTCGTCCGGGTGCAGGTCGAGGGCGAGCCGGCCCGTCGCCGCATGCGCGGTGACCGCGTCGTGCACGTGCACGGCACCCTTGGGGCGACCCGTGGTCCCGCTGGTGAAGTGCAGCAGCGCCATGTCCTCCGCGCGGGTCGGGGCGATCGCACCGGCCGCCCGCACGTTCGCCAGGACCTCGGCCAGGTCGAGCGTGCCGGGCTCGGGTGCGCCGTCGGCGTCCACGAGCAGCACGTGGCGCAGGGCCGGGAGCTCGTCGCGCTGCGGGGCGATGCGCTTGCGGTAGAGCGCCCGCGTCGTGACGAGCACCGCGCCGCCGCCGATCGTCATGCGCTGCCGGATCGGCTCGGGGCCGAAGGCCGAGAAGAGCGGGCAGTACACCGCCCCGTGCTTGAGCGTCCCCAGGGCCGCGACGTAGAGCTCCGGCCGCCTGCCGAGCAGCGAGAACACGCGCTCGCCGCGGCGCACGCCGAGCGTGCGCAGGAGACCGGCGAAGCGATCGGTCTCCCGTGCGAGGTCGGCGTACGTGAGCGCCCGCACGCCGCCGTCGGCGCGCACGAAGCGGAGTGCGTCCCGGGACGCACCGGACCCGGCGGCGTGCCGGTCGACCGCCTCGAAGGCGATGTTCACGCCGCCGTCCGGCAGCCCCGCGAGGCGATGCCGCTCGGTCTCCCAGCTGAACTCGGCGCAGGCGCGCTCGTAGTCGACGAGGTTGGGGGCGACGGCGAGCCGCCCGACGTCCTTCTCGATGACCGGCCGGCGCGTCGGCGTGGGGGTCGATGTCGTGCTCATGCGCTCACAGTCCCGTCGGTTCGGTCTCGAGTTCGGGTTCGATCGGCCGCTGCTCGCGGTGCAGCGGCGTCAGCGCGCGGGTGCGCTCGCACCATACGAGGGCGTCGTAGCGTTCGCCCATGACGGTGGCGACGAAGTTGCCGGCGTCGCGCGCGGGGTCGTACACGACGCCGATGGCGCGGTGCCCGAGCTGCTCGCCGAGCCACGCCCCGAAGCGGTAGGGGCCGAAGGTCAGCACCGAGGGCTGGCCGAGCGCCGCGTGGAGGAGCCATTCGTGCGAGTTCGCCGGCGGCTCGGGAACCACCAGCACGTCGTCCGTCCCGCCCCAGGCGTCGGCGGCGACGACCGTGCCGTCGAAGCCCGCGAACCCGATGAGGTACACGTCGCCGCCCGCATACCTCCGGCGGAGCAGCTCGCCCAGGTTCCACATGCCGCCGCGCGTCATCTCGGTGGCGCGGGCGTCGCCGACGTGGGTGTTGTGCGCCCACACCAGTCCGCGCGACTCGCGTCCCCTCCGGGTGCGGTCCAGCACGATGCGGTCGACGGTGTCGGTCATGTGCAGGTCCCGGAGGTTCCACGACTCCCGGTCGCCGCGCACCATCGCCCGGTAGTAGCGCTCCGCGGCCGCCACGACCTCGGCGTTCTGCAGCACCGAGAAGGCGTCGTCGGGGTCGTCCGCACGATGCGCCTGCTCTCGCACCGCGACGAGGAGGTCGACCACCTCGTCCTCGCAGTCCTCCGGCACCAGGCGGGTGCTCCAGGCGTAGCGCTGCGGGTCGTTCTCGAACGGCAGGAAGCACTTCCAGGCCACGAGCGCGGCGGGCAGCGCGTCGGGCCGGCGCTCGCGCAGCCACGCCATGGTCTCCGCCAGCGACTCCCAGAGGGAGTAGACGTCCAGCCCGTGGAACCCGACGCGTTCCGCGCGCGGGTGCGCGGCGTTGTACCCGTGCAGCCAGTCGAGGAAGTCGGCGACCTCGCGGTTCGCCCACATCCAGGTCGGCCAGCGCTCGAACCCTCCGAGGACCTCGGCGGCCGACCGGTGGTCGTCGTGCGCTCCGAGGAGCCACTCGTTGATGCGCCAGCAGTCGGGCCAGTCGCCCTCGACGCCGATCCACCGGTACCCGTGCTCCTCGATGAGCCGCCTGCTGATCGCGCCTCGCCGCTCGTAGAACTCGTGGGTGCCGTGCGACGCCTCCCCGAGCGCGACGATCCGCGCACGGCTCGCCTCGGCGACCAGGCCGTCGAGGTCGGCGTCGGCAGCGAGCGGGCGCGCGAGCGAGCGGATGCGGGCGATCGCCGCGCCGATCTCGTTCACGACGCCCCCGCGAGGCGCGCGTCCGGCTGTGCGGGTGCGAGGTGCCGCCCGAACCAGTCGCGTGCGAGCATCGCGACCTCCGCGAGCGTTCCCGGCTCCTCGAAGAGGTGCGTCGCGTCCGGCACGACCACCAGTCGGCAGCGTTCGCCGAGCACGTGCTCCGCCGCGCGGTTCAGCTCGAGGGTCGGGGCGTCCGCGCCGCCGACGATCAGGAGCACCGATGCGTGCACGCTGCCCAGGCGCGGGCCGGCCAGGTCCGGTCGTCCGCCGCGCGACACGACCGTCCGCACCGTGCTGCCGGCGTCGCCGGCCGCCCAGAGCGCCGCGCCGGCGCCGGTGCTCGCCCCGAACAGGCCGATCGGCAGCCGGCTCGTCTCCGGCCGGCGGTGCAGCCACTCCTGCGCGCCGATCAGCCGCGATCCGAGCAGCGGGATGTCGAAGACGCGCTCCCGGTGCTGCTCCTCGGCCTCCGACAGGAGGTCGAGCATGAGCGTGGCGTATCCGGCGCGCTGCAGGGTCTCCGCGACGATCCGGTTGCGGGGGCTGCGGCGCGAGCTGCCGCTGCCGTGCGCGAAGAGCACGGTGCCGGCGGGCTCGTCGGGAACGGTCAGGATGCCCCGGAGCCCCCCGGTCCGGGTCGTCACGGTGACGTCGGAGGACCGCATCGCGAGCGTGCGCCGCCGTGGCGCGCCGGAGGTGCGCAGGCGTGCGTCGTCGAGCAGGAGGATCACCTCCTCCTCGGAGGTGGGGGAGAAGTCGCGGTACGCCTGCCCGACGGCCGCGAAGCGCTCGGGCGTCTCGACGATCACCACCTCGTGGGCCGAGGGCACCCGGCGGGCGCCGTCCTGCGGGCCGACGGGCGCGGCGAACACCACGCGCGCGGCGCCGCGTGCGCGGGCCGCGCGGCACGCGGCCTCTGCGGTCGCCCCGGTCGCCAGGCCGTCGTCGACGACGATCGCCGTGCGGCCGCGGAGCGACTCGGCCTCGCGTCCGCGCCGGAGCAGCGCGTGCCGCGCGTCGAGCACGCGTCGTTCGCGCGTCTCGACCACGGCGACGCCCGCGACCGGGACGCCCAGTTGGTTGAGCAGTCCCTGGTCGATCACGCGGACGCCCTCCTCGGCGATCGCGCCCATCGCGAGCTCCGGCTGCGTCGGCAGGCCGAGCTTGCGCACGACGATGACGTCGAGCGGCATCCCGAGCTCCTCGGCCACGACGGCCGCGACCGGGACGCCCCCGCGCGGCAGGCCCAGCACGGTCGCCTCGCCGGCGGCCCGCCCGCGGAGGGCGGCGGCGAGACGCGCTCCCGCGTCGATCCGATCGTCGAACATCGCATGCCCCGGCACGCATCGCCTCGCGCACGGACGGACCCCGTCGTGCGCGAGGCGAGCCTGCTCAGCCCGCGGCGCCCGATCCGATGGCGATCTTGCGCTCGCCGCCGGCCGCCGTGAGCGGGACGGTGACCGTCAGCACGCCCTGGTCGAAGGACGCGCTGATCGCCTGGTCGTCGGCGCGATCCGGCAGGTCCAGGCTCCGGTAGAAGCTGGTGCTGGACTCGCGGACGACGTACTTCTTCTTCTTGTCCTCCTCGGTCTCGTGCCGTTCCGCCTGCACGACGAGCGCGCCGCGATCGACCGTGACCGAGATGTCGTCCTCGGCGAACCCGGGCAGGTGCGCCTCGAGTACCAGCGTGCGGTCGTCCTCGGTCGTGTAGACGTCGGTCGACGGCGCGCGCCCGCGCATCGAACGGAACATCCCCCCGTCGAACAGGTCCCTGCCGAACGACTCCAGCCCGGCGAACGGGTCGAAGCGTGCGAGGTCGCTCTTCATGATGTGCCTTCCTCTCCCTGGTCGTGCACGACGATGCGGTCGATGACCTCGGCCACGTGCGGCGATGCCCAGGCCGCGTGGTTCGCCTGCTGCTTCTCGGCCCACGACTGCACGGTGCCGGTCAGGGTCACCGTGCAGTCGGAGACGCTGACGTCGATGCCCTCGGCGTCGAGCTGGGCGTTGCGGGTCAGGGCGCGCCGGATGTGCTCCTGCGTGTCGGCGGCCGACGGTCGCGCACGCAGGGTGATGCGATTGGTGACGTTGCGGATACCCCTGAGGTGCTCGATCGCCCGCTTCGCGGCCAGTCGCTGGAACTCCCAGTCGACCTCGCCCGTCAGCGTGACGTCGTGCCCGCGGATCTCCGCACGGACCTCCGCCGGCACGTCGCTCGCCCAGTCGAGCGCGTGCTCCACCTCCCTGGCGACGTCCAGCTCCGATGCCGCCGAGCGCCCGCTCGGCTGGACCGCGACGTCGTCTACGACGGCGCGGACCCCGCGGACCCGGTGCACGGCCCGCAGTGCGGCCATCCGCTCCGCGTACGTGTCGACCTGGCCCGAGACGGTGACGACGCCCTCGTCGACCGCGACGCCGATCCGCGTGGAGTCGACGTCGGGCGACCAGTCCAGCTCCTCCTGCACCGCCGTCCGGACGGCCCTGTCCGTGGATGCGATGGTCGTCATGCGTGCTCCCCTCGACCGGCGTCGGCGCCCACTGTCGAGTCCACGCCCACCGCGACCGCGTCGGAAGTGCCATTGGTCCCGTCCGCCCGCGCTGAGGGACCGCTCCGTGCTCCGGCATCATCGCCGCGCGGTCCGTGGCGGCGCTCCGGGGCGCCGTCGATCTCGAGGACGACGGCGGGACGCGAGGCCGGATCCGCCGGCGCCGCGAGCTTCCCGGCCTCCGCCGCACGCCCGGCGAGGCGGGCGCCGAGGCTTCCGGCGGCTCCGCCCCGCGGCGGAGCGCCCACGACCACGAGGGTGCCGGGTTCGAGGAACGCCGCCAGGACCTCCTCCGCGGGCCCGTCGACGACACGCACCTCGATCTCCCGTCGTGCGTAGCGCTGGAACGGCTCGATCACCGCGCCGGCGCGCTGGGTCGCCCCCGGCGTCCCCGGCTGCGCGTCCCCGCCGGCGGCGTGCACGACCACGATGCGGGCGTTCCAGTCCCGGCGGAGCGCCCAGGAGAGCGCCAGGTGCGATGCCCGGGTGTCGTTCCAGCCGACCACGATGCGGGTGAACATGGCGCCGAGTCTGCCCGTGCTGGGCCGTTCGTCGACGGGACGGAAGTCACACGGGCCATGGTGCGACGCCCACGCCGTCGCGACGCGGCGCGCGCCGGGTTCAGATCGCGGCCCAGCCCCCGTCGACGCTGAGGATGGCCGCGGACACGTCGGAGGCGTCGTCGCTCAGCAGCCAGCAGATCGCGGCCGCCTGCGACTCCGGCTGGGCCACCGGCGGCAGGTTCGCCTGCAGGAGCGGCCCGATGCGCTCCTGCGCCCACGGCGAGCGGAACGGCGCCTCGATGTTCGTCGCGACCGGCCCCGGCGCGACCGCGTTGCAGCGGATGCCCTTGGGCGTGTAGTAGAACGCGGTGCTCAGCGTGAACCCGTTCACCGCGTGCTTCGAGGCAGTGTACGGGGTGCCCGCCGCGGAGCCGCGCTGGCCCGCCTCGGAGCCGACGTTCACGATCGCCCCGCTGCCCTGGTCGAGCATGACGGGCAATACCGCCCGGGTGAGACGCATCATCGCCGTGAGGTTGACCGCGAGCACCCGGTCCCACGTCCCGTCGTCGATCTCGGCGGTGGGCTCGAAGCCGTCCATGATGCCGGCGACGTTCGCCAGGCCGTCGATCCGCGGGCCCGCCGCCGCGACGACGCGGTCCACGACCTCCTGCTCGACGAGGTCGCCGTCGATCGTGGCGACCCGGTCGCCGAGCTCCGCCGCGAGGTCCCGGAGCCGTTCGGCCGACACGTCGGCGGCGACGACGCGCGCCCCCTCCGCCACCAGCCGTTCCGCCGTCGCCCGGCCGATGCCCGAACCGGCGCCGGTGACGATGACGGTGCGGGCGTCGAATCGCGATGCCGACATGGGAGACCCCTCCTCCGGGTGGGTTCAGCGCTCGGATGCCGCGGAGTCGCCGCCGTGCAGGATCAGCACCGGGCAGTGGGCGTGCGCCGCGCAGGCGGCGCTGACCGACCCCAGCAGCAGGCCGGCGAAGCCGCCGTGTCCGCGGCTGCCGAGCACCAGCATCCGCGCCCTCCTGCTCTCCTCGATGAGGGTGCCCGCGGCGGGGCCGGCCAGCACGGTGCGGACGAGGCCTTCGGGCGGTGCGCCGTCGAACGCCTCGTCGATCGCGTCGTCGAGGAGGCTCCGCGCGTCCTCGTCCGGCGTCCAGCCGTCAATGACGTAGGCGCCCATCACGGGCGGGAACGTCCAGGTCGTCACCGCTTCGAGCGGGCCGTCGAGTGCTCCGGCCAGCTGCGCGGCGTACCGGAGGGCCTCGATCGACTGCGCCGAGCCGTCGACGCCCACGAGGATGCGTGTCCCGTCCATGCCTCCCACTCTCCCCGCGCGCGCAGGGCGGCGACGGGACGAAGGTCACACGCGACGCCGGCCTGCGCGACGGCGCGTGCTGCGTCAGCCGGACGCGCCGTCGTTCGCGACGGTGGCGGGCGCGCGCACCGCGGTCGCGGTGAACGGCACGACGACGGCCGGACCGCCGAGGTTCATCAGCAGGTCGGTGCCCGCGCGCCCCAGGGGCCGGAATCCGCGTGCGCCCGGAGCGGTCGGGCGTCCCACGACGGTGAGCACCGCCGTGCCGGACCGGTTGGCGAGCGCCTTCCCCGCCGGCGGGCTCGACCGGCGACTGATCACGCCCGATGCGACGCCGATGGCGGACGCCTGCCGCACGGCGCGCTCGACCGCCCGGTCGCTGAGCCCCGGCGGGGCGCCGTCGGCACGCAGCACGACGAGCGGCTCCCCGAGCCGGTCGGCCTCGCGCGCGGCGAAGCGCACGACGGTGCCCTCGCCCGCCGTGCCGCCGACGCCGACGACCACCCCGCTGCGCGCGCCGCCCGTGGAGGTCGGCACGACCGCGGTCGGCACGGGGGACATGGCCGCCAGCTGCGGCGCTCGGGAACCGAGCGCGAATCCGTGGAACGAGCCCGTCTTGTGGGTGCCGATCGCGACGAGCTCGGCGACGGCGGCCGCGGCGGCGAGGTCGAGCATCGGCGAGCCCACCGAGATGTCCGCATCGACCTGGACGCCGCCCGCCCGCGCGCGGGCGAACTCCAGTTCCCGTTCGGCGCGTGCACCGGCGTCGGCGCGCAGCTCCGCGAGCATGCGCGTGCCGATCGTGCCCCATTCGTCGTCGACGATCATCCGCAGCGCGACCGCGGCACCCGTCGCGCGGGCGCGCTCGAGAGCCCAGACGACCGCTGCGCGACTCGCGATCGAGCCGTCGATCCCCACCAGAACGTACGACGTCACGAGACTCCTCTTCCCGCGGCCGGTCGCGACGACCGGACGACGACGCTGACATGCTCGCCCCGGTGGCGGCCGGCACGAGGGCCGTTCGTCCCACGAATGGGGGCACCCGCGCCCGCCCGGGGCGGTGGTAGCCTTCGGGCATCACCGCGGAGGTGCCATGACGGATCAGCCGCTGTTGCCGTTCGCCGACGAACCGAGGACCGAGTTGGACCGCGCGCTTCGCGAACTGGTCGGGCGCGCGGACGAGGTGCTGCACGCCCAGGGCCGGCTGCGCGCCCTCCTGCGGGCCACCCGGGCGGTGGTCGAGTTCGTGGAGCTCCCGGTGGTGCTGGAGCGCATCGTGCAGGCCGCGGTCGCGCTCGTGGACGCCCGATACGGCGCGCTCGGGGTGATCGACGCCGACGGCGACGGGTTGGAGGAGTTCGTCCATACGGGCATGCCCGCAGACGCCGTCGCGGCCGTCGGGCACCTTCCCGAGGGTCAGGGGGTGCTCGGCGCGCTCATCGATGATCCGCGACCCATCCGCCTGCGCCACATCGAGGACCACCCCCGCTCGGTCGGCTTCCCGGCGGGGCATCCGCGCATGGGCGCCTTCCTGGGCGTGCCGATCCGGGTGCGCGACGAGGTCTTCGGCAACCTCTACCTGGCCGATCCGGCCGGCGGCGAGTTCACGGAGGAGGACGAGCAGCTGGTCACGGCGCTGGCGTCGACGGCGGGCTTCGTCATCGCGAACGCCCGCCAGTACGAGGAGTCCCGCCTGCGACAGGAGTGGGCGGCGACCTCCGCGCACATCGCGTCGTCGATGCTCGAGGCCACGAGCACCGACCCGTTGCCGCTGCTCGCCGACGAGCTGATCGCCCGGACCACCGCGGACCGGGTCTGCCTGGTCCTGCCCGCGGAGGAGCCGCTCTCGGTGCGCGTGACGGAGGCCCGCGGCGACCGTGCGGCGGAGTTCGCGGGGCGGGTCCTTCCGGCGATGTCCACGACCGCCTCCGTGGTCTTCGAGGACGGCGAGACGCGCACCCGCCCAGGGGCGCGTCACGACCCGGCGCCCGATGCACTGGCGATCGTCGGGCAGGGCGGCGAGGTCGGCTCGGCGATGTTCCTCCCGCTGCGCTCGGATTCGACCACGTGGGGCGTGCTCGCGGTGGCCAGGAATCCCGGCAGGTCGGCGTTCAGCGCCAGCGAGGCCGACATGGCCGACGACCTGGCGAGCCGCGTCGCCGTGGCGGTGGAGCTCGCGCGTGCGCGCGAGCACCATCAGCACGCGATGCTCGTCGAGGAACGCGCACGCATCGCCCGAGACCTGCACGACCAGGTGATCCAGCAGCTGTTCGGCACGGGCCTCGCACTCGAGGCGATCGCCGACTCCGGAATCGGCGACGAGGTGTCGGCGCGGCTGCGCGCCGCGATCGCCACGCTCGACGACAGCATCGCCCAGATCCGCGCCGTGATCTTCGCGATGAGCCCGCGTGGTGCGACCGGCGAGTCGATCCGGCACCGGCTCCTGGACATCGTCGCCGAGTGCGCCTCCGGGTTCCCCGACCCCGTCGCGGTGCGCTTCTCCGGCCCGGTCGACCTGATGGTGGGCGGCGGACTCGCGGACGACGTCGCCGCCGTGGTGCGGGAACTGCTCTCGAATGCGGCGAAGCACGCGGGAGGCACGGGGGTCACGCTCGAGGTGTCCGCAGCGGGGCGCAACGTGCGCGTGGTCGTCGCCGACGGCGGCGGCGGCATCGCGCCGCACGGCCGGCGCAGCGGGCTCGCCAACCTCTCGGAGCGGGCGGAGGCACGCGGCGGGTCCTTCCGGCTCGACTCCGGCGACGGCCGGACCCGAGCCGAGTGGACCGCCCCGATGACCGCGGGGGACAGCGGATGAGGAGGGGGCGCGCATGACCACGGTGTTCCTGGTCGACGACCACGAGATCGTGCGGCGCGGCCTGGCCGAGCTGCTCGGCCGCGAGCACGACCTCGATGTCGTGGGCGAGGCGCCGGATGCCGCGCGGGCCCTCGCCCGCATCCCCGCCGTGGCACCCGAAGTCGCGGTGCTCGACCTCCGGTTGCCCGACGTGGACGGCGTGACGCTGTGCCGGGAGATCCGCTCCCTCGTGCCCGAGGTCCGGTGCCTCATCCTCACCGCGTTCGACGACGACGAGGCGGCGACGGCGGCGGTGCTCGCCGGGGCGTCCGGCTACGTGCTGAAGTCGGTCACCGGCAATCGGCTCGTCGAGGCGATCCGCACGGCCGCGGCGGGCCGCTCGCTCCTCGCGCCCGCGCTCGCGGATCGGCTGCGCCCGCCGCCCGAGCCGGGCGACGACCGGGAGGACCCCCGCTTCGGGTCGCTGAACCTGCGCGAGCGGCAGGTGCTGACGCTGATCGCGGAGGGGCTCACGAACCGGCAGATCGGCGAACGCCTCTCGCTCGCCGAGAAGACCGTGAAGAACTACGTGTCGGGGCTGCTGCGCAAGCTCGGGGTGGAGCGGCGCACGCAGGCGGCGGTGTTCCAGTTGGAGCACCGGAAGCCGCACGAGTGAACCGGACGCGGCTCCCGCGCGGGCGCACCGGGCTCAGAGCGCGACCCGCTCGCCCTGCTCGGGGACGCGCGCGCTCCAGCCGAGCTCCCGCGTGATCCGCACGCGCAGGGCGTCCGCGGCGGCGGGCTCGCCGTGCGTGACGTAGACGCGCTCGGGCGGCGCGCTCGTCGCGCGCATCCACGCGATCAGCTCGTCGGCGTCGGCGTGCGCCGACATCGTGCCGATGTCGACCACCTCGGCGCGGATCGGGACGTCTTCGCCGAAGATCCGCAGCGTGGCTGCGCCCCCGAGGAGCGCCGACCCGCGGGTGCCGCCGGCCTGGAACCCGGTGAGGACCACGGCGTTGCGCGGGTCGGGGCCGTACGCCGCGAGGTGGTGCAGGATCCGGCCGCCCGTGAGCATGCCGCTCGCCGAGACGATGACCATCGGCCCGCCGCGCAGGTTCAGCAGCTTCGAGTCGTCGACCTCGTGCACGGGCGTCGCGATGGCGTACATGCGCTCGATCTCGTCGGGCGCCATGCGGTGCTCGTCGGCATGGCGTCGGTAGATGCCCGTGACGTCCACCGCCATGGGGCTGTTGAGGTAGACGGGGACCTCGGGGAGCCGCCCCCGGTCGCGCAGCCGCGACAGGTGCAGCAGGATCGTCTCGGTGCGGCCGACGGCGAACGCGGGGATCAGGACCACACCGCCACGGCGGACGACCCGCTCGATGACCTCGCCGAGGGCGGACTCCGGGTCGTCGGCACCGTGGCGCCGGTCGCCGTACGTCGACTCGGTGACGAGCACGGATGCGGGCGCGAGCGGTCGCGGGGCACGCATCAGCGGGTCGTTCGGACGACCGAGGTCGCCGGTGAAGTGCGCGATGCGCCCGCCGACCGCGACCCGCACCGATGCGGCGCCGAGGATGTGCCCCGCCGGCACGAGCGTGGCCGAGACGCCGTCGGCGAGCGGGATCTCCTCGTCGACGGGGACGGGCCGCAGGCGCTCGAGCGACGCCTCGGCGTCGGCGGTGGTGTACAGGGGCTTCGGATGCGCGTGCTTCGACCAGCCGCCGCGTGCCGCGTGCCGCGCCTCCTCCTCCTGGAGGTACCCGCTGTCGGGCAGCATGACGCCGCAGAGGTCGACCGTGCCGGATGTCGCGTAGACCGGTCCGCGGAACCCGTCGCGCACGAGCGCGGGGAGGTACCCGGTGTGGTCGAGGTGCGCGTGGCTCAGCACGACCGCGTCGATCGAGTCCGGCGGAACGGGGAATCGCGCGCGGTTGCGGTCGCGCAGCACCTTGTACCCCTGGAACAGCCCGCAGTCGACGAGGATGCGCGCGTCGCCGGCCTCGACCAGGGTGCGCGAGCCAGTGACGGTGTCGGCCGCTCCGAGGAACCGCAGTGTCGCGTCCATGGCCCCAGCGTGTCCGACGGGGGTGGTGCGCGCCGGGCACTTGGTCCCGGCACTCGGCGCGCCGACGGGGTCAGAAGTCGAGCGTGTCGCCCGGCTCCAGTGCGGCGAACTCGCCGCCGCCCTGCTCGGTGGCCCAGGCGATGCGCTGGTTCGACATCGCCTTCCCGGCGCGCGACAGCCCCATCTCGTGGGTCGGGAACGTGCGCCGCGCGCCGACCGCCATGACGTAGTCCATGACCTCGCTGATCTTCAGCCAGGGCGCCCCCGCGGGCACGGCCTGCACCTCGACCTCGACGCCCTCGGGCACCGTGAACGAGTCGCCCCCGTAGTAGAGCGTGCCGTTCACCAGCACGCCGACGTTGTCGACGACCGGGATGGACGGGTGGATGACCGCGTGCGCGCCGCCGAAGAACCGCAGGTGGAACGGGCCGACCTCGACCTCGTCGCCGGCGTGCACGACCTCCACGTCGAAGTCGGATGCGGCCGCGGCCACGCCCTCCGGGCCCAGGATGCGCACGTCCGGGTTGGCGTCGACGATGCGCCGCAGCTGCTCGGGCGTCCAGTGGTCGGGGTGCTCGTGCGTGAGCACGACCGCGACCGCCCCGCGGGACTCGGTGATCGGCGTCGTGAAGGTTCCCGGGTCCACGTACAGCTTCTCCCCGGAGTCCTCGATCACCAGCGCGGCATGTTCCAGCTTCGTCAGTCGCATGCCACGAGCCAACACCCGGGCGGCGGTCTCCCGCAACGGGCTTGACGGCGGTGGTCGCCACGCGGGGTTCGAGACACGACCGATACCGTCACCCGCTTTACACGCACCCCTCGCAGGCGGTTCCATGGAAGGGGGCACCGCGGGGGGCGGTCGGTCCGCGATCGGGAGGCGTCGAGTGGAGCAGCGCAGGACGCGTGGCGACGGCGTGAAGCGCGTCGTCGGCGGCATCGGCGGGTTCGTCGGGTTCGTGGCGGCGAGCGCCGCGGTCGGCGCCCTGGTGACGGTGTCGGTGACGCCCGCGCTGGGCGCCGTGGGCGTTGCGGCGACGAGCACGATCTCGATGTTCGAGAACCTTCCCGGCTACCTCGAGATCGGCGAGCTGTCGCAGAAGAGCGACATCTACGCCACGCGCGACGACGGCAGCGACGTGCTGCTCGCCTCGTTCTACGACCAGAACCGCGTCGAGGTCGGCTGGGAGCAGATCAGCCAGTACGTGAAGGATGCCGCGGTGGCCGGCGAGGACCCGCGGTTCTACGAGCACGGCGGCATCGACCTGCAGGGCACCATCCGCGCTGCCGCCACGACGGCGACCGGCCGCGACACGCAGGGCGGCTCGTCGATCGCGCAGCAGTACGTGAAGAACGTGCGCGTGCAGGTCTGCGAGAACGAGGCGACGACGTCGGAGGAGCGGGACGCCTGCTACGGCGCCGTGACCGAGACCACCATCGATCGCAAGCTCAAGGAGATGCGCCTCGCCATCGGCGTGGAGAAGCGCTACACCAAGAGCGAGATCCTGCTCGGGTACCTGAACATCGCCGGCTTCGGCGGCAGGGTCTACGGCATCGAGGCGGCGGCGAACTACTACTTCGGCACCACCGCCTCGAAGCTGAGCCTCGCACAGGCGGCCGCGCTCGTGGCGATCGTGAACAACCCGGGGAAGTTCCGGCTCGACCTGCCCGAGAGCACCACCAACGGCGCCGACAACGGGTACGCCGCCAACTTCGGCCGGCGCAACTACATCCTGCGGCAGATGTTCGACGAGGGGAAGATCACCCAGGAGGAGTTCGACACCGCGCTCGCGGAGCCGGTCGCCCCCGACATCCACGAGCCGAGCACGGGGTGCCAGACCGCCCGGGGCGCCGCGTACTTCTGCGACTACGTCACGCACATCCTGCGCAACGACCCGACCTTCGGCGAGGACGCCGAGACCCGGCTGCTGAACTTCCGGCGCGGCGGGTACGACGTGTACACCACGCTCGACCTCGACCTGCAGAAGGCCGCGAACGAGGCCATCGCCGCCCACGTGCCCGCGACGTTCCCGGGATGGGACGTCGGCGGCGTGATCTCCTCGGTGGAGGTGGGCACGGGGCGCGTGCTGGCGATGGCGCAGAACCGCACCTACAGCCAGGACCCGGCGGTGCTGAAGAAGGGCCCGCAGTACACGAGCATCAACTACAACACCGACTTCGACTACGGCGGCTCCCGCGGCTTCCAGCCGGGATCGTCGTACAAGATCTTCACGCTGGCCGAGTGGCTGAGCACCGGTCACGGGCTCGCCGGGCGGGTCGACAGCAGGGTCAAGAGCAACTGGGGCATCTTCCAGGACCACTGCAACGGCGCGGTGTCCGCCGGCTCCTGGAACCCCAAGAACGACGCGGGGGAGTCGGGCGCGAACTACAGTGCGATGGAGTCCACCATCGGGTCGATCAACACCGGCTTCATCGGCATGGCGAAGCAGCTCGACCTCTGCGACATCCGCATGCGGGCGGAGGCGTTCGGCGTGCACCGCGCCGACGGCGACCCGCTCGCGCAGGGCCCGTCGTCGGTCATCGGCACGAACGAGGTCGCACCGCTCAGCATGGCCATCGCGTTCGCCGGCGTCGCCAACGACGGCGTGACCTGCACGCCCATCGCGATCGAGCGCATCGTCGGGCGCGACGGCGAGGAGATCGACCCGCCGAAGTCGGAGTGCACGCGCTCGGTCGCGCCCGAGGTGGCCGCGGCGATGCACACGGCGATGAACGCGGTCATGACGGGCGGCACGGCGGTCGCCTCGAACGCCGCCACGGTGCCGCACGTGCCGCTCATCGGCAAGACGGGAACGACGGACGGCGCGAAGGACACCTGGATGGTGGGCGCGAGCACGAAGGTCGCGACCGCGGCCGCGGTGGTGAGCGTGAACGGCGACGCCAACCAGCGCGGACTGTACTTCGCCACCGGCCGCGCCGCGGAGGCGCGGCACCGGATGTGGCCGATGGTGATGTCGGTCGCAGCGGCGAAGTACGGCGGCGGGTCGTTCACCATGGCGGGGATGGGCCCGGTGACCGGGCCGGGGTCGTCGCCCGACGGCAGCATCATCCCCGACGAGGACTCCGGCGGAGGGTCCGAGAGCGGCGACGGCGGCAGCCAGCCCGCCGGCGACGACTCCGGCGGCGGGCAGCAGCCGGGCCGGGGCAACGGCAACGGCAACGGTCGGGGCGGACGAGGCTGACACCGTCGGCCGCCGGTGGGCGCGCGCTCCACACCCGCCACCGTGTCCGGCGCGCACGGCGCGCTTCTCCCGCCATAATCGCCACATGACACCGGCACGCGGGCGCATCGTCCTGGCGATCAACCCGAACGCCGCGTTCGGGCGCAACCGCGACGTGGGCCCGCGCACCGCGGAGCGGCTGGAGGCAGCCGGGTACGAGGTGGCGATGCTGCGCGAGCCGAACTTCGAGCTCCTGCGGCGCGAGACCGAGTCGGAGGTGGCGGCGGGCACCGATGCGCTCGTCGTCGTCGGCGGCGACGGCATGGTGTCGCTCGGCGTGAACGTCGTCGCCGAGACCGACGTGCCGATGGGCGTCGTCGGCGCGGGCACCGGCAACGATCTCGCGCGGGCGCTCGGCCTGCCGTTCGACGACCCGCAGGCGGCGATCGAGGCGCTCGTCCGGTCGCTCGGCCGCCCGCCGCGCACGATCGACGCGGCGACCGTGCGGCACGGGGAGCTCACGACCTGGTTCGCGTGCGTGCTCTCCGCCGGCTTCGACGCGATCGTGAACGACCGGGCGAACCGCATGACCCGTCCCCGTGGCCCGAGCCGGTACGCGATCGCCCTCGCACGGGAGCTCGCGACCTTCCACCCGCGCGAGTACGTGCTGACCATCGACGGCGAGGTGCGCACCCAGCGGGCCATGCTCGTGTCCGTCGCGAACACCCCCTCGCTGGGCGGCGGGATGCGGATCGCCCCGGACGCCGCCCTCGACGACGGGCTCCTCGACGTGTTCATCGTGCACCCCCTGAGCCGCCTCGGACTCGTGCGGGTCTTCCCGCGCGTCTACTCGGGAACCCACGTCGACCACCCCGCGGTCGAGCTGCTGCGGGCGCGCTCGGTGCGCATCGAGGCATCCGGCGTGACGGCCTACGCGGACGGCGAGCGACTGGGGGCGCTGCCGGTGGAGGTGACCGCGCGACCGGGGGCGCTGCGGGTCTTCGCCTGACCGGTGCGGGCGTCGCCGGGAGGCATCCGCAGCACGACGAGCCGTCGGGAAGCGCGACCGGCGAAGGGTCCCGCCTCGATTTGTACCGCGCCCCGGGTGTGTGACATACTCTTCAAGTTGTCGATTCGGCCCCATCGTTTAGCGGCCTAGGACGCCGCCCTCTCACGGCGGTAGCGCGGGTTCAAATCCCGCTGGGGTCACAACACCGAGGAACGCTCCCGGTCCGTCATGCGGACCGGGAGCGTTTCGTCGTCCGGGCGTCGCGCCCGCCCGTCGCGCCGCGGTCGCCCTGCGTCGATTAGACTCGCCAGCACGAAGGGGAGTATCCCGCGGGGCGTGTCGTCCCGGACCACGATCGTCAGTACGAGCGCCGCCGTCGCCGCTCCGGGCGTGGACCACCGTGCGGTGGGGGAGAGACGTTCGGTCCTGCATCGACCCCACTCCCCGAAAGGCCCTCCGTGGAACTCGCCCTCCCCGCCTGGTTCGAGATCGGCTCGCTCGTCGTGCTGACGCTGATCCTCGTCGCCGACCTGCTCATCGTGCTGAAGCGTCCGCACGTGCCGTCGTTCCGTGAGGCGACCGCCTGGGTGGTGTTCTACGTGGTGCTCGCGCTGATCTTCGCGGGCCTGATGTTCCTGCTCGGCGATGCCGAGCACGGCGGGCAGTTCCTCGCCGGCTGGCTCACCGAGTACAGCCTCTCGATCGACAACCTGTTCGTGTTCGTCATCATCATGAGCCGGTTCGCCGTGCCTCGGAAGTACCAGCAGGAGGTGCTCATGGTGGGCATCATCCTGGCGCTCATCCTCCGCGGCATCTTCATCCTGCTCGGCGCCCAGCTCATCGAGAACTTCAGCTGGATCTTCTACGTGTTCGGCGCCTTCCTCCTCTACACGGCCTGGGGGCAGGCGTTCGGCGACCACGAGGACGAGGGCGAGGAGACGGGGCTGATCCGGATGCTCCGCCGGCGCCTCAGCATCACGTCGGAGTACGACGGGGTGAAGCTGCGCACGCAGATCGACGGCGCGAAGGTGTTCACGCCGATGCTGATCGTGTTCATCGCGATCGGCACGACCGACCTGATCTTCGCGCTCGACTCGATCCCGGCGATCTTCGGCATCACCCAGAGCCCGTTCATCGTGTTCACGGCGAACGTCTTCGCACTGATGGGCCTGCGCCAGCTCTACTTCCTCCTCGGCGGCCTGCTCGAGCGCCTCGAGTACCTGAAGTACGGCATCGCGTTCATCCTCGCCTTCATCGGGGTGAAGCTGTTCCTGCACGCCGCGCACGTCAACGAGCTGCCGTTCATCAACGGCGGGCAGCCCATCGAGTGGGCACCCGAGATCTCCACCTGGACCTCGCTCGCGGTGATCGTCGTCGCGATGATCGTGGCGACCGTGGCGAGCCTCGTCAAGGCCCGGGTGGACGCCCGCAAGCGCGGCCACTCGCTCATGGAGGAGGTCCCGCATTTCACCGAAGGTCGCCCCGGGGACGAGTAGGTCCGCATGACTTGCTAGCGTGGGATGCCGGCGCCGCGACCGGGGCGCCCGATGGATCGAACCCGGAGTGACGTGGCGGTGAACGGCGAGCGCGAGCTGGCGACGGCCGACGGCGCGGTGCGCCTGCAGTACAGCGCTGCCACCGACGTCGGCGCGGTCCGTCGCGTGAACGAGGACTCCCTGCTGGCCGAGCCGCCCGTGTTCCTCGTCGCCGACGGCATGGGCGGGCACGCGCGCGGCGACGCGGCGAGCCGCGCGGTCGTCGAGACGTTCGCCGCCCACATCGCCGCGGGGGAGGTCTCGACGCCCGAGCGCATCCTCGACGCCGTCCACACCGCGAACCGGGCGGTCCGCGAGCTGACCCCGGGGGACGAGGGTCTCGCCATGGCGGGCACCACGCTCACCGGCGTCGCGCTCGTCGACGCGGGGGAGGCGTCCGGCCTGAACTGGATGGCGTTCAACGTCGGCGACTCGCGCGTCTACAGCTGGAACGGGCGCACGCTCGAGCAGGTCAGCGTCGACCACTCGGCCGTGCAGGAGCTCATCGACTCGGGGCTGATCCTGCCCGAGGAGGCCGAGTCGCACCCCGATCGCAATGTGATCACCCGTGCCGTGGGTGCCCACGACACGGTCGAGATCGATGCCTGGCTGATCCCCGTCGCAGGGCACCAGACCTACCTCGTCTGCAGCGACGGCCTCAGCAAGGAGGTGGACGACGCCTCGATCGCCGAGGTCCTCGCGACCGCGCCCGATGCCACCGACCTGGCGCAGCGCCTCGTCGACGCCGCCCTCGAGCACGGCGGACGCGACAACGTGACGGCGGTCGTCGTCGAGTCGTTCGTCGACGGCGACGACGACGACCCCGAGGCCACGCGCGACCGGCTCGACACGTCCGACGTCGAGGAGACCACCACGCCCAGGGACGGGGGCCGGGATGCAGCACTACCTGCCTGACGCCGGGGGCTGGCTCGTCGCCGTCGACGACGCTCGCCTGCTCGCCGTGCACGGCGCGGGCGCGCGCGAGCTGCTGCGCTCCCTCGCCGGTGCGGATGCGGCGCTCCCGGCCGTGCTCGAGGCGCTCACGGCCGGCGGCCTGGGCGCGACCCCGCCGTTCCTGCTCGCCGCCGCGGAGGAGCAGGCAGGCGTCCCGGTGATCCGCGTCATCGCGCGCGGGGCCGCTGCGCGGGTCGCGACCGCGGACGGCGACGTCGACTGCGACGGCGCCGGGGTCTCCACGTGGGCCGAACGCGTGGTGCCGCATGCGAACGGCGTCCGGGCGCACCTCGCCGGCACCGACGACGACCCGGTCGAGCACGGACTGCCGGTGGTCGCGGGCATCGTGCCGGCCCGCGCGGTGACATGGACCCCGGAAGGCGAGGGGATGCCCCCGGGCGCGCGCGCCCGGGACGGCGCGGAGGCGCCCGCCTCGGACGGCGACGAGACGGACGCCCCCGGCGCCGGTGCGCTCGCGTCCGAGCAGACCGTCATCCCCGAACGCACCGTCGTCCCCGAACGCACCGTCGTCCCCGAGCCGGAGGACGGTGCCGCCCGGCCCGACGACGCCGATGCCGACGGGCGCCCGGACGCGGCCGCACCGATCGACGACCCCGCATCGGTCGACGACCCCGCATCGGTCGACGACGCGACGGCCGTCCGCGCCGCTGGTGCGCCCGAGCCCGCCCCGACCGCGCTCCGCGGCGCAGCGGCGCCGATCGGCGTGCCGGCCGCTCCTGCGCCACTGCCGCCGGTCGCGGGTGCGACGCGGCCGACGGCACGCGCCGGCTCCATCTCCGGCTCCGGCACGACGATCGAGGTGCCGGCCTTCGTGAGCGGCGACCGGCCCGAGCGACCACGGTCCGCGACGGCGCCCACGCCCGAACGCGGGCCCGCCGACACCGACCACGACGGCATGACCGTCCTCGGCGCCGACGTGCGGGCCGCCCGGCTCGCGGCGGGCGCCGCGGCGCCGGTCGGACCGCCTGCCGCATCGGTCGGACCGCCTGCCGCATCGGTCGGACCGCCAGCCGCATCGGTCGTGGCCGCCGGCGGCACCTTCGCCCTCCGGCTGCCCGACGGCGTGGTCGAGGCCGTCGGCGAGGGCCTCCTGGTCGGCCGGGCGCCGGCCGTCGACCGCCACGCGGCGGCGCGGCCGTCGCGCGCGGTGCTCGTCGGCCGAGGCGATCCCGACATCTCGCGCAGCCACTTCCGCGTCGCCGTCGAGGGCGGCACCGTGGTGGTCACCGACCTCGAGTCCCGCAACGGCACCGTGGTGCGGCTGCCGGGACGCGCACCCCTGAAGCTTCGCGGCGGCGAGCCGACCCCGGTGATCGCCGGCACGGTCATCGACCTCGGCGGGGGACACGAGCTGACCGTGGTCGAGCAGTCGTGAGGCGCGCGCCCGCGGCCGCACCCGACCTGCCCGGCCTCACCTTCACCCGCGTGCTCGGCTCCGGCGGGTTCTCCGACGTGCACCTCTACGAGCAGCACCTGCCACGCCGCCGCGTCGCGGTGAAGGTCCTGCTCACCGACTCGCTCGACGGCGACGTCCGGGCCGACTTCGTCGCCGAGGCGAACGTCATGGCGCAGCTGTCGGCCCACCCGTACATCGTGACGATCCACCACGCCGACGTCGCGCCCGACGGGCGGCCCTACTTCGTCATGGAGTACTGCGAGGGCCCGAGCCTCGCCGAGCGCTACAAGCGCGAGCGGTTCGCGGTCGACGACGCGCTGCGCACGGGCATCCGCATCGCCGGCGCGGTGGCGACCGCGCACGCCGCCGGCATCCTGCACCGCGACATCAAGCCGGCGAACGTGCTCACCAACGGGTACGGCTGGCCCGCGCTCACCGACTTCGGCATCTCCTCGGCCCTCGACGACGAGCTGCCGGTGCACACCACCACGAGCGTGCCGTCGTCGGGCGACGGCACGTCGGGCACGCGGTCGGCGGTCGGGATGTCGGTGCCGTGGTCGCCGCCCGAGATGTTCGAGGACGTGCCCCGACCGGATGCCCGCAGCGACGTGTTCTCCCTTGCGGCGACGGTGCACACGCTCCTCGCAGGCCGCACCCCGTTCGAGATCGTCGGGCGGCCGAACGGCACGCTCGACCTCATCGGGCGCATCGAACGCGGCGCGATCACGCCGATCGAGCGCGACGACGTGCCCGCGTCGCTCATCGCGGTGCTCGCCCGCGGCATGGCGACGCGACGTTCGCAGCGCTACCGGGGCGCGGTCGAGTTCGCCCGCGCGCTGCAGCGGGTCGAACTCGAGCTCGGCTACGCGCCGACCCCGATCGACGTCCCGCGCGCCGCGGGCGTCGTCGACGAGCGCCCCGGTCCGGGTGCGTCGCCCGTGACGGCGGGGGACGAGGACGATCCCACCCGCGCCCGATCGGTCACGCCCGTGATCGCCCAGCCGCTCGGCGACGAGGACGCGACACGGGCACGCGCGGTCACGCCCGTGATCGCCCAGCCGCCGGCCGCGGTCGCGCCGCCCGCGCCCGCGTCGGCGATCGCGCCGCCGCCGCCGGCGCCCGCCGCACGCCCGGCCGAGCAGGACGATGCGACCCGCGTGCGCGAGGTCCGCTCCGTCGCCGCCCAGACCCGGCGCTACGCCGCGGGCGCCCGGCAGGCCGACTCCGACGCGGTCATCGATGACGGCACGGTCCTGCGTGGCGCGACCCGCGCCGGCACCGAGGCACACGACCGCACCACCGACGAGCTTCCGACGCGCCCCGCCGCCGCAGCGCGACGGCGCGCGGGCGTCGGCGCCTGGATCGCGGCGGCATCCGTCCTCGTGGTCGGCGCGTCGATCGCCGCTGCGGTGCTGCTCGGCGAGGGGCTCGCCCCGGCGGGCGACGACGCCGCGCCCGGTTCGTCCGGCAGCGCGGTCGCGGGCGTCGCGGTGCCCGCGCCCGAGGTGACCGCGGAGGTCGTCGACGGCGACGCCGTGTTCACGCTCGCCAACACCGACGCGGTCGAGGGCGACCGCTTCCGCTGGGCGCCGGCCGACGGGTCCGGCGCGCCGGCCGTGCTCGAGCCCGGGGTCGACCGCGTCGTCGTCGCATCCGTCGTCGACGGCGTCACCACCTGCATCGACGTGCAGGTGCAGCGCGGTGGCAGGCTGTCCGATCCCGTCCGCGGGTGCACCCCGTGAGACCGCTGCGGGTGGAGTTCTGCGGCGAGGAGTACGTCGTGGAGCCGGGCACCCGGTTCCGCATGGGTCGCGAGGGCGACCTCGTGATCGACGAGAACCCCTACCTGCACCGCACGTTCCTCACGCTCTCCGACGAGTTCGGCCTCTGGTGGCTCGCGAACGCGGGGCACCTGCTGACCGCCACCGTGACCGATGCCACCGGCGCGGTGCAGGCGTGGCTCGCGCCGGGCGCGCGCATCCCGGTCGTGTTCGAGACCCTCCACGTCATGTTCAGTGCCGGTTCCACGACCTACGACCTGACCATCGAGGCGGGCGGCGACTTCTTCCGCACGTCGGTCTCGGCGCAGGCCGAGGTCGGCGGCACGACCGTGCTGCCCGTGACCCTGACGACGAGCCAGCGGCAGCTCATCGTCGCGCTGGCCGAGGGGGTGCTCACGCAGTCGATCCCGGGTCGCGGCGAGATCCCGTCGTCGGCGCAGGCCGCCGACCGGCTCGGCTGGAGCATGACGACGTTCAACCGCAAGCTCGACAACGTGTGCGACAAGCTCGACAAGATCGGCGTGTCGGGTCTCCGCGGCGGGCGCGGCAAGCTCGCGGTGAACCGTCGGGCGCGCCTCGTGGAGTACGCGGTGGCGACCCGGCTGGTGAGCCGGGACGACCTCCCGCTGCTCGACCGGGCGGCCGCCGAGGCGGCGCCTGTGGATGGGGACTGATGCCCATCCGGATCCGGGCGTCCGGCATGTTAGGTTTCCTCACGGCATCGGTGCCGAGCGTGCGCGGCGCGGGTGCGTGCCGGCGCGCGACACGACCGGAGAGAGGACCGAGGACGCACGCATGACGATCACCTCCTGGCTCCGTGCGCGTCGCGGCACGGCCACGACGGTGATCCTCTCGGTGCTCGCCAGCGGCACCCTGGGCGCGGCGGTCCTGCACCGCGGATTCCCCGTCGCCGACGTCGACCTGACGGCACGCGAGGTCTGGGTCACGAACGGCGAGCAGCTCCTCGCGGGGCGGCTGAACCGCCAGATCGAGGAACTGGACGGCGCGGTGAACGCCGCCTCGAACGCGTTCGACGTGCTGCAGGACGGCGAGGACGTCTTCCTCTACGACGAGTCCGTCGGCGCCGTCGAGCGGGTCGACCCGGCATTCACGACGCTCGGCCAGCGGGTCGACGTGCCGCCCGGCTCGCAGGTGCGGTTCGGCGGGCGCACGCTCGCGGTGCTGTCGCCCGCGGGAGAGCTGTGGGTGACGGATGCCGCGGGCGACCTCGCGCTCTCGACCGCCGACGCCGAACCGGTGGCCGCGCTCGGCGAGGGCGCCCGTGTGGTCGTGTCCCGCGACGGCACCGTGTTCGCGACCTCGCCGGAGCAGCGCACGCTGGTGCGCATCGACCAGGGCGACGCGGAGGCGTCGGCGACGCGGCTGCCCGCCCTGGGCGACCACGAGCTCACCGCCGTCGGCGACGTGCCGGTCGTGCTCGACCGCGACGCCAACGCGATCGTCGTCGACGGCGCGGCGCGCGCGCTCGACGAGACCGCGCTCCGCATCCAGCAGCCCGGCGACGCCGACGACGGCGTCCTGGTCGCGACCACGACCGGCCTCGTCGACGTGCCGCTCGACGGCGGGGCGGCGACGGCCCTCGACGCCGGCCTCGACGTGCCCGCGTCGACGCCTGCGGAGGCGTCCGCTCCGGTGCGACTCGACGGGTGCGCCCACGGGGCGTGGGCCCTCGCGCAGGCCTACCTGTTCGCCTGCGACGGCGGCGAGGCGGAGCGATACCGCATCGAGCAGCCGACGGCGGGATCGGAGCTCGAGTTCCGCCGCAACCGCGACGTGCTCGCCCTGAACAACCTCTCGAACGGCGACACCTGGCTGGTCGACGCCGACATGCGCCTCGTCGACAACTGGGACGAGGTGACCCCGCCGGTCGAGTACGACGACGAGGTGGGCGACGAGAAGAGCTCGACGCAGTCCTTCGAGGACACCCTCGCCGAACGCACCGACGTGAACCGTCCGCCGACCGCGCGCGACGACGAGCTGGGCGTGCGGCCGGGCCGCGCGACGATCCTCGAGGTGCTCGAGAACGACACCGATCCCGACGGCGACGTGCTGACGATCTCGGGCACGAGCGAGATCCCCGAATCGGCGGGCCGGCTCGAGTTCGTCGACGGCGCCCGCGCGCTGCAGTTCACCCCGGCGCCGGGCGCGTCGGGCACGGTGTCGTTCCGGTACACGGTCGACGACGGCCGGCTCGGCGTGGCCGAGGCGCAGGTCGACCTCGCCGTGCGGCCGTTCGGCGAGAACCTGCCGCCCGTCGCGCACCGCGAGGCGGCCGTGAGCGTCGAGCAGGGCCGCTCGATCACCTACAACGTGCTCGGCGACTGGAACGACCCCGACGGCGACGACCTGTTCCTAGTGAACGCGTCCCCGACCAGCGGCGACGCGGTGCGGTTCGGCCCCGACGGGTACGTGACCTTCGTGCACCGCACCGGCGAGATCGGCCTGAAGGAGGTGCAGTTCGTCGTCTCCGACGGCACCGCGACGGCGACCGGCACGCTCACGGTCGACGTGCGGCCGACGGGCAGCCTGAACCCCGTGGGCACGCCCGACCACGCGCAGGTGTTCGCCGGCGAGCAGGTGCTGCTCGAACCCCTCGCCAACGACCTCAGCCCGTCGGGCTCTCCGCTCTCGCTGCTCGGCGTCGCGGAGGTCGACGGCGCCGACGTGGTGGCCAACACCGAGCTCGGCACCGTGGCCTTCTCGGCGAACGAGGTCGGCAGCCACCTGTTCACGTACGACCTCGCGGCGGGCGACGCGGTGAGCGTGGGGCTCATCCGCGTCGACGTGCTCGAGCAGCCGGAGGCGCAGCTGCCGCCGATCGCCGTGACCGACACCGCGTACCTCCGTGCGGGCGAGCCCACGACGGTGGCCGTGCTGGCGAACGACAGCTCGCCGAACGGCCGCGTGCTGGCCGTGGAGTCCGTCGACCTCGGCGAGGTCGGCGACCTCGTGACGGTCGAGCTGCTGGGCAACGCGG
Organism: Agromyces sp. SYSU T00194; assembly: GCF_040496035.1. Classification (NCBI taxonomy): domain Bacteria; kingdom Bacillati; phylum Actinomycetota; class Actinomycetes; order Micrococcales; family Microbacteriaceae; genus Agromyces; species Agromyces chitinivorans. Next base: position 600,614 of record NZ_JBEPJZ010000002.1, on the reverse strand, counting down.
TGCTCCGCATCACGGCGTCGGAGGCCGTCACCGAGCCCCTCCAGTTCGGCTACACGGTCTCCGACGGGGCCGCGTCCGCCGAGGCATCCGTCGCCGTCGTGCCGGTGCCGCCGCTGGTCACGCACCAGCCGCCGGTGGCCGTGCCCGACAGCGCCACCGTGCGCGCGGGCGACATCGCGACCGTCGCGGTGACCGACAACGACGTGCACCCCGACTCGGCGCCGTTCCACGTGGCGGCGGAACTCGCCGAGACGTCCGACGCCGGGGGCCTCGCGTTCGTCACGGGCGACACCGTGCGCTACCAGGCCCCCGACGAGCCCGGCACGCACCGGGTCTGGTACACGATCGAGGACGAGTTCGGCGAGACGGCCACGACCTCGGTGACGTTCACGGTGACCCCCGGTGGCGACAGCAGCGCGCCGATCCCGTCGCCGCTGACCGCGCGCACGTTCGCCGGGTCGACCGTCGAGGTCGAGGTGCCGCTCGACGGCATCGACCCCGACGGCGACTCGGTGCTGCTGCGCGGCGTGACCTCGCCGCCGTCGCTCGGCCGGGTCGTCGACTCGACCAGCACGAGCTTCACCTACGAGGCGTTCGCGGGCTCCACCGGCACCGACGCGTTCGACTACGAGATCGTCGACACCTCCGGCGCGGTCGCGACCGGCACGGTGCGCATCGGCGTCATCGGGCGGCCCGACGTGACCCCGCCGCCGAACGCGGTCGACGACGTCGTGGAGCTGCGACCCGGTCGCACCGCGTCGATCGACGTGCTCGCGAACGACTCCGACCCGAGCGGGTACCCGATCCGCGTCGACGAGCAGCTGGCGAACGTCGACCCGGCACTCGAGGCCGAGGTGCGGGCGAACCGCGTCGTCGTCACCGCTGGCGAGCAGGAGGGCGGCTTCTCGCTGCGCTACGAGGTCACCAACGGCCACGGCGGCGCCGACGCGGCGTACGTGCAGGTGAAGGTGAGCGAGGACGCCCGCATCGAACCGCCGTCGGCCGAGGACCAGGTGATCGAGCCGGAGCAGGTGCTCGACGTCGACACCGTCACCGTGCACCCGCTCGACGATGCGCAGAACCCCGGCGGACTCGTGGACGACCTCGTCGTGACCCTCGAGGGGCCGAACGCGGGCAGCGGCACGGTGCTGCCGAACGGCGCGATCCGGGTGACGCCGACCGACCGGCGGCAGGCCGTGGCGTACCGGCTCACGAACGAGATCGACGACCTGTCGGCCATGGCGTTCGTGATCGTGCCGCCGGTGCCCGACCCCGACGCCCTCGCCGCCGAGGACGAACCGGAGGAGGAGCAGTTCCCGCTGCCGTACCTCGCCGACATCGGCGAGCAGTTCGTGCGCATGAACGGCAGCATCTCGTGGAGCCTGGGCGACGTGGTCGTCGTGCCGAGCGGCCGGCCCGTCGAGGTGCTGTCGGCCGAGGCGACGAACGCGGCCGCCGGGCCGGTGCTCGTCGATCCCGCGACGCTCGCCTACGCGCCTGCGCCCGACTACCGCGGGCAGGCGTCGGTCACGTTCCGCGTGACGGATGCGGCCGGCACCGACGCCCAGGACGAGCGCACCGCGTTCCTCACGATCCCGGTCACGGTCGGCGCCGCCGACTTCACCGACGTGCCGCCGACCTTCACCCCGCGCACGGTGGAGATCGAGGCGGGGGAGGAGCCCGTGCAGGTCGACCTGCGCGACTCCAGCGCGCATCCGAACCCCGACGTGCTGGCGCGCCTCGGGTACGGCGGCCTCTCGGGCGCGACCGACGAGGTCACCGCGCAGCTCGACGGCAGCATCCTCACCCTCGCGGCACCGCTCGGCGTGCAGCCGGGCGCGGCCGCGACGATCTCGTTCACGGTCGGCTACGACGAGTTCCAGGTGCCGGGTTCGGTCGACGTCATCGTCGTGTCGTCGTCGCGCCCGAAGCCGGAGGCCGTCGACGACCAGGTCGAGATGACCCGCTCGCAGGGTCGCCAGGTCGACGTGCTCGCCAACGACTTCAATCCCTTCGCCCCGGAGCCGCTGCGCATCGTCGATGCGCAGATCGACCAGGCGAGCGTCGGCAGCAACGCCTCCGCGACGTTCACCGAGTCGAGCGTGCAGGTGACGACCGGCGCGTCGTTCACCGGCACGCTGAGCGTCGTCTACCGCATCCAGGACGCCACGGGCGACCCCGCGCGCGAGACGCAGGGGCGCCTGACGGTCGTCGTGCGCGACGCGCCCGACGCCCCGGCGGCGCCCACCGCCGCACCGGGCGACGGCGGCGCGACCGTGCGCTGGCAGGCCCCGGCGACGAACAACTCCCCGATCACGGGCTACACCCTGCACTGGACCGGCGGCGGGTCGAAGGCGTTCGGCGCGGGTGCGGCAGGCACGGACCAGGCGATCGGCGGCCTGTCGAACGGCTCGTCGTACCAGTTCTGGGTGACCGCGACGAACGCGATCGGCACGTCCGCCGCGTCGCCCAAGAGCACCGCCGTCGTACCCTTCGGCGTGCCGACCGCGCCGCGCAACGTCACGCTCACCGCGTCCGACACCGGCAACGGCCGCCTCAACATGTCGTGGGCGGCACCGGCCGACAACGGCGGCCGCGCCGTCACGGAGTACCGCTGGCGGTTCACCGAGGGGTCCGGCGCCTCCGGCACCACCACGAGCCGCAGCGACGCCATCACGGGCAGCAACGGCACCCGCTACCGCTACGAGGTGCGCGCGTGCAACGCGCGCGGCTGCGGTCCGTGGGCGGCCTCGAACCGCGACACGCCGACGGCTCCGCCGCCGCCCGAACCCGGCGGCACGATCTTCAAGGGCAGCATCTCGCCCACGTCGTGCTCGGGCTGCCGGTACGTCGGCATCGACTACCACGACTTCCCGTCCGGGTCGTACCGCATCACGACGTTCATCAACGGCAGCAACGGCGGACTCACCGAGAACACCTACTCGATGGGCACGAACGGCTCGATCGTGATCTGGAACAGCCTGGGCATCCGCAACGACGACCGCATCCAGGTGCGCTTCACGCGCGTCGGCAACGGCGCCGTGTACTGGTCGGACCCCATCACCAACTGGGACTCGCTCCCCGCTCGCGGGGGCACCCCGTGACGAACCACCCCGAGGAGATCGCATGACCGTGACGCAGGAACAGGCCGACTGGTTCCACGACGCCTTCACCCGCCTGGTCGGCAACGTCGACCGGGCGATCATGGGCAAGCGCGACGTGATCCGGCTCGTCGTGGCGGCGATGCTCACCGAGGGCCACGTCCTGCTCGAGGACGTCCCCGGCACGGGCAAGACGCAGCTCGCGAAGGCGCTGGCGAACACCCTCGACGGGTCGAGCTCGCGCATCCAGTTCACGCCCGACCTGCTGCCGTCCGACGTGACCGGCGTCACGATCTACGACCAGCACAAGGGCGCGTTCGAGTTCCACCGCGGCCCGATCTTCGCGTCGGTCGTGCTCGCCGACGAGATCAACCGCGCCAGCCCGAAGACCCAGTCGGCGCTGCTCGAGGTGATGGAGGAGGGACGCGTCACCGTCGACGGCGTCGCCCACGACGTGGGGCGGCCGTTCATGGTCATCGCCACCCAGAACCCCGTGGAGCAGGCGGGCACGTACACGCTGCCCGAGGCGCAGCTCGACCGCTTCCTCATCAAGACCTCGCTCGGCTACCCCGACCACCAGACGGCGGTCGCGCTGCTGCTCGACGCGTCGAACCGCTCGCGCTCGGAGGGGGTGTCGCCGCTCATCGCGCCCGCCTCGATCACGGCGATGGCGGAGCTCGCGTCGCAGGTGCACGTCGATGCCGCGGTGGTGGACTACCTGCACCGCATCGTCGCGGCCACCCGCGCGCACGCCGACACCACCCTCGGGGTCTCGATGCGCGGCGCGCTCGCGCTCGCTCGCGCCGTCAAGACGTGGGCGATCTCGCAGGGCCGCACCTACGCGACACCCGACGACGTGCGCGAGCTGGCGGAGCCCGTGCTGGCGCACCGCATCATCGTCGACCCCGAGTCCGCGTTCCGCGGGGCGACCGCCGAGCAGGTCGTGGGCGGATGCCTCGCCGAGGTCGACCCGCCCGCCTACCGCGCGGCATGACGCCGACCGGTCCCGCCGGCGCGCCGCGCGGGCGCGTCTCCGCCTGGCGGGGCGCCGCCACGGGCATCCGCTCCGGCCTCGCGAACGGCTCCCGCATCGCGGGTGCCGTGCTGGCGCGCGCCCGCGACGCGGTGGCACCGGTGACGGGGGTCGTGACCGCGACCGGCGGCCTGGTGCTCGCCGCAGCGGCCCTCTCGTTCGTGCTCGCGGGCGTGTTCGGCTGGATCGAGTTCACCTTCCTCGGCGCCACGCTGCTCGCCGCCGTCCTGATCGCGATCGCGTTCGTCTTCGGCCGTGCGCAGTACCGGGTCGGCATCGCGCTCGAGCCGATCCGGGTGGTCGCGGGGGAGCGGGCGATGGGGCGGATGCTGGTGGCCAACGTCGCGGCGCGTCCCGCGAGCCCGGCGCGCATGGAGCTGCCCGTGGGCGCCGGCGCGGCGGAGTTCGCCCTTCCGTCGCTCGCGCCCGGCGCCGAGCACGAGGAACTGTTCGCGGTGCCGACCGCGCGACGCGCGGTCATTCCGGCGGGGCCGGCCATCTCGGTGCGCGGTGACCAGCTCGGGCTCCTGCGCCGCACGGTGCGCTGGACCGAGGTGATCGAGCTCTTCGTGCACCCGGTCACGGTGCGGCTCCAGCCGTCGGCCGCAGGGCTCGTGCGCGACCTCGAGGGCGAGGTGACCCGCGTGGTCACCGACAACGACATCTCGTTCCACGCGCTCCGCGCATACGAGCCCGGCGACCCGCTGCGCAACGTGCACTGGCGCACGACGGCCCGTACGGGCACGCTCATGGTGCGCCAGTTCGAGGAGACGCGGCGCAGCGAGCTGATCATCGTGCACTCGACGGACGCCGCCGACTACGCCTCCGACGACGAGTTCGAGCTCGGCGTCTCGATCATGGCGTCGCTCGGGGTGCAGGTCGTGCGCGACGGCACGACGATGCACGTCGTCACCGACGAACTGCGGCTGCGCACCGCCACGCCCACCGCGCTGCTCGACGACTGCGCCCGCGTCGAGCCGGTGTCGGGCGTGCACGCGGGCCTGCGCGACCTCGCCCGCGCGCAGACCTCGCGACTGGCCGCGCCGAGCGTCGTGCTGATGATCGCGGGCTCGCGCCTGCCGGTCTCGGAGTTCCGGAGCGTGCAGCGCCTGTTCGGCACGGACACGCAGACGCTCGCATTCCGGGCCGAGGAGGGCGCATCGGCGGGCATCCGCTCGGTCGGCGGGCTCACCGTGCTCACCGTCGGCCGGCTCGACGAGCTGCCGGGCGTCGTCCGGGAGGTGCGCGGATGACCGCCCGCCGCCTGCCCGCAGGAACGTGGGTCGACATCGTCGTCCCGGGCGTGCTCGCGGTGCTCGCCCTGCTCGGGTTCGCGACCGCGTTCGGCGACCGCGGCTACCTGCTGGCCGGCCTCGGCGGCCTCGTCGTCGGCACCGTCGCGGGCCTCGCGGCGCACCGCCTCGGCCTCGGCCTGCTGAACGCGGTGCTCGGCGGCATGCTGGCGTACGTCCTGTGCGGCAGCGCGCTCGCGATGCCCGAGCAGGCGCTCTGGTTCGTCCTGCCGACGCCGGAGACCCTCGCCGGCCTCGCCGTCGGCGCCGTCTGGGGCTGGGCGGACATCGTGACCCTGCGGGCGCCGGTCGAGGCGCCGGCGTACCTGACCGTCGTGCCGTACTTCGCGGGGTGGCTCGTCGGGCTCGTCGGCGCGCTCCTGGCGACGCGCCGGCTGCCCCGGCGACGCACCGCCCGGCGTGCGGCGCTGCTGCTCGCGGGCCCGGTGCTGCTCGTCGTCGCATCCATCCTGCTGGGCACCGACGAGACGTTCCTCGGGCCGCTCCGCGGCGTGCTCTTCGCGGCGATCGCGCTCGCCTGGCTCGGACGGCGACGGCGCGACCGGGTGGTGCCCGACGCATCGGCCGACCCCGCGGGCAGCCGCCGGCTGGCCCGATCGCGCGTCACGGGCACGATCGTGGTGGTGGTCGGCGCGGTCGCGGCGGGCGGCCTGGCGGCGACCCTGCTCGCTCCGGTGCAGCCCGAGCGCTACGTGCTCCGCGACGCGGTCGTCCCGCCGTTCGACCCGCTCGAGTTCGACAGCCCGCTCGCGGGCTTCCGCGCGTACACGAAGGACCTCGCCGAGACGCCGCTCTTCACGGTGGAGGGCCTCCGGGAGGGCGAGGTCGTGCGCCTCGCGTCGCTCGACACGTACGACGGCAGGCTCTGGAACGCGGCCGGCCCCGACGACGCCGGCGGTGCCGCAGGCTTCGCCCTGGTGGGCGGCGAGCTGCCCGATCCGTCGCTCGGCACGCCGTCGGCGGATGCGCACGAGGTGTCCGTGCGCATCACCGCGTACGACGACGTCTGGCTGCCGAGCGTGGGCCTGCCGTCGGGCCTCGTGCTCGAGGGCGCCGCGGCCGCGCGCGCCGACGAGCTCCGCTACGACGCCGAGTCCGCGACCGCCGTGCTCACGGGCGGCGTCGCCGCGGGCGACGCCTACGTGCTCGCGGTCCGCGACGCCGCCCTGCCCGACGACGCCGCGCTCGTCGACGTGCCGATCGCCCGCGCGCCGCTCCCGCCGGTCGACGCCGTGCCCGACGTGCTCGTGGCGCGCGCCGACCAGTACGTCGGCGACGCCGTCGCCCCCATCGAGCAGCTGCGCGCGATCGAGACGGGCCTGCGCACCGAGGGGTTCCTGAGCCACGGGCTCGCCTCCGACGCGGTCGCCTCGCGCGCCGGCCACGGCGCCGACCGCATGGTCGACCTCTTCACGCGCTCGCAGATGGTCGGCGACGAGGAGCAGTACGCCTCGGCGATGGCACTCATGGTGCGCCACCTCGGTTACCCGGCGCGGGTGGTCATGGGCTTCGCGCCCGGAGCGGCGGCGGATGCGGCGTCGGTCGACGTCGTGGGCGCCGACGTGACCGCGTGGGTGGAGGTGCCGTTCGAGGGCATCGGCTGGGTGCCGTTCCACCCGACGCCCGACGACACCGACGTGCCGCAGGAGCAGACGCCGCGACCGGCGGCCGAGCCGCAGCCGCAGGTGCGCCAGCCCCCGCGGGCGGAGGAGCGCGACGACGACCTGCTGAGCACCGTGGAGATCGACGACACCGACGACGAGGAGCGCGACGACCCGTTCGTCGTGCCGGCGTGGGTCTGGGTCGTCGTCGGCGTCGTCGGCGCGCCGCTGGTGCTGCTGCTGGTGCCGCTCGCCGTGGTGGCGCTGCTGAAGGCGCGTCGTCGGCGCCGCCGCCGCCGGCACCCGCTCGGCGATCGCCGCGCCGCCGGCGCCTGGGAAGAGCTCGCCGACGGGTACGCCGAGCTCGGGTACGACGTGCCGCGACGCGGCACCCGCACCCAGGTGGCGGCCGACCTCGCGGGCGCGGGCGCGCCCGACGCGGCCGCCCGGCTCGCCCCGATCGCGGCGGACGTGGACGCCGCCGTGTTCTCCGATGCACCGATCGACGATGCGCGCGTCCACGGCCTGTGGGCGCGCGCCGACGGCGAGCTGGACGCTGCCCGACGGGCATCCGGTCGGTCGGCCCGACTGCTCAGCCGCTATCGCATCCGATCCGGTCGCGACTGGAGCACGGTCGCCCGCTCCGGCCCGCAGGCGCCGCCGACGGGTCCCCGAGGCGGTGCTAGCCTGTAGTGGTGCAGCACGTTCGGCTTCTCCTTCGTTGCCGCGACGGGTCCTCGTCCTAAGGCCTTCCCCGTCGCGGAGTCCGTCGTCGGCTGACCATCCCCATCGAGGAAGACGAACATGACAGCAGCACCCCCCACCGAGTCGCGCCCGCGCACCCTGGCCGAGAAGGTCTGGGCCGCGCACCTGGTGCAGCAGGGCGAGGGCGACTCGCCCGACCTGATCTACATCGACCTGCACCTGGTGCACGAGGTCACCAGCCCGCAGGCCTTCGACGGGCTCCGCATGGCCGGCCGCCCCGTGCGCCGGCCCGACCTCACGATCGCGACCGAGGACCACAACACCCCGACGCTCGCGATCGACAAGCCCATCGCCGACCTCACGAGCCGCACCCAGATCGAGACCCTGCGCACGAACGCGAAGGAGTTCGGCATCCGCCTGCATTCGCTCGGCGACGTCGAGCAGGGCATCGTGCACGTCGTGGGTCCGCAGCTCGGCCTCACCATGCCGGGCATCACCGTCGTCTGCGGCGACTCGCACACCTCGACCCACGGCGCGTTCGGCGCCATGGCGTTCGGCATCGGCACGAGCGAGGTCGAGCACGTGCTGGCGACCCAGACCCTGCCGCTCAAGCCGTTCAAGACGATGGCGATCAACGTCGAGGGCACGCTGCGACCGGGCGTGACCGCCAAGGACATCATCCTCGCCGTCATCGCGAAGATCGGCACCGGCGGCGGCCAGGGCTACGTGCTCGAGTACCGCGGCAGTGCCATCCGCGCACTGTCGATGGACGGCCGCATGACGATCTGCAACATGTCGATCGAGGCCGGTGCGCGCGCCGGCATGGTCGCCCCCGACGAGACGACGTTCGCCTACCTCGAAGGTCGCGCCCACGCCCCGCGGGGCGAGGACTGGGACGCGGCGGTCGAGTACTGGAAGACCCTGCCGACCGACGAGGGCGCCCGGTTCGACGCCGAGGTGTTCATCGACGCGGACGCGCTCGAGCCGTTCGTCACCTGGGGCACCAACCCGGGCCAGGGCGTGTCGCTCAGCGATCGCGTGCCCGACCCGGCGTCGATCGCCGACCAGCACGACCGCGCCGCGGCCGAGCGCGCCCTGCAGTACATGGACCTCGAGGCGGGCACGCCGCTGAAGGACATCGCGGTCGACGCGGTGTTCATGGGCTCGTGCACGAACAGCCGCATCGAGGACCTGCGCGCCTTCGCGTCGATCATCCAGGGCCGAACGAAGGCCGACGGCGTGCGCGTCATGGTCGTGCCCGGCTCCGCCCGCGTGCGGCTCGAGGCCGAGGCCGAGGGGCTCGACAAGGTCTTCACCGACTTCGGCGCGGAGTGGCGCTTCGCGGGGTGCTCGATGTGCCTCGGCATGAACCCCGACCAGCTCGCGCCGGGGGAGCGCTGCGCGTCCACCTCCAACCGCAACTTCGAGGGCCGGCAGGGCAAGGGCGGGCGCACCCACCTCGTCTCGCCGCTCGTCGCGGCCGCCACGGCGGTGCGCGGCACGCTCTCGAGCCCGTGGGACCTCGAGCAGGAAGGGGCCTAGGCCATGGAGAAGTTCGACACCGTGATCGGCGTCGGCGTCCCGCTGCGGCGCTCCAACGTCGACACCGACCAGATCATCCCCGCCGTGTACCTGAAGCGGGTCACGAAGACCGGCTTCCACGACGCGCTCTTCGCCGAGTGGCGCAAGGACCCCGAGTTCGTGCTGCACCACCCGCACTACAAGGAGGGCAGCGTGCTGGTCGCCGGGCCCGACTTCGGCACCGGCTCCAGTCGCGAGCACGCCGTCTGGGCGCTGCGCGACTACGGGTTCAAGGTGGTCATCTCGTCGCGGTTCGGCGACATCTTCCGCGGCAACTCGGGCAAGCAGGGGCTGCTCGCCGCGCAGGTCGCGTACGAGGACATCGAGCGCATCTGGGAGGCCATCGAGGCCGAGCCGGGAATACCGGTGACGGTCGACCTCGTTGCCCGTACGGTGAGCGTCGCCGACCTCACCGTGCCCTTCGACATCGACGACTACACTCGGTGGCGACTGCTCGAGGGGCTCGACGACATCTCGTTGACCCTTCGGGACGAGGGGGCCATCGCCCGGTTCGAGGAGACTCGGCCGGCATGGAAGCCGAAGACGCTCCCAGCTCGGGAGCCGGCAGGATCAGGAACACCGTGAACACACTCGTGGACGACGCGAAGCAGCATGGCACGGCCGTCGGGCTCACCGGCGACCGGATCGAGATCGACGGGGGCAAGCCGCTCCGCGGGCGCATCGAGCTGAAGGGCGCCAAGAACCTCGTCACCAAGGCGATGGTCGCGGCCATCCTCGGCGACACGCCGAGCCTGCTGCGGAACGTGCCCGACATCTCCGACGTGCGCATCGTGCGCGGCCTCCTCGAGGTCCACGGCGTGCGCGTGCGCGAGGCGGAGGACGGCGACGGGCTGCTGCTCGACCCGGCCGACGTCGAGTCGGCGCACTTCGCCGACATCGACGCGCACGCCGGCTCCAGCCGCATCCCGATCCTCTTCTGCGGACCGCTGCTGCACCGCCTCGGCGAGGCGTTCATCCCCGACCTCGGCGGCTGCCGCATCGGCGACCGTCCGATCGACTACCACCTCGAGGTGCTGCGCAACTTCGGTGCGCTCGTCGAGAAGCTCCCGAGCGGCATCCGCATGTCGGCGCCCGACGGGCTGCGCGGCGCCAAGGTGTCGCTGCCGTACCCGAGCGTGGGCGCGACCGAGCAGGTGCTACTGACGGCCGTGCGCGCAGACGGCATCACCGAGCTCTCCGGTGCGGCGATCGAGCCCGAGATCATGGATCTCATCAACATCCTCCAGAAGATGGGCGCGATCATCTCGGTCGACACCGACCGGGTCATCCGCATCGAGGGGGTCGAGCGGCTCGACGGGTACACCCACCGCGCCCTCTTCGACCGCAACGAGGCGGCGAGCTGGGCCGCGGCCGCGCTCGCGACCGACGGCGACATCGTCGTCGGCGGCGCCCACCAGTCGGAGATGCTCACGTTCCTCAACGTCTTCCGCAAGGTCGGCGGCGCATTCGAGATCCAGGACGACGCGATCCGGTTCTACCACCCCGGCGGCGAGCTGAAGCCGGCGATCATCGAGACCGACGTGCACCCGGGCTTCATGACCGACTGGCAGCAGCCGCTGGTGGTCGCCCTGACGAAGGCCAACGGCGTCTCGATCGTGCACGAGACCGTCTACGAGCAGCGTTTCGGCTTCGTCGACGCGCTCGTCGAGATGGGCGCGTCCATCGAGGTGCACAAGGAGTGCCTCGGCGGCCTGCGCTGCCGCTTCGGCCAGCGCAACTTCAAGCACTCGGCGGTCATCTCCGGCCCCTCGCACCTGCGCGGCGCCGACATCGAGGTGCCCGACCTGCGCGGCGGGTTCAGCCACCTCATCGCCGCGCTGAGCGCCGAGGGCCGGTCGACGGTCAGCAACGTGGGCATCATCTCCCGCGGGTACGAGGACTTCATCGGCAAGCTGCGCCAGCTCGGCGCGGACTTCCGCCTGCTCGCCTAGCCACCGGGTGCGGGGGCCGGCATGCACCGTCAGGGATAATGGGTCGGTGCAACAGCAAGCGTCGACCCCCGACTCCGGTGCGAACGAGCGTTCGGAGCGCAGCAGGCCCTCGTTCTTCTGGCTGCTCGCCGGGCTCCTCCTCCCGCCGATGTCGGCGATGATGCGGCTCCGCTTCCACGGCGAGAAGCTGCCGGCCCAGGGCGCGTTCGTGCTCGCGCCGAACCACTACAGCGAGATCGACCCGGTCGTCATGGGCGTCGCCACCTGGCACCTCGGGCGGCTGCCGCGCTTCCTCGCGAAGGCGTCGCTGTTCACGGTGCCCGTGGTCGGCTGGTTCCTCCGCACCAGCGGCCAGATCCCCGTCGAGCGCGCGGGCTCCCGCAGCCATGCCGCGCTGCGCGCCGCCCAGGACCTGGTCGACAAGGGCCGCATGGTCATCGTCTACCCCGAGGGCTCCCTCACGCGCGATCCCGACCTCTGGCCGATGCGCGGCAAGACCGGCGCGGTGCGCCTCGCGCTCGAGCGCGGCATCCCGCTGATCCCCGTCGCCCACTGGGGCACGCAGGAGCTCATGCCGCGATACGGCAAGCGGCTGCACCCGTTCCCGCGCAAGACGATCCACGTCGCCGTCGGGAAGCCGCTCGACCTGTCCGCCTACGCCGAGGGCCCGCTCGACCAGGCGACGCTCACCGCGGCGACCGCCGTCGTGATGGACGAGATCGCCGAACTGCTCGCCGGCCTGCGCGGCGAGCCCGCGCCGGTCGCGCGCTGGGACCCGGCCGCGCACCGCCAGAACGAGACGGGGCGCTTCGATGGCTAGGGACCGACGCGCCTTCCGCCACCGCACCCGCGTCGCCGTGCTCGGCGCGGGGAACTGGGGCACGACCTTCGCCAAGATCCTCGCCGACGGCGGGGCCGACGTGATGCTCTGGGCCCGTCGCCCCGAGCTCGCGAAGGAGATCCAGGACGAGCACCGCAACTCCGCCTACCTGCCCGGCGTCGAGCTGCCGAACTCGCTGCGCGCGACGTCGCGCCTCGACCTCGCGCTCGCGGGCGCCGAGCACGTGTTCGTGTCGGTGCCAAGCCAGGCGCTGCGCGAGAACCTCGTCGCCGCCCAGCCCCACCTCGGCTCGCGCGCCACCGTGGTGTCGCTCATGAAGGGCGTCGAGAAGACCACCGGCCTGCGCATGAGCGAGGTCGTCGCCGACGTGCTGCGACTGCCCCCGGAGCAGATCGCCGTCATCTCCGGGCCGAACCTCGCGCTCGAGATCGCGAAGGAGCAGCCGACCGCCGCCGTCGTCTCCTCGGCGAGCCTGGAGACCGCGCAGGCGGTCGCCCGCATCGCGAGCAACCGCTACTTCCGCTCGTTCGTGAACACCGACGTGATCGGCACCGAGTTCGGCGGCGTGCTGAAGAACCTCATCGCCGTGGCGATCGGCATCGTCGACGGCGTCGGCTACGGCGAGAACACGAAGGCCTCGATCATCACGCGCGGGCTGGTCGAGATGACCGACTTCGCCGTGGCATCCGGTGCCCAGGCGGAGACGCTGTCGGGCCTCGCGGGACTGGGCGACCTCATCGCGACCTGTCAGTCGCCACTTTCCCGTAACAATACGGCCGGTAGGCTCCTCGGTCAGGGGTATCGGCTCGCCGACGTGGTCAAGCAGATGCAGCAGACCACGGAGGGTCTCGCCTCGGTCGGGCCGGTGCTCGAACTGGCGGCGGCGCGCGGCGTGGAGATGCCCATCGTCGAGCAGGTGCGCCAGGTGCTCGCGGGCGAACTCGAGCCCAAGGACATCGCGCCGCACCTGACGACCGACCCCGACGACGACCCGAAGGGCGAAAGGAACACGCATGGACAGGCGCAGGGTGGCGGTGCTCTTCGGAGGACGTTCCAGCGAGCACTCGATCAGCTGCGCGACGGCGGGAGGCGTGCTCCGGGCGATCGATCGTGACCGCTACGACGTGATCCCGGTGGGGATCACGCGGGACGGCGCGTTCGTGCTGGAGGCCGACGATCCCGACCGGTTCGCCCTCGACCCCGCCCACCTGCCCGAGGTGGTCGACAACGGCACCCGGGTGCGTTGGCCCGAGAGCACGTCGTCGCGCGAACTGCGGGTGACGGATGCCTCCGGCGAGCGTTCGCTCGGCGAGGTCGACGTCGTATTCCCGATCCTGCATGGGCGGTTCGGCGAGGACGGCACCGTGCAGGGCCTGCTCGAGCTGTGCGGTGTGCCGTACGTGGGCAACGGCGTGCTCGCGTCGGCCATCGCCATGGACAAGCACGTCGCGAAGACCGTGCTCGAGGGCGCCGGCATCCCGGTGGCGCCGTGGGTGACCGTGACCCGCGCCGCTCTCGCGGCCGATCGCGGACTGTGGGAGCGGCGCATCCGCGCGCTCGGGCTCCCGGCCTTCGTCAAGCCCGCGCGTGCCGGCTCGTCGGTGGGCGTGACGAAGGTCTCCGACTGGTCCGCGCTCGACGCGGCGCTCGACGTGGCGTTCGCGGAAGACCGCACCGTGCTGGTCGAGGAGGCGATGACCGGCCGCGAGATCGAGTGCGGCGTGCTCGAGGGCCGCGACGGGCAGCCGGCGCGCGTGAGCGTCGCGGGCGAGATCGTCGTCACCGGCCGCGAGTTCTACGACTTCGAGGCGAAGTACCTGGACGCGCCGGGCATCGACCTGGTCTGTCCCGCCGATCTCGGCGAGGGGGAGTCCGACGAGCTGCAGCGCGTGGCGCAGCGCGCGTTCGCGGCGATCGGCGGCGAGGGGCTCGCGCGCGTCGACGTGTTCCTGACCGGCGAGGGGTACGTCGTCAACGAGGTGAACACGATGCCCGGCTTCACGCCGATCTCGATGTTCCCGACCTGCTGGCAGCACACCGGCATGACCTACCCCGAGCTGATCACGGAGCTCATCGAGACCGGTGCGGAGCGCGGTCCGCGCTAGCCCCGCAGGACATGCCGGAGGTCACTCGACCCGCCCTGCCCCGCGTGCCAAGATTGGGGTATGGCCGACAACGGAGGACCGATCGTCGAACTGAGCGCCGAGGAGTGCTGGGCGCTCCTGGTCGAGAACGAACTCGGGCGATTGGCGGTGTCGATCGCCGACCAGCCCGAGATCTTCCCGGTGAACTACGCCGCCGCCGACGGCGGCATCCTGATCCGCACCGCCGAGGGCACGAAGCTGTTCGGGGTGACGGTCAACCACCGGGTCGCCTTCGAGATCGACGATCGCAGCGAGCACGAGGGGTGGAGCGTGGTCGCGAAGGGCAACGCCCGCACGCTCGAGCACGAGGACGAGATCGCCGCGGCGGAGCAGGAACCGCTCACGCCGTGGATCGCGACCGTCAAGCGCAACTTCGTGCGCATCGAGATCGACGAGCTCACGGGGCGCCGGGTGCGCTTCGGCGCCGAGCCGGAGCCCGACTACACGATCTGAGCGGCGCGGGTCACTCGTCGAGCAGTTCGTCCGCCCCGACGCATGCGCGCTCGGCCGGCACGGACGAGACCGCCAGCGCCAGGTCGGTCAGCGCCGACGTGCCCGACGCGAGGTCGGAGTCGACGATCACCTCGGTCGCCGGGACCCGCCCGTAGGTGGTGAACACGTAGCGCGGCGCGTCGGCGTCGTCGATGATCCAGTCGACGCCGTTGACGTCGACGCACTCGAGCGTCGTCGGAGCGGGCGGCTCCACCCCGCAGCGCAGCAGCACCGCGGCGGGGTCGCCCCAGGCGCCGGTTCCCTGCGCGTCGGTCGGGCGCTGCGGCTGGCCCGCCACCTCGTCGGGCAGGCGCACGACGATGTCGGCGCATCCGGTGTCGATCGCGTCGTCCGCGGGCTCCAGCGCGACGGTGCGGGTGCACCCCGCGAGGGCGAGGGCGAGGGGGAGCCCGAGCAGCGCGGCGACGAGGGCCGCGGCGGGCCTCGAGGGGGAGGAAGGCATCCCGTTCAGGCTACCGTGAGTGCATGCCGCAGACCTCCCAGCCCTCGTCCGGCGCGGGCGCCTTGACGGTCGGCGAGCTCGCCGAGGCGGCGGTGCTCGCGCGCGTCGTCGCGCGCCTGCCCGCGGTCGACGCGGCGCACGTGGGTCCGGGCGACGACGCGGCGGTGGTCGCGAGCCCCGACGGCCGCTTCGTCGTGACGACCGACCTCATGGTGCACGGGCCCGACTTCCGGCTCGCGTGGTCGCGCCCGGCCGACCTCGGCTGGAAGGCGGCCGCGACCAACCTCTCGGACGTGGCGGCCATGGGGGCGCGGCCCACGGCCCTGGTCGTGGCGCTCGCCGCTCCCGCCGATACGCCGGTGTCGGTGCTCGAGGGCATCGCCGACGGGCTCCGCGAGGCGTGCGCGGCGCTCGCGCCCGGGTGCGGGGTGGTCGGCGGCGACCTGTCGGTGTCGGCGACGCTCACGATCGCGGTGACCGCGTTCGGCGACCTGGGCGGCCGCGCACCGGTGCTGCGCTCGGGAGCGCGCCCCGGCGACCTGGTCGCGCACGCGGGCCGTCGCGGCGAGGCGGCGCGGGGCCTCGCCCTGCTGTTCGCCGAGGGGGTCGACGACGACGGCGAGCCGGAGCCCGGGCGCGCCGAGGCCGTGCGGGCCGCGCACCCGGCGCTCGTGGCCGCGCAGCTGCGCCCCGAGCCGCCGGTCGCCGCGGGCGTCGCGGCCGCGCTGGCCGGGGCGACGGCCATGCTCGACGTCTCCGACGGGCTGGCGCGCGACGCCGCGCGCATCGCGGACGCGAGCGGCGTGGGCATCGACCTCGACGCCGCCGCGCTCGGGGCCACCGGCGGCCCGGTCGTCTTCGGCGCCGAGGACCACGGCCTGCTCGCGACGTTCCCGGCCGATGCCGACCTGCCCGACGCGTTCGACGTGATCGGGCGGGTGACGGCTGCCGCGGGCACGGTGTCCGTCGACGGCGGGCCCATCGAGCCGGTGGGCTGGGACCCCTACGAGGACTGGGACGGCGGCGCCGGCTGAGCGTCGACGTCGACCGCGGGAGGATCGCCCGCGGCATCCGCCCACCAGACCGTCGTCTCGCCGTAGTCGCGGCGCCGGTCGCGCTCGATGCCGAACGGCCACGCGGGCTCCGGGCTGCGCGCGCTGCGCTCGACGACCACGATCGCGCCCGGCGCGAGCAGCGGGGCGAGCGCCGCGAGGTCGTCGGCCAGCTCCCGTTCGCCGAGGTCGTACGGCGGGTCGGAGAAGACAACGTCGTACCCGCCCGTCGTGTCGTGCTCCAGGTGGCCGCGCACCGCGCGGGTGACGACCGACACCCGAGGCGGGCGGCGGTCGCGTGCCGCACGGAGCAGCGCGTCGGCGTTGCGACGGCAGACGCCGGCGGCCTGCCGGTCGCGCTCGACCAGCACGACGGACGCCGCGCCCCGGCTGGCCGCCTCGAGGCCGAGGGCCCCGGAACCGGCGTAGAGGTCGAGCACGTGCGCGCCGTCGAGCGCGTCGCGGGCCTCGAGGGCGGAGAAGATCGCCTCGCGCACGCGGTCGCTCGTCGGCCGGGTGCCCGACCGGGGAACCGTGAGTGAGAGGGAGCCGGCGAACCCGGCGACGATGCGCGTCATCGCGGCGAGCTTACCGATCGGCGCCCGCGCGCTGCCATGATGGAGGCGTGGATGACGAGACCGCCCGGACCCGTGCCGCGGACCAGCAGCTGCTCGATGCGATGTGGGACTTCGGTTCGCCGGAGGTGTCGGAGGAACGGTTCCGCGATGCGTCGGACGACGACTCGTACGACGCGCACCAGCGTGCCGTGATGGCGACCCAGCTCGCCCGCGCGCTGGGACTGCAGTCGAAGTTCGACGAGGCCGACGCCGTGCTCGACGCGCTGGCGGAGACCGGTGTCGAGCCCGCCGGCGGCGCGCACGCCGCCGTGGCGGACGCCGGGGGCGACACGGGCGACACTGGCGACGAGCCGGACGTCGAGCCGGACGTCGAGCCGCAGGGCGGGCCTGACGGCGAGCCCCATGACGACGAGGCGGCGACGGCCGCGCGGCGCGCGCGCGAGGCGGGCGAGATCCGCGCACGCATCGCGCTCGAGCGCGGTCGGCTCCGGGTCACCCGCGGCGCCCCGGCCGACGCGATCGGGCACTTCACCCGCGCGGTGCGCGAGGCCGCCGCCGCCGACACCACGTTCCTGGTGCTCGACGCGCTGCACATGCTCGCGATCGCCGACACGGGCCATGAGCGCGAGTGGGCCGAGGAGGGGCTCGCGCTCGTCGACCGCAGCGGCGACCGACGCCTGAAGCGCTGGGGCGTGGCCCTGCACAACAACCTGGGCTGGACGCTGCACGAGGCGGGCGACGCCGACGGGGCGCTCGCGCAGTTCGCGTCGGCGCTGGAGTTCGCCAACGCCTACGGGTCGGCCGAGCAGCGGCACGTGGCCCGATGGGCCGTCGGCCGGTGCCTGCGCACGCTCGGCCGCACCGACGAGGCGCTGCAGATCCAGCGGGAGCTCGCCGAGCAGCGCCCCGACGACACGTTCGTGCAGGACGAGATCGCCGCGCTCACCGGGACGGAGCCGACGGCCGGGGCATGAGCGCAGCGGATGCCCCGGGGCGGGCCGGTCTCGACACGAAGCTCGACGGGTTGCTCGGGGGCCGCACGTCGGGGGCACTGCGGCGCGCCTTCGGGCACGTCACCGCGGGTGACCTGCTCGGGCACTACCCGCGGCGCTACGCCCGGCGCGGCGAGCTCACGGCTCTCGCCGAGCTGCCGCTCGAGGAGAACGTCACGATCGTCGCGCAGGTGCTCGAGGTGCGCGAGCGGAGCATGCGCCAGCGTCGGGGGAGCATCGTCGAGGTGACGATCTCCGACGGTACGGGGGTGCTGACGCTGACGTTCTTCAACCAGAAGTGGCGGGCCGCCGAGCTGGTGCCGGGCGCGCGCGGCGTGTTCGCCGGGAAGGTGACGTCGTATCGCGGTGCGCGCCAGCTCGCGCATCCCGACTACGAGCTCTTCGAGGCGTCGGGCGAGGACCCCGACGCGAAGCGCTGGGCCGAGACGCCCATCCCCATCTACCCGGCGACGTCGACGGTCGCGAGCTGGCAGGTGCAGAAGGCGATCGGCCTGGTGCTCGACGCACTCGGGGAGGTGGCCGACCCCGTGCCGCCGGACGTGCGCGAGCGACGCGGGCTGCTCGGCCATCGCGCCGCGCTCGAGGCGATCCACCGTCCGGAGCACGAGCGCGACTGGTCGCGCGCCCGCGCGGCGCTGCGGTTCCAGGAGGCGTTCGTGCTGCAGTCGGCGCTGCTCGCCACGCGTGCCGAGCGCCGCGCGCACGAGACGGTGCGCCGCGAGGCGCACGCGGGCGGCCTGCTCGAGCGCTTCGACGCGGCGCTGCCGTTCGCGCTCACGGGCGACCAGCGATCCGTCGGCGCGGAGATCACCGCCGACCTCGACTCGGGCGTCCCGATGAACCGGCTGGTGCAGGGCGAGGTCGGCTCCGGCAAGACCCTCGTCGCACTGCGCGCCATGGTCGCGGTCGCGGAGTCCGGCGGGCAGACCGCGCTGCTGGCCCCGACCGAGGTGCTCGCCGCGCAGCACCTGCGCTCCATCTCGCGCGCGCTCGGCCCCGAGCTCTCGGCCGAGCTCATGCCGACGCTCGTCACGGGCCAGCTCCCGGCCGCCGACCGCAAGCGGGCGCTCCTGCGTGCGGCGTCGGGCCAGGCCCGCATCGTCGTGGGCACCCACGCGCTGCTGGGCGACACCGTCACGTTCGCCGACCTGGGCCTGGTCGTGGTCGACGAGCAGCACCGCTTCGGCGTCGACCAGCGGGAGGCGCTGCGGGTGAAGGGCACCGCGCCGCCGCACGTGCTCGTGCTCACGGCGACGCCGATCCCGCGCACGGTCGCGATGACCGTGTTCGGCGACCTCGACGTGAGCACCATCCGCGAGCTGCCCGCGGGGCGGCCGGGCATCTCCTCGTTCGTGGTCCCGCTCGCCGAGCGGCCGGGCTGGTTCGGACGGGTCTGGGCGCGGGTCGCGGAGGAGGTCGGGAAGGGCCACCGGGCGTTCGTCGTGTGCCCGGCGATCGAGGCGAAGCAGGTCGAGGAGGACGACGGGGTGGATGCCGGGGACGCACCGGTCCCCGAGGGCGCCGCACCGGTGCCGCTGGCCTCGGTGCTCGACGTCGTCCGGCGACTCGGGGAGGCGCCGGAGGTCGCCGGCCTGCGCATCGCGCCCCTGCACGGGCGGCTCTCGGCCGACGAGAAGGAGGCCACCATGCGCGACTTCGCCGAGGGGCGGCTCGACGTCGTCGTCGCGACGACGGTGATCGAGGTGGGCGTCGACGTGCCGGACGCCTCCACGATGGTGGTGCTCGACGCGGAGCGGTTCGGCGTCTCGCAGCTGCACCAGCTGCGCGGGCGCGTGGGCCGCGGCACGGTGCCGGGGCTCTGCCTGCTCGTGACCAACGCACCGGAGGGCACCGTCGCCAGGGAGCGCGTCGACGCGGTCGCCGGCACGACGGACGGCTTCGAGCTGGCCCGCATCGACCTCGAGCTCCGCCAGGAGGGCGACGTGCTCGGCAGCAGCCAGTCCGGCGGGCGGTCGTCGCTGAAGCTGCTGCGCGTGGCCCGCGACGGCGACCTCATCGTCGAGGCGCGCGGCCTCGCGCAGGAGGTGCTCGACGACGACCCGACGCTCGCGGCGCACCCGGAACTCGCGGCGGCCGTGCGCCATCGGCTCGACGCCGCGGAGTCGGAGTTCCTGAACAAGGCCTGAACCTGTCCACGGGGCCCTTCGCGGCGGCCCGGCGCGCATTAGTGTGGAGGACATGCGCAGGATCGCCGTGGTTCCCGGGTCGTTCGATCCCATCACGCTCGGCCACCTCGACGTGATCGAACGGGCCGCCGGGCTCTGGGACGAGGTGCACGTCGTCGTGGTGCACAACCCCGACAAGTCCGCCCTGCTGCCGATCGCGCAGCGCGTGTCGCTGCTCGAGCAGGCCATCGCCGACGCCGACATCGCCGGCGAGGTCGTCGTGGCGTCCTGGAGCGTGGGCCTGCTCGTCGACTACTGCACCGACGTGGGCGCCTCGGTGCTCGTCAAGGGCATCCGCTCGCAGGTCGACGTGGCCTACGAGACGCCGATGGCGATCGTGAACCGCAATCTCGCGGCGGTCGAGACCGTGTTCCTGCTGCCCGACCCCGGCAACGCGCACGTCTCGAGCTCGCTCGTGCGCCAGGTCTCCGCGCTCGGCGGCGACGTCGCGCCGTACGTGCCGCCGGTGGTGGCGGAGTACCTCCAGGGAGCGTCGCGGGCATGAGCGGCGACGGGATGCACGCGACGGTCGCCGGCCCCCGGATGCCGGCCGACTCGGTCGGCGAGTCCGCCCAGCGCATCGTCGCCAACGTCGAGGCCGTCATCGACGGCAAGCACGAGGCCGTCACCCAGGCGCTCACGGTGCTGCTGGCCGAGGGGCACCTCCTCATCGAGGACGTGCCCGGCGTGGGCAAGACCGTGCTCGCGAAGGCGCTGGCGCGGTCGGTGGACTGCTCGGTGAGCCGCGTCCAGTTCACGCCCGACCTGCTGCCGTCCGATGTCACGGGCGTCTCCGTGTTCGACCAGGCGAACCGCGAGTTCGCCTTCAAGCCGGGGCCGGTGTTCGCGAACATCGTCATCGGCGACGAGATCAACCGGGCGAGCCCGAAGACCCAGTCGGCGCTGCTGGAGTGCATGGAGGAGCACCAGGTCACGGTCGACGGCGTGACCTATCCGCTGCCCGAGCCGTTCACCGTGGTCGCCACCCAGAACCCGATCGAGATGGAGGGCACGTACGCCCTGCCCGAGGCGCAGCGCGACCGGTTCATGGCGCGCATCTCGATGGGCTACCCCGACCACGCGAGCGAGCTCGAGATGCTCGGCACGCGCGAGACCTCCAGCCCGCTGGACGCGGTCGAGGCCGTGGTGTCCGACGCCGACCTCCGGGCGATGATCGTCGCGGTGCGCAACGTGTTCGTGTCGATGCCCGTCAAGGAGTACGCCGTCGCGATCGTACGAGCGACCCGCGACGACCGCGAGCTGCGGCTCGGGGCGAGCCCGCGCGCGACCCTCCAGCTGGTGCGCGCGGCCAAGGCGCGTGCGGCGATGCACGGGCGCGACTTCGCACTGCCCGACGACGTCGATGCGCTGGCCGGGCCCGTGCTGGGGCACCGCCTCGTGCCGACGAGCCGGGCGCTCGGCCAGCACCACAACGACGCCGAGCTGCTGGTCGCGGAGATCGTCGAGCGCATCGTGCAGGCGACCCCGATCCCCCTCGGGGCGTCCGCGGGGAAGTGACCCCATGACGGGCGGTTCCGGAGCGCGCCTGGCCGACTGGCCGAGGCCCACCCGCCGCGGAGCCGTGCTGATCGCGGCCGGCGTCATCGTCTTCCTGAACGCGCTCGTGCTCGATCGGCGCGACTTCATCCTGTTCGGCCTCATCGGCATCGCCGTCCCGGCGGTCGCGCTCGCCTTCGTGGCCTGGCGCGTGCCGCGGCTCGACGTCACCCGCAGCTTCGTGCCCGGGGTGGTCGCGGCGGGCGGCACGACGACCGCGTCGGCGACGGTGCGCAACCGCGGGCGGCGCACCCTCGACGGCGCCCGCTGGCGCGACCAGGCGGCGCACCTGGAGACGCCGGCCGAGTCGGTGCTGCCGCCGCTCGGACGCTGGGAGGGCGGACCGGCGGGCGGCGGCGACACCGTGCGGCTGGAGTACACGCTGCGGCTGCCGCGGCGCGGCGTGTTCGCGGCCGGTCCGTTGCGGGTGTCGCTGTCCGATCCGTTCGGCCTCGCCCGCATCGAGCGCGGCTACGGGCGCTCCCACGACCTCGTCGCGACCCCCCGGGTGACCTCGCTCGGTGCATCCGCCGGCGGCCCCGCCAGCCTCGACGGGGTGCTCCTCGAGCTCCAGCGGCAGTCCCACCCGAACGCCGACGAGCTCATCGCGCGCGAGTACCGCCACGGCGACCCGCTGCGACGCGTGAACTGGCCGGCGACGGCCCGTCACGGCGAGATCATGGTGCGCCAGGAGGAGCAGCGCAGCGATCCGGATGCCCGGATCATCGTCGACACCGCCCTGCACGGCCGCGGCCGCACGTCGTTCGCGGTCGGCGAGGACCGGTACCACCACCCGTTCGAGCTCGGGGTGGAGATCGCCGCGTCGGTGGGCGTCCACCTGCTCCGCGGCGGATTCCGCGTCACCGTCTCGGAGACCGGGCCGAGCCAGCTGGAGCCCGGCCCGCGTCGTCGCGCGGGCGGGCTGTTCGGGGACGCGCCCGTCGAGTACCAGGGCGGCACCGGCGAACGGGCGCTGCTGGAGGGGCTCGCGCACCTCGCGAGCCCGGGCACGCGCACGGCGACGGGGGACCGGTCCGGCGCGCCCCACGACGACCCGCGTCGCGTCGGCGGCCGGGCCCGGCGACCCGCGTTCGCCGTGCTGGTCGACATCGCCCCCGACGAGGCCGCCGCGCTCGCCGTCATGCGCCCGGCGTTCGAGCCTGCCGTGGCGTTCGTGCTGGAGACGGTCCGGGGCACCCTCGTCGGCGACCTCGAGGACGCCGGGTGGCGCTGCATCCCGGTCCGCTCGGCGCAGGACATCCCCACGGCGTGGCATGCGGTGGCCCCCGAGCAGGGAGCGGGCGATGCGGCCTGAGACCCCGCCCCTGACCGTGCTGCAGTCCGCGGCACTGGTCGCGTCGGCCTTCGGGCTGACCGCGGTCGCGCTGACCGCGCTCGGACCGCTGCTGGCCGGGAGCGCCTGGTGGTGGCTCTGCGCACTCGTCGCGGCGAGCGTGTTCGCCTCGGGGCTCGGCCTGCGCATCCTCCGCACCCCCGCGTCGCTCGTGCCGGTGCTGCAGATCGTGGTGCTCGTGGTGGTGCTCACGGTGCTCTTCGGCGCCGGCACCGCCATCGCGGGCATCGTGCCCACGGGCGCGACCTTCGCGCACTTCGGCGAACTCGCGTCCGCCGGGCAGGCCTCGATCGTGCAGCAGTCGACGCCCGCGATCGCCGTGCCGGGCATCCTGTTCGTGCTGTCGCTCGCCACGGGACTGGTGGCGGTCGTCGCGGACATCGTCGTCATCTCCCTCCGCGTCCCGGCGATGGCCGCGATCCCCGCGCTGCTGCCGGTCGCGGTGCCCGGATTCATCGTCGAGGGCGGTACCGACTTCTGGACCGTGCTGCTCACCGGTGCGACCTACCTGCTGCTGCTGCGCGTCGACGTGGCGGTGCGGCGCCGGGGCGAGCTCGCGGTCGACCCCGACGACGTCGCCGCGCCGCGCGTCACCGCACCGCACCGCACCCCGGGCTCGTCGACCGTCGGCGCCACCCTCGGGCTGGCGGGCGTCGGCCTCCTGGTCGCGGCCGTGCTCGCCCAGGCCACCCCGAGCATCACCAACCCGTACCTGTTCGGCACCGGCGACCGGGGGCCGCTGTTCTCCCGCGGCGTGAACCCGTTCATCGACCTCGGGCAGGACCTGCGCCGGCCGGAGCCGCTCGCCGCGCTGCACTACTCGACGACGGGCGGCGAGCGGCCGTACTTCACCCTGCTCACGCTCGACCGGTTCGAGGGCGACGTGTGGTCGGCGACCCAGGCGCCGCTCGTGGAGGACCAGACGGTCGACGACTTCCCGTCCCCGCCCGGCCTCGACCTCGGGGTGGCGCGCAGCCTCGTGCGCACCACGGTCGTCGTCGACTCGGTCGTGACGACCTGGCTCCCCGTGCCCTACCCGGCGCGCTCCGTGCAGGGACTGCAGGGCTCCTGGTTCTGGGACGCGGAGTCGCTCGCGGTGGCGAGCGCCGACGACGACACCGCAGGCCAGCGCTACGTCGTGACCCACCTCGACCTCGACCCGACGCCCGAACAGCTCCGCACGGCCAGCCGGGCGCTGCCCGACGAGATGGAGCGGTTCCTCGAGCTGCCCGGCGGGGTGCCCGACATCATCGGCGAGACGACCGCCGAGGTGACCGCGTCGGCGGGATCGCCGTACGACGCGGCCGTGCTCATCCAGCGCTACCTGCGCAGCTCGGAGTTCTCGTACTCCACCGAGTCGCCGGTCGAGGAGGGCTACGACGGCGGCAGCTTCGACGTCATCGCCGAGTTCCTCGAGGTCAAGGAGGGCTACTGCGTGCACTTCGCCTCGACGATGGCGGTGATGGCCCGGGAGGCCGGCATCCCGTCGCGCATCTCGCTCGGGTACACGGGCGGCACGCGCGGCACCGGCGCGCTGGCCGGCGAGGCGCGCTACGACGTCGACACCCACGACCTGCACGCGTGGCCCGAGCTGTACTTCGAGGGCATCGGGTGGATGCCGTTCGAGCCGACGCCCGGGCGCGGCTCCGTGCCGGACTACTCGCGCGTCTCGGTGCTCGGCGATCCCGGGGCGACGACGGCGCCGACGCCGGGCGCGTCCGCACCCGCGACCGAGGCCGGCCCGGCGATCCCCGACGACCCGACGAACGGCTCCGCGGCGGGCGCGGCGGCCGATCGCGCCGCGCCCCTCGCGCGACTGGGCCTCGGCGTGCTCATCGTGGCGCTCCTGCTCTCGATCCCGGCGGTCGCCCGACGTGCGGTGCGCGCGTGGCGTCGTCGTCGGGCCTGGGACGGCACGGATGCCGCTGCGGCGGCGTGGTCCGAGGTGGAGGCGACCGCGACCGACCTCGGCGACCCACCGCTCGTCACGGAGTCGCCGCGCGGGTTCGCGGCGCGCCTGGCCGCTCGCGACGGACTCCGCGACGACGCGCAGGCGCGTGCGGCGCTCGAGACGCTCCTCGGGGCGGTCGAGCGGCACCGGTTCGGGCGGCAGGCGGTCCGGCCGGACCATCCGCTCACGCGCGACCTCGACACCGTGGTGCGCGCCCTCGAGCACGGCGTGCAGCCCGCCGAGCGGTTCCGCGCCGCCGCCGTGCCCGTCTCCCTGATGCAGCGCCGCGAATCGCCGATGCGCGGCCGCGAGCGCCCGGCGGACGCGTAGACTCTGGGCTCGTGGCATCCACGAGCACCCCCTACCGCATCGACATCCGCGACCTGACCGGGCGTCCCGGCCAGATGCGCGAGCAGCGCATCGAGGCGTTCGCGCCGGAGGCGCTGGGCGAGGGCCTGGTCTCGGTCGGGGCGGGCGATCCGATCACGATCGACGCGCGGCTGGAGTCCGTCCACGAGGGCATCCTCGCGACCGCGGAGGTCGACACGACGGCCACCGGACAGTGCGGACGATGCCTGCGCGACATCTCCCTGCCGGTCGAAGTCGAGTTCCAGGAGCTTTTCGCGTATCATTCCGGTGAAGCTTTCGAGTATGAGGTTCAAGACGACCACGTGGATCTTGAACCGCTCATCCGCGATGCGGTGGTCCTTGCACTGCCGTTCCAGCCGGTGTGCCGGCCGGATTGCCCGGGTCTCGACCCAGAGACCGGGCTTCGGCTGGAGGAACACCCGGAACTCGCCGCGAGAGAACACCGCGACCCGCGGTGGGACGCGCTCGCGGACTTCGAGGCTTCCACGGACCCTGGCACGGACACGTCCTCCGATGCCGACCAGCAGAGAGATTGAGAGAGAGTCATGGCTGTTCCCAAGCGGAAGAAGTCGCGCGCCAACACCCACGCGCGCCGCTCGCAGTGGAAGGCGCAGGCCCCTGCGCTCGTGAAGACCGTCGAGAACGGCAAGGTCACCTACAGCCTCCCGCACCGCGCGAAGGTCGTGGAGGACTCGGCCGGTACGCCGCTGTTCCTGGAGTACAAGGGCCGCAAGGTCGCCGACGTCTGATCGGCAACTGCTCGCTGACGACGAACGACCGGTGGTGACGGAGCGGAGCCCCGAGGAGACGGCGAGTCTCGACGCGCTGCAGCGCACGCTGCAGGTCGAGCTCGACCCCGATCTCCTGCTGCTCGCCCTCACGCACCGGTCGTTCGCGTACGAGCACGGCGGCATCCCGACGAACGAGCGCCTGGAGTTCCTGGGCGACTCGATCCTCGGGCAGGCCGTCACGGTGTCGCTCTACCGCGATCACCCCGACCTCGACGAGGGCGACCTCGCGAAGCGTCGCGCCAGCCTCGTCTCGAGCGTCGCGCTCGCGGAGGTGGCGCGCACCATCGGCCTCGGCCCGCACATCCGACTCGGTCGCGGGGAATCGATGACCGGCGGCCACGACAAGGCGTCGATCCTGGCCGACACGGTGGAGGCGATCATCGGCGCGACCTTCCTCGACGCGGGTCCGGATGCGGCCACCGACCTGGTGCTCCGGCTCGTCGGCCCGTTGATGGCCGATCCCGATCGCTTCGGCGCGGCCATGGACCCCAAGACGAGCCTGCAGGAGATCGCGGCACGCCGCGGCGCCACGGCGCCGGCGTACACGGTCACCGAGTCGGGCCCCGACCACAACAAGGTCTTCGCCGCGACGGTCGCCGTCGGCGACCTGGTCACCGGCACCGGGTCGGGCACGAGCAAGAAGCAGGCCGAGATGGCCGCCGCGCTCGACGCCTGGACGCGCATCACGGCCGACTGAGCATGCCGGAGCTGCCCGAGGTCGAGGTCGTCCGGGCGGGCCTCGCGCCGGCCGTCACCGGCTCACGAGTCCTCGGCGTCGAGGTGTTCGAACCCCGGTCGCTGCGGCGCCACGACCCGGCGTCGGGCCCCTTCGACGAGCTGCTCACCGGCGCCCGCATCGAGGCGGCCGTGCGGCGCGGCAAGTTCCTCTGGATGCCCCTCGACACCGGCCGTGCCCTGCTCGCGCACCTCGGCATGAGCGGCCAACTGCTGCTGCGCACGCCCGATGCGCCGCTCGTGCCCCTGCTGCGCGCGCGCCTGCACGTCTCGTCCCCGCGGCACGGCGACCTCGCGATCGACTTCGTCGACCAGCGCATCTTCGGCTCCCTCGCGGTCGAGCGCCTCGTGGAGACCGACGACGGTGCTCCGGCCGGGTACTCGGGTGATGCGGGCGAGGCGGATGCCGCGTGGCGCACGCGCCTCCCGGTGCCCGTCGCCCACATCGCCCGCGACCCGCTCGATCCGGCGTTCGACGACCGCAGGTTCCTCGCCGCCCTCGCCACGCGGCGCACGGGTGTCAAGCGCGCGCTGCTCGACCAGAACCTGGTCAGCGGCATCGGCAACATCTACGCCGACGAGGCGCTCTGGTCGGCGCGCGTGCACTACGACGAGCAGGCATCGGCCGTCGGGCCGGTGCGTTCACGACGCCTGCTCGCGGCCGTGCGCGAGGTGTTCGAGCGCGCGCTGGCCGAGGGCGGCACGAGCTTCGACGCCCAGTACGTCAACGTCAACGGGGCATCCGGCTACTTCGCCCACTCGCTGAACGCCTACGGGCAGCAGGGCCGCCCGTGCCCGCGCTGCGGCACCCCGATCGTGCGCGAGCAGTTCATGAACCGGTCGTCGCACCGCTGCCCGCGCTGCCAGCGCAGGCGCTGACCGCGGCAGCGGGTAGCATCGCAGGCGTTCGACCCTGCAGCGCTCCGCACACCACCGGGACGGAACCGAGATGACCCCACCCGAGCACCCGACTCACGAGCCCGAGCACTTCGCGGACGTCGTGGCCGGGCTCCCACGCCTGGAGGGCCGCACCGTGGCGGTCACCGGTACCACGAGCGGTACGGGCGCGGTCTTCGCGTCGACGGCGGCGTCCCTCGGCGCGCGCGTGGTGCTGCTGAACCGCCCGTCGCCGCGGGCGGCCGCGTCCGCCGCGTCGCTGGAGGTGGCCGGTGCGGAGGTCGTGCCGATCGCGTGCGACCTGCAGCGTTTCGAGAGCGTGCGCCGGGCCGCCGCCGAGGTGGCGGAGTCGGTGCCCGACGGCATCGACGTGCTCTGCAACAACGCCGGCGTGATGGGGCTCGCCGACGTCGCCACGGCAGACGGATGCGACGTGCAGATGCAGACCAACCACCTCTCGCACTTCCTGCTGACGTCCCTGCTCTGGCCGCTGCTCGCCGCGGCGGCCGAGGCACGGGGGGAGGCCCGCGTCGTCAACCACTCGAGCGGTGCACGCCGCGGGGCGCCGCTGCGCGCCGAGTACCTGGAACCCCGGGGCGGTGACCTCGGCGGCGACGGGTTCCCCGGGTTCGGGAAGTGGCGGAGGTACCAGCAGTCGAAGCTCGCGAACCTGCTCTTCACCTACGCGCTCTCCGACCGCATGCCCGAGGCCGACCGCCTGCGTGGCATGAAGTCGGTCTGCGCCCATCCGGGGCCGACGGACTCGGGCCTGCAGGCGAAGGCCGCTGGCGCGGGCGGCACGCGCCTCCTCGACCGCGCGATCCTGCGACGCACGCTCCGGGTCGCCCACTCGGTCGAGGACGGCACGATGGGCATCCTCCGCGCGTCCTTCGAACCGGGCGTCGATGGCGGGCAGTTCTTCGGTCCCGCCGGGCGGGGCGAGCCCGGCCCCGCCGTCCTGCTGCCGCCGGAGCGCGACCCCGACGGCGAGCGGCTCCTCTGGGACGTCAGCTCGAGCACCACCGGCGTGGCGGACTTCTTCGGCGGCGACAGGGTCGCCTGACGGCTCCGGGATCCCGTCGACGTGCTCGGTCTGCCCTTCTTCCACCGCCGCGGCGACCTCGTCATCCGCGAGGCTCCCGCGGATCGCGTTCCCGTCGCGGTGTTCGAGGGCCGCGTTCCCACGTCGCGGGAGCGGAGACAGATCCTCGCGACGGGACTCGGAGTGCACCTCGTCTCGGTTCCCCGCGAAGCCGCGGGGCTGGAGTTCCTCCGCGACTTCCATGGCCTCACGAGCCTCGGCATCGTCGGCGTGGATCTCGACACCCGGTCGGTCTCCGGTCTCGGTTCGCTGCGCGATCTCGAACTCACCGTGCCGGGAGCGCCCGAGACCGATCTGTCGTCGTTGCCGCACTTGGAGCGCTACTCGGGGCTCCTGCAGGGCTTCGAGTCCGTGCTCGACGCCCCGGCGCTCGCGCACGCGTCGTTCGCCGAGACCTGGCGCGGCTCCCTCCCCAGGCTTCCTGCCTCGCTCACGTCGTTGACCCTGACCGCTGCCCGCAACGTGTCGTCCATCGCAGTCGACGGCCCCGAATCCCGCCTGTCGGAACTCGTGATCGAGGGCGCTCGGCGCTTCGATCTCGGTTCGCTCCGCGACCTGTCCGAACTGCGGATCGTGTCGCTCGCGCGGGTCGGACTGGTCCAGGGCGTCGCGACGCTGCCGGCGCTGCCGATCCGCGAGTTGGGGATCCTCCACTGCCGTGGAATGGACGAGATCGATCCGCTGGCCCGCATCTCGGACGCCGAGGTCACGGTCGTCGGCACCCTCGGAGCGTCGCTTCGCGCGGTCGCGGAGCGGAGCAGTGCCCGCTGGATGTTCTCCGGGTCATAGCCCCGGGGCCCCGTCGTCGACCCGACGCTGCCACGCCGCCGAGTACGCGGCCGTGCGGAACCCGAGCGCGATGTTGATGGCGAGCATGTGCGCGTTCTCGTCGGCGTTCCAGGTGTAGACGCGCGTCCGCTCCGGCGCGGTCTCGGCCAGCGCGCGATGGTTCGCCTGCTTGACCCGCAGGCCGAGGCCTCGGCCGCGGTGGGCGGCGACCACGAGCGTGTCGCCCTGGTAGGCGCAGGACTTGTCGTGGGGCAGCTCGAGCTCGGTGTACCCGGCGACCGCGCCGTCCTCGGCCACCGCGGCCGCGACCAGCAGCCCGTCGCCGCTCTCGGCGCGCTGGCCCTCGAAGGTGCGCACCCGGTCGGCGTCCCAGTGCTCGGGGTCGATCGTGAGGTCCGCTGCAGGCACGTCGAGCGCCATCCGGGTCTTCGCCGCCGCGTACGCGTCGACGAGCTCGTCGGGCGCGTGCCCCGACCACGTGACCAGGCGGTACCCCGCGGCGGGCTCGGGTTCCGGCACGTCGCCGGCCCCGACGTCGAGCACGCTCATGCGCTCGACCTGCCCCAGCTTGTAGCCGTGGCGGGTGAAGAAGGCCGCGCGCGGGTCGGCGGCGGGCACGACCGCGTCGCCGACGGATGCCCCGAGGCGCGGCCCGTCCACGTCGAGCGTGGCGGCGGGGTGGTCGCTCCAGCTGATGAGCACGCGGCGACCCGCCTCCAGCGCGATGCGCTCGCACTCGGCGAGCAACCAGGAGCCGATGCCCCGGCGCCGCTCCGCCGACGGAACCAGGCCGTAGAGGATCGCTGTCTCGGCGTCCTCGCCCGGCTCCCACTCCACGACGGCGGCACCGAGTGCGTCGTCGCCGTCGAGCGCGAGCAGCGGCACGCGCCGCACGTACTCGGAGCGATAGCGGGGGAGTACCGTGCGCGCGTCCTGCGTGAGGTCGTCGTGCCCCCAGAGCTCGGCCTCGACGTCGCGCATCAGCGCGACGTACCGCTCGAAGCCCGCCGCATCCGCCGTGCCCAGCCGCTCGGGCACGTGCACCCGCTCGATCCGCATCGACCGCTCCGTCCCGCCGCGCGACCGCGCAGCCGACGAGCTTATCGCCTGCGCGGATCGCGGGGAAGAGTCCGGTACCGTAGTCGCGGGCGATCCGCCGGCCGGACGGGTCGCGGTTCGTCAACCGGGGGAAGCACGTGTACCTGAAGAGCCTGACCCTCAAGGGGTTCAAGTCCTTCGCACAGCCCACCGTCTTCGCCTTCGAGCCCGGCGTGACCTGCGTCGTGGGCCCGAACGGCTCCGGCAAGTCGAACGTCGTCGACGCCCTCGCCTGGGTCATGGGCGAGCAGGGCGCCAAGACCCTCCGCGGCGGCAAGATGGAGGACGTCATCTTCGCCGGCACCTCCAGCCGCGGGCCGCTCGGGCGTGCCGAGGTGTCGCTCACGATCGACAACAGCGACGGCGCGCTGCCGATCGAGTACACCGAGGTGCAGATCAGCCGCACCCTGTTCCGCAACGGCACGAGCGAGTACGCCATCAACGGCGAGGCGTGCCGCCTGCTCGACGTGCAGGAGCTCCTCAGCGACTCCGGGCTCGGCCGCGAGATGCACGTCATCGTCGGCCAGGGCCAGCTCGACAACGTGCTGCACGCGAGCGCGGACGACCGGCGCGGCTTCATCGAGGAGGCCGCCGGCATCCTGAAGCACCGGCGGCGCAAGGAGAAGACGCTCCGCAAGCTCGATGCGATGCAGGCGAACCTGACCCGCCTCTCCGACCTGGCGGGCGAGATCCGCCGGCAGCTGAAGCCGCTCGGACGTCAGGCCGAGGTGGCGCGCCAGGCGCAATCGATCGCGGCGATCGTGCGCGACGCCCGTGCGCGGCTGCTCGCCGACGAGGTGGTGGGCCTCCGCCGCACCCTCGACGCCCACTCCCGCACCGAGGCGGAGCGGCACTCGGAGCGGCTCGTGCTGCAGGACCAGCTCGAGCAGCGGCAGGCGCGCGTCGCCCGCCTGGAGCAGGCGCAGCAGTCGGTCGCCGTCGACGACGCGCGCCGCGTCGGGTTCACGCTCGAGTCGGCGCAGGAGCGCCTGCGCGGGCTGCACACGCTGGCGAACCAGCGCCTCGCCCTGCTCGGCCGCGACGCCGAGGAGCCGGATGCCGCCCCGACCGTCTCGCAGGCGGCCATCGACGACGCGCGGGCCGAGCTCGAGCAGGTGCGCGCCGCCGTCCAGGCCGCGGCGACCGGCCTCGAGGACGCCCAGCGCGCCACCGTCGCGGCGCGCCACGCACTGGACGCCACCGACGAGGACGTCGCCGCGCAGAGCGCCGCCGTCTCCCGCTACGACCTCGAGCTCGCGGCCCTCTCGGGGCGCGCCGACACCGCCGCCTCGCGTCTCGCGACCGTGCGCGGCGAGGTGCTCCGCCAGGAGAACGCGCTCGCCGCGGCGTCCGACCGCGCCGCGATCGCGACGACCGCGCTCGCCGAGCTGGAGCAGAACGCCCCACTCAGCCAGGACGGCGAGACCGACCTCGACGAGGCGTACGAGCTGGCCCAGGCGGCCGTGTTCGAGGCCGAGGGCGAGATCGAGCGCATCCGCGAGGCACTGCACGTGCGCGAGCGCGAGCGCGACGCGCTGACCGCGAAGGTCGGCGCGCTCTCGCTGGCGCTCGACCAGCGCGACGGCTCGGCGGCGCTGGTGGCGGCGGGCCGGCCCGGCGTGCGCGGCCTCCTCGCCGAGCACGTGCAGGTGCAACCCGGCTTCGAGGCGGCGATCGCCGCCGCGCTCGGCACCCTCACCGACGCGGTGCTCGTCGACGATCGCGATGCGGCGCTGGACGCCCTCGCCCACGCGCGCGGCAACGACCTCGGGCGCGTCGAGCTCGCGCTCGCCGAGGCGACCACGGCGCCCGCGGTCGCCGACGTGGACGGGCTCACCCCCGCGGCATCCGTCGTCACCGGCCCGCCCGGCGTCGCGGCGCTGCTCGCCCGCACGGTCATCGCCGACGACGTCGACGCGGTGCGGGCGGCGTCGGCGGCCCTCGACGCCGACGACGTCACCGTGGTCACGCGCGACGGCGCCGTGATCGGCCGCTACGTCATCCGCGGCGGTTCGGGCGAGGGGCGGAGCCGCATCGAGCTGATCGCCGAGCGCGACGCCGCCGACGCGCGCCTCGGCGAGGTGCGCTCCGAGCTGGAGCGGCGACGGTTCGAGCTGGGCGAGCAGCGCAGCGCGCACGAGACCGCGAAGCAGCAGTCGGCGCAGGCGCTCACCGCGCTCCGCGAGTACGACGCCCAGCTGGCCGCCCAGACCGAGCAGCTGAACAAGGCGCGCGTCACGGCCGACGCGGCGACCGCAGAGACCGAGCGGCTCGCCGAGTCCGCCCGCACCGCGGCCGAGCGCGTCGCCGAGGCCGAGCAGGCGTCGGTCGCTGCCAAGGACGCGCTCGAGGCCGCGCGTGCGACGCCCCGACCCGTGCTGGACCTGTCGGCGCGCGACGCCGGTGCCGCGGCACTCGAGGCTGCGCGCGAGCAGGAGGTCGAGGCCCGGCTCGCGCTCGAGACCGCGCGCGAGCGGGTGCGGAGCGAGGAGGGCCGCATCGCCGGGCTCGAGCGCCGGCGCGAGGCCGAGCGCCGCCAGGCGGAGGAGGCAGCGCGTCGCGCGGTCATCCGGCGCCGCCAGTACGAGGCGGCGCGACGGGTCGCCGACGCGCTGCCCGCCGTGCTGTCGTCCGTCGACGCATCCGTGTCCGAGGCGCGCATCCGGTTGGCACGGGCCGAGGAGGAACGGGCCGGCCAGAACGAGGAGCTGAACGCGCTGCGCCGCGACGAGGCGAGCGTGCGCGAGCGCCTGCAGTCGATCACCGAGGACGTGCACGGGCTCGAGCTGCAGATCTACGAGAAGAAGCTGCATGTCTCGTCGCTGCTCGAGCGCGCCCAGTCGGAACTCGGCCTCGCGGAGGACGTGCTGGCCGACGAGTACGGTCCCGACCAGCCGGTGCCGAGCGACGAGGAGGACGGCGAGGACGCGCCGTTCGACCGCGCCGTGCAGCAGCGGCGCCTGAAGGGCGCGGAGCGGATGCTCGCGCAGCTCGGGCGCGTGAACCCGCTCGCGCTGGAGGAGTTCGCCGCGCTCGAGCAGCGACACGCCTTCCTCACCGAGCAGCTCGCCGACCTCACGAAGACCCGCGCCGACCTCGTCACGATCATCGAGGAGATCGACCGCAAGATGGTCTCGATCTTCCAGGCCGCGTTCGAGGACACCCGCGCCGCGTTCGGCGAGGTGTTCCCGGTGCTGTTCCCCGGCGGCACCGGCAGCATCGCGCTCACCGACCCCGACGACCTGCTCACCAGCGGCATCGAGGTCTCGGTCAAGCCCGCCGGCAAGAAGATCGAGCGACTCTCGCTGCTCTCGGGCGGCGAGCGGTCGCTCGCCGCGGTCGCGCTGCTCATCGCCATCTTCAAGGCGCGCCCCAGCCCGTTCTACATCCTCGACGAGGTCGAGGCGGCGCTCGACGACGCGAACCTCGGGCGCCTGCTGACGGTCATCGAGGAGCTCCGCGACGACAGCCAGCTCATCGTCATCACCCACCAGAAGCGCACCATGGAGATCGCCGACGCGCTGTACGGCGTCTCGATGCGCCAGGACGGCGTCTCGGCGGTCGTCGGGCAGCGCGTGCGCGAGGAGCGCGCGAGCGCCTGAGCCGCCCGCGCACGGACGGCGCCTGCGGTCCGAGACCGTAGGCTGGTGGCCATGGCAGAACGCGCATCGTGGTCCCTCGGCGCCCGGCTCCGCAACGTCTTCCAGGCGCGGGTCATCGACGAGGACACCTGGGACGACCTCGAGACCGCGCTCATCACCGCCGACTTCGGTCCCGACCTGACCGAGGAGATCGTCGAGCACCTCCAGGCGCAGGTCGAGCGCTACCGCACGACCGATCCGCGCGACGTGCAGCGGATGCTCCGCGAGACCATCGAGGAGCGCCTGTCGAAGTACGACCCCACCCTGCGCCTCAGCGAACGACCCGCGGTCGTGCTCGTGGTGGGCGTGAACGGCGTCGGCAAGACCACGACGATCGGCAAGTTCGCCCGGTTCCTCGGCACCTACGGGCGCAGCGTCGTCGTCGGCGCGGCGGACACGTTCCGCGCGGCCGCCGTCGACCAGCTGGCGACCTGGGCCGAGCGCGCGGGGGCCGAGGTGGTCCGCCCCGAGCGCGAGGGGCAGGACCCGGCCGCGGTCGCGTTCCAGACCGTGGAGCGGGCCAAGCGCGACGGCATCGAGATCGTGCTCATCGACACCGCGGGGCGCCTCCAGACCAAGGGCGGGCTCATGGACGAGCTCGCGAAGGTGCGCCGCGTGGTCGAGAAGCAGGCGCCCGTCGCCGAGGTGCTGCTCGTGCTGGACGCGACCACCGGGCAGAACGGCCTCGCGCAGGCGCAGGCCTTCATCGAGCACGCGGGCGTCACCGGCCTCGTCATCACCAAGCTCGACGGGTCGGCCAAGGGCGGGTTCGTGCTGAACGTGCAGGACCGCACGGGCCTGCCGATCAAGCTGATCGGCCAGGGCGAGGGCATCGGCGACCTGACGGGCTTCACCCCGCACGTCTTCGCCCAGAACCTCATCGGGGAGTAGCGTCGGAGCAGGGGGTGGAGATGTCCATCGAGCACGAGTACTTCGGCGTCGTCGGCGGTGACGGCGGGTCCTACTGGTCGGAGGTCGTCGACTGCGGCGACCAGTCGGTGGAGGTCGTCCTCCAGGTCGACGACGACGAGCCCGCCGAGGAGGCGCTGGACGTCGCCGCGGGCATGGTGAGCGGCATCGAGGACCTCGACGCCGACGTGCGCGAGGCGTTCGTCGCCGAGCTGGCGCGCGCCTCGACGCCGACGTCGCGGTTCCTCGCGCTCGTGCAGGAGGTGCTCGAGGCCGAGGAGATCGAGGACGCGATCGCGCGCGAGTCGGGCGACCGCGAGATCGACATCCTGCGCTCGCTGGTGCTGGAGCGGGTCGAGTTCCGTCCGGCCAACGGCGGGCAGGACGAGGCGTTCGCCGTGTTCGAGTACTCGTTCGCCGCCGACGACAACGACGCGCGCCTCATCGCGACGGTCGATCGCGACTCCGACGTCGTCGACGTCGTGCTCGAGTCCTGAGGCGGCAGCGGGCGGCCGATCCGCCCCACCGTCTCGCGTAGACTTGCAGCCACCATGGCTACCTTCGGAACCCTGTCCGACCGTCTTGCCGAGACGTTCAAGAACCTCCGCACCAAGGGCAAGCTGTCCGCGGCGGACGTCGACGGCACCGTCCGCGAGATCCGGCGCGCGCTGCTCGAGGCCGACGTGGCGCTGCCCGTCGTCAAGGAGTTCACCGCGAAGGTGCGCGAGCGCGCGCTCGGCGACGAGGTCAACCGTGCGCTGAACCCGGCGCAGCAGGTCGTGCAGATCGTCAACGAGGAGCTCGTCGAGATCCTCGGCGGCCAGCAGCGCCGCCTGCAGTTCGCGAAGACACCGCCGACCGTCATCATGCTCGCCGGCCTGCAGGGCGCCGGCAAGACCACGCTCGCCGGCAAGCTGGCGAAGTGGCTGAAGAAGGACGGCCACACGCCGATGCTCGTGGCCGCCGACCTCCAGCGCCCGAACGCCGTGAACCAGCTCCAGGTCGTCGGCGAGCAGGCCGGCGTCACCGTCTACGCGCCCGAGCCGGGCAACGGCGTCGGAGACCCGGTGAAGGTCGCGAAGGACGCCGTCGCGCAGGCCACCCGCGCCCAGCACGACACCGTCATCATCGACACCGCGGGCCGCCTCGGCGTCGACGCGGAGCTCATGAAGCAGGCCGCGAACATCCGGAAGGCGACGAACCCCGACGAAGTGCTCTTCGTCATCGACGCGATGATCGGCCAGGACGCGGTCGCGACCGCGAGGGCCTTCCAAGAGGGCGTCGACTTCACGGGCGTGGTGCTCTCCAAGCTCGACGGCGACGCGCGCGGCGGTGCGGCGCTCTCCGTGGCATCCGTCACCGGTCGCCCCATCATCTTCGCGTCCACGGGCGAGGGGCTCGACGACTTCGAGCCGTTCCACCCCGATCGCATGGCGAGCCGCATCCTCGACCTCGGCGACATCCTCACCCTCATCGAGCAGGCCCAGCAGGCCTTCGACGAGGAGGAGGCGCTGAAGGTCGCCGAGAAGATCGCGAGCGAGCAGTTCACGCTCGACGACTTCCTGAAGCAGATGCAGCAGCTGCGCGGTGCCGGCAACCTCAAGAAGATGATGGGCATGCTGCCGGGCATGGGCTCGATGAAGCAGCAGCTCGACGACTTCGACGAGCGCGAGATCGTGCACACCGAGGCGATCATCCAGTCCATGACGCCTGCCGAGCGCACCAACCCGAAGCTCCTGAACGGCTCGCGGCGACTGCGTATCGCGAAGGGCTCGGGCATGACCGTGACCGACGTGAACCAGCTCGTGCAGCGCTTCGAGCAGGCCGCGAAGATGATGAAGACCGTCGCCCGCGGCGGCACGCCGCAGATCCCCGGGATGGGTCCCATGCCGGGTGGCGGCGGGCACGGCCAGGGCAAGCGCCGCAAGGGCGGCAAGAAGCCCTCCGGCTCGCGCTCGGGCAACCCGGCCAAGCGCGCCGCGGAGAACGCCGCGCTGGCCGAGGGTCGGCCGGTCGCGCCGTCGGGCGCACCCTCCGGCTCGGGCTTCGGCCTGGGCGGCGGCACGGGTGCGACGGGCGCACCCTCGGAGGAGGACCTGCAGGCGCTGCAGAAGTTCCTCGGGCGCGGCTGACGCGACCGGGGCAGCGCGGCGGAACGCCGCATCGTGACGTATCTCCGGGGCGGGTGCAACCGCTCCGGGAAGGGGGAATGCACATGACCACGCCGAGTGCCGACTACCGCGACAGCGGGCTGGAGTTCGGACCCGACTTCGTCTTCGGGTCGGCCACCGCCGCCTACCAGATCGAGGGTGCGGCGACCGAGGACGGCCGCGGGCCGTCGATCTGGGACACGTTCAGCCACACGCCGGGCAAGGTCTGGAACGGCGACACGGGCGACGTCGCCTGCGACCACTACCACCGTGTCGAGGACGACCTCGACCTGATGGCGCAGCTGGGCCTGGAGGCGTACCGCTTCTCGATCGCCTGGCCGCGCATCCAGCCGACCGGCACGGGGCCGGCCAATGAGGCGGGGCTGGCGTTCTACGACCGGCTCGTGGACGGACTCATCGCGCGCGGCATCCGGCCCATCGCCACGCTGTACCACTGGGACCTGCCGCAGGCGCTCGAGGACGCGGGCGGCTGGACCAGCCGGGAGACCTCGTTCGCGTTCGCCGAGTACGCCCGTATCGTCGGCGAGCGGCTCGGCGACCGCGTCGAGGTGTGGACCACGCTGAACGAGCCGTGGTGCTCGGCGTACCTCGGGTACGGGTCGGGCGCCCACGCGCCGGGCCACACCGACGGCGCGGAGGCCCTCGCTGCGGTGCACCACCTGAACCTCGCCCACGGGCTCGCCGTGCGGGCGCTCCGGAGCGTCGTCACGAACGACCCCGAGTACTCGATCACGCTGAACCTGCACGTCATCCGGCCCGACGGGCCGACCGGGCCCGAGGCGGCGCGCCGCATCGACGGCCTCTCGAACCGCGTCTTCCTCGACCCCATGCTGCGCGGCTCGTACCCCGCCGACGTCATGCAGGACACGGCGGAGGTCACCGACTGGGCGTTCGTGCAGGACGGCGACCTCGAGCTGATCCACCAGCCGGTCGACCTCATCGGCGTGAACTACTACTCGACCGTGACGGTGCGGATGTGGGACGGCGCCGGGGAGAAGGTCGTCGCCGACGGCCACAAGGACATGGGCGGCACCGCGTGGCCGGGCGCCGGCGACGTCGAGTTCCTCGTGCAGCCCGGCCCGTACACGGAGATGGGCTGGAACATCGACCCGTCGGGCCTCGAGGACCTGCTGGTCTCGCTGCACGAGCAGTTCCCCGGCACGCCGCTGATGGTGACCGAGAACGGCGCCGCGTTCGCCGACGAGGTCGTCCAGGGCGACGACGGCCCGCGGGTGCACGACGTCGACCGCATCGACTACCTGCGCCGGCACTTCACGGCCGCGCACCGGGCGATGGCCCGTGGCGTCGACCTGCGCGGCTACCAGGTCTGGTCGCTGATGGACAACTTCGAGTGGGGGTACGGCTACTCGAAGCGGTTCGGCATCGTGCGCGTCGACTACGACACGCTCGAGCGCATCCCGAAGGACAGCGCGCGCTGGTACGCGGAGCTCATCCGCACGCGGCGCATCCCGGCCTGAGGCGGCGGGCGGGGACCCGCGTCACTGCTGGCCGGCGACGCCCTCGCGCAGTTCGCGGGCCAGATGCCGCACGACGGCGGTGAGGTCCTCGTCGGCCTCGGCCGCGGCCCGCAGTTGCCGCTGGTAGCTCGCGCCGTGCGCGAGCATGGTGCGCACGCCGTCGAGCTCGGCGGCGCAGCCGAGCCGCCGAGCGATCGGCGCGAGCACGGGCAGGAGCTCCTCGAGATCGTCGACCACGCGGCGCTGGGCGCCCGTGACGTCGACGATCGCGCGGGCGTCCATGCCGTAGCGCGCCGCGCGCCACTTGTTCTCGCGGATGTACCAGGGCTGCAGCACCGGCAGCGTCTCGCCCTCGTCGAGCCGCGTGCTCATCCACTCGACGAGGCACTGCACGAGCGCGGCGATGGAGCCGATCTCGGCGGAGGTCGAGACGCCGTCGCACACGCGCACCTCGACCGTGCCCCAGCGCGGGGAGGGGCGGATGTCCCAGCGCACCTCGGTCTGCTCCTCGATGATGCCCGTGCGCACGAGGTCGTCGACGTGGCGCTCGTACGCGGCCCAGTCGGGCAGGGGATAGGGGAGCCCCGCGGTCGGCAGCTGCTGGAACATGAGGGCGCGGTTCGACGCGTAGCCGGTCTCGACGCCCGCCCAGTAGGGGCTCGACGCCGACAGTGCCTGCAGGTGCGGGATGTAGCGCATGAGGCCGTCCATGATCGGGAGCGCCTTGTCGCGGTCCTCGATGCCGACGTGCACGTGGATGCCCCAGATCATCATGTTGCGGCCCCACCACTGGGTGCGCTCGATGAGCTTGTGGTAGCGGGGCTTGTCGGTCACCGCCTGCTGGAACCAGCGGCCGAACGGGTGGGATCCCGCGCAGATGACCTCGTACTCGCCGAGGTCGTCGATGACGCGGCGCACGACGCCGAGCTGCTCCTCCAGGTCGGCCACGGCATCGGCGACCCGCTCGTGCACGCCGGTCACGAGTTCGACCGTGTTGCGCAGCAGCTCGGCGGTGATCCGCGATGCGACGGGGTCGTCGGGCCGCTCGGCGAGCACCGCCAGCACCCGGTCGCCGACCGGGGCGAGCTCGCCCGAGTGGCGGTCGACGATCGCGACCTCCCACTCGATGCCCACGGTCGACCGCGCCGACTCCGCGAACGGGATCGGGGGCGGGCCGTCGCTGCGATCCTCCATGTGCGCGGAAGTGCTCCTCCCGGGCCGCCGAGCGGCGACCGCGATGGTGCCATCGTCGCACGTCGGCGCCGCTCCGGTCACGCCCGCACGGCATCCGTCGCCGATTCACGGATCCTGCCGAAATCTGCAAGAATGGTCTGTCGAGTTCCGACGTGCCCGACCCTCTATCCGGCACCCGGAACGAATCAGAGCTTCCGCCGAGTGTGCACCCCACGCTCACGGCTGTCAGTTCGTCTCACTACAACACACACGGGAGAATCGTGGCTGTCAAGATCCGTCTGAAGCGCCTGGGGAAGATCCGGGCGCCGTACTACCGCATCGTCGTCGCCGACTCGCGCACCAAGCGCGATGGTCGCGTGATCGAGGAGATCGGCAAGTACCACCCCACCGAGGAGCCCTCGTTCATCGAGGTCGACTCCGAGCGCGCGCAGTACTGGCTCGGCGTCGGCGCCCAGCCGACCCCGCAGGTCCTCGCGATCCTCAAGCTCACCGGCGACTGGGGCACCTTCAAGGGTGACAAGAAGGCCGTGAGCACCGTCAGGACCGCCGAGCCGAAGGCCGCCTTCGTGGCCGACGAGTCGAAGAAGACGGTCCTGAAGCCCAAGTCCGAGAAGCCCGCGGAGCCGGCTGCCGAGGCGGCCGACGAGTCCGCAGCGGACGAGGCGTAGGCCCGTGCTGGCACCCGCGCTCGAACACCTGGTCAAGGGGATCGTCGATCACCCCGACGACGTTCGCGTCGTGACCGCCTCGTCGACGCGCGGGGAGGTCCTCGAGGTCCACGTGAACCCCGAGGACCTCGGCCGGGTCATCGGCCGCGCCGGTCGCACGGCCAAGGCCCTGCGCACCCTCGTGACCGCCCTCGCCGACGGCCGACGCGTCCGCGTCGACGTCGTCGACACCGACCGCTGACGTGGCGTCCACGCCGCGCACCCAGCTGCGCGTCGGTCGGCTGACCAAGGCGCACGGCCTCAAGGGCGCCATCAAGCTGGAGCTCTACACCGACGATCCCGAGCGCCGGTTCACGCCGGGCGCGCAGTTCTCGCTGCAGGTGCCCGACTCGAGCCCGTGGCACGGCAAGCACCTCACGCTGACCGAGCTGCGCTGGTACAACGGGCATGCGGTCGGGTTCTTCGAGGGCGTCGACGACCGCACGGCGGCCGAGACCCTCATCAAGGCGATCCTCTGGGTCGAGCAGGACGCCGACGACGAGCCCGAGGACGACGCGTGGTACGACCACCAGCTCGTCGGCCTCGCCGTCGTCCGCGACGGTGAGCGCATCGGCACCGTCAAGCACGTCGACCACCTGCCCGCCCAGGACCTGCTCGTGATCACGGTCGGCGGCCGCGAGGTCATGGTGCCGTTCGTGTCGGCGATCGTGCCCGAGGTCGACGTCGAGGCGGGCACCGTCACGGTGACGCCGCCGCCGGGCCTGCTCGAGGAGCTGCCCGACGAGCCGCGGGGTCCGCAGCAGGCGGAGGTGCCGGCCACGGATGCCCCGGGCGCCACGGATGCCCCGGGCGAGCCGAACGCCTCGGCGACCGCCGACGACGCGTCGCCCGACACCGACTAGGACCCGCGATGCGCATCGACATCGTCACGATCTTCCCGGAGTTCTTCCGGGTGCTCGACGTGTCGCTGCTCGGGAAGGCGCGCACCGCGGGGCTGCTCGACGTGCGGGCGCACGACCTGCGCGACCACACCCACGATC
Organism: Agromyces sp. SYSU T00194; assembly: GCF_040496035.1. Taxonomy (NCBI): domain Bacteria; kingdom Bacillati; phylum Actinomycetota; class Actinomycetes; order Micrococcales; family Microbacteriaceae; genus Agromyces; species Agromyces chitinivorans. The sequence continues at coordinate 558,815 of NZ_JBEPJZ010000002.1, read as the reverse complement.
GGCATCGCACCGTGGACGACACCCCGTACGGCGGGGGAGCGGGCATGGTCATGAAGCCCGAGCCCTGGGGCGAGGCGCTCGACGCCATCCTCGATGAGGCGGCCACGAGCGGCGGCGCCGTGCCGACCCTCGTCGTGCCGTCGCCCGCGGGGGAGCGGTTCACGCAGGCGATCGCCGGCGAGCTCGCACAGCTCGACCACCTCGTGTTCGCCTGCGGACGCTACGAGGGCATCGACCAGCGGGTCGTCGACCACTACGCCGAGCGCATGCCGGTGCGGCTGCTGAGCCTCGGCGACTACGTGCTGAACGGCGGCGAGGTCGCCGCGATGGCGATGATCGAGGCCGTCGGCCGGCTCGTGCCCGGCGTCGTCGGCAACCCGGAGAGCCTCGTCGAGGAGTCGCACGAGGACGGGCTGCTCGAGTACCCCAGCTACACCAAGCCGCAGGAGTGGCGCGGACTCGAGGTGCCGCCGGTGCTGCTGAGCGGCAATCACGCCGCCATCGCCGCCTGGCGCCACGAGCAGCGCGTCGAGCGCACGCGCCGGGTGCGCCCAGACCTGCTCGCCGACGAGGCCTGACGGGCCACGGGGTCCACCGGCGGGCGGGCATCGCTCGCCCCCCGCGTTCCTCGCGACGCGCACGGGCGGCGCTCGCGTGCCCCCCGAACCGGGGAGGATTCACGCGCCGGAAACATCCGGGTGCTCAACCCGAAACACGCCTTTCATAGTTTCGAGACGCGCGAGAGCACGCGTGCAGGGCGACGGAAGGGCGGGCCGGAATGGCGGGGGAGGAGTCGACGCACACCATCGACTCCGACGGCGACACCCCGCCGCTCACGCTCCTCGCCGTCACCCACGGCTCGCCCTCGCCCGACAACCGTGCGGCGATCATCGGCCTCGTCGACGCGGTCGCCAGCCGGCGGGAGGACCTCGACGTCGGCATCGGGTTCGTCGACGCCCAGCACACCGACGTCGCATCGGCCGTGGCACGCAGCGTGCACGCGCCCGACGCGGTCATCGTGCCGCTGGTGCTCTCCGCGGGCTACCACGTGCGCACCGGGCTCGCGGCGGGCCTCGACCAGGTGAGCTCGACCGAGGTCGCGATGGCCGCGACACTCGGTCCCGACTCCCGCATCGTGGACGTCCTCGTCGACCGCCTGGAGGCGAGCGGCCTCATGCCGGGCGACTCCGTGGTGCTCGCGGCCGCAGGCTCCAATGACCCGCGGGCGGTGCGGGAGTGCTTCGAGACGGGCCGCCTGCTCGCGGCGCGCCTCGGTCGCCCCGTCACGGTCGGCTTCATCGCGGCGGCCATGCCGCGCCTGCACGACGCCATCGAGATGGTGCGCGAGGTGCACGCGGGGTCCCGCGTCGTCGTCGCGACGTACCTGCTCGCGCCCGGGCACTTCAACGACGCGGTCGCCACGGCGGGCGCCGACCTGGTCGCGCCGCCGCTCATCGTGCCCGGCGAGCCCGTCGCATCCGCACTCGTCGACCTGGTGCTCGACCGCTATGACGACGCGACCGTGCTGGTGCGCGAATCGGGCCGGCCCGGCTGACCGCGGCCGCCCGCGCGTCAGTCGCGCGCGGTCAGGACGATCGGGCCGTCCTCGGTGATCGCGACCGTGTGCTCCGAGTGCGCGCCGCGCGAGCCGTCGGCGCTGCGGAGGGTCCAGCCGTCGGGGTCGGTGAAGATGCGGTCCGTGGTCTCGAGGAACCAGGGCTCGATCGCGATGACGAGGCCGGGCTTCAGCGGCAGCCCGCGGTGCGGGCGCCCGTCGTTCGGCACGTGCGGGTCGCCGTGCATGGTGCGCCCGACGCCGTGGCCGCCGAAGTCGGTGTTGATCGAGTAGCCCTCGGCGCGGGCCACCTGCGCGATGGCCGCCGAGATGTCGCCGATGCGGTTGCCCACGGTCGCCGCGGCGATGCCCGCGTCGAGCGCGCGCCGGGTGGTCTCGATGAGCTGCAGGTCGGCGTCGCGCGGCGTGCCCACGACGATCGAGGCGGCCGAGTCGGAGACCCAGCCGTCGACCGCGGCGGCGAAGTCGACGCTCAGCAGGTCGCCGTCGCGCAGGCGGTAGTCGCGGGGGAGTCCGTGCAGCACGGCGTCGTTGACCGACGTGCAGAGCACCTTGCCGAACGGGCTGGCCCCGAACGACGGGTGGTAGTCGATGTAGCACGACTCCGCACCGGCCTTCCGGATCATCTCGTGCGCGAGCGCGTCGAGCTCCAGCAGGTTCACCCCCACGGCGGCCTTGGCCAGCATCGCGTCGATGACGGATGCCACGAAGCGGCCCGCCGGCCGCATCTGCTCGATCTCGGCCGGAGTCCTCAGTTCGATCACGGCTCTCCCTTCCGCCTCCATTCTGTCGGGTGCGCGCTGGGCGAACGCCGAGCGCACGCCCAGCCACGGCGACTACGCTGGCTGCATGTTCCTCCGGAGGGCCTTCTACCGCTGGCAGTTCATCGCCGCGTTCGTCCTTCCCGCCTGGCTGTTCGTCGGCTGGGGCATCTGGGGCGAGAGCGCCTGGGGCATCCTCGGCCTGCTGATCGCGGCACCCGCGTCGTTCCTGTCGCTCATCGTGGTCGCGGCGATCACCGCCGCCAGGCCCACCGCGCGCCTCGAGCGCGCCGTCTCCTGGGTCGACGTCGGCATCATGTCGGCCTGGCACCTCGCGCTCATCGGCGTGGGCCTGTCGGGCCCGTACGCGGGCACGTTCGCCGTCTTCGCGGTGCTGCTCGCACTGGCCGCCTTCTGGTCGGCCGTGTGGCAGCTCCTGCGCGACGGCGCGCGCCGCGCGCAGGCGACGTTCGCCGAGTTCGAGCGCCAGGCGCAGATGCCGCCACCGGCGGGCCAGCGGCCCCCGCAGGCCGGCGCGGGCCCGCGCCGCGGCCCCGACGACGGCGACGTCATCATCGTGCACGAGGTGCGCGACCCGTCGTAGGCGTTCCGCCCGCGGCATCCGCTTTGCCGTTCCGCCGCGGGCATGGCAGAATGGTCGATTGTGCTGCCGCACGTCTCTGCCTCCGGGGAGTGCGCAGGGCGCAGGAGCGCCCGGCGAGGCGGCACCCATCACTTCACTTCCAATGACCGTGTTCGACCGGTGGCGGGCACAGAGAGCGACTCATCATGCACATCCTCGATTCCGTCGACGCGGCCAGCCTGCGCTCCGACATCCCCGAGTTCCGCCCCGGCGACACCGTCAAGGTGCACGTGAACATCATCGAGGGCACCCGCTCGCGCATCCAGGTCTTCCAGGGCGTCGTCATCGGCCGCTCGGGCGAGGGCATCCGCGAGACCTTCACGGTCCGCAAGGTGAGCTTCCAGGTCGGCGTCGAGCGCACCTTCCCGGTGCACTCCCCGGTGATCGACCACATCGAGGTCGTCACCCGCGGCGACGTGCGTCGCGCCAAGCTCTACTACCTCCGCAACCTCCGCGGCAAGAAGGCGAAGATCCGCGAGAAGCGCGAGTCCTGAACCGCACCCTGACCGGGTACACGATCGGCCGAGTCCCCCGACCCTAGACTGGGTCGGGGGACTCGAGGGGTGAATGACTGAAGACATCGACTCGCCGCCGCGGGCGGACGAGGCACGGGGGCGACGGCGCCGTGGCGCACTGCTGTTCGTGCGCGACCTGCTCGTCATCTTCGTGGTCGCGGTCCTCGTCTCGTTCCTGATCAAGACCTACCTGATCCGGTCGTTCTACATCCCGTCGCAGTCGATGGAGGAGACGCTCCTCGTCGACGACCGCATCATCGTCAACGAACTCGTCCCCGACCTCATGCCGCTCTCGCGCGGCGACGTCGTGGTGTTCGAGGACCCGGGCGGATGGCTCACGGCCCGCCCCGAACCCGAGCAGCCCCCGCTCGTGGCCGCCGTCGACTGGTTCCTCGGCATCGTCGGGCTGTCGGCGTCCGACAGCAACGACCACCTTATCAAGCGGGTCATCGGCCTGCCGGGCGACCACGTCGAGTGCTGCAACGCGCTCGGCCAGATCAGCGTCAACGGCGTGCCCATCGACGAGCCGTACATCGTGCTGCCCGAGGGCGAGACGGAGGCGTCGGGCGACGACTTCGCCGTCGACGTGCCCGAGGGCTCACTCTGGGTGATGGGCGACAACCGCTACAACTCGAAGGACTCGCGGTACAACACCGACACTCCCGGCGAGGGCTTCGTCCCCGTCGAGAACCTCGTGGGCCGGGCGTTCGTCATCAGCTGGCCGATCGACCGCTGGTCGTGGCTCGGCGACTATCCTGAGGTCTTCGCAGGCATCCCCGACCCGGAGTGACCCGATGGCGCGCAACGTCCCCACGCTGAAGCTGGAGCGCGGCCTGCTCGCCGACGGCGCACCCGTCGTGCTCGCCTGCGACGAGGTCGGGCGCGGGGCCCTCGCCGGTCCCGTCACGGTCGGCCTCGTGGTCATCGACGATGCGATCGGCCGGATGCCCGCGGGCCTGCGCGACTCGAAGCTGCTGCCCGAGCCCCGGCGCGACCTGCTCGCGCCGCGCGCCGCGCGCTGGGTGCGCGCGTCGGCGGTCGGCGAGGCGAGCGCCGCGGAGATCGACGAGCTCGGCATCATGGCCTGCCTGGGCCTCGCCGGCTCCCGTGCGTACGAGGCGCTGGCGGCATCCGTCGACCTGCCCACGGGCGCACCGCTGCTCCTCGACGGCAACCACGACTGGCTGAGCGCGCACATCCAGCGCCGGTCCCGGGTCATCACCCGTATCAAGGCCGACCGCGACTGCGCGTCGGTGTCGGCGGCATCCGTCATCGCCAAGGTGCACCGCGACACGGGCATGCGGCGGGCGCACGACGAGACGCCGCACTACGCCTGGGACGAGAACAAGGGCTACTCGACCCGCGCCCACTTCGCCGCGATCGCCGAGCACGGCCCGCACGCACTGCACCGGCGCACCTGGCTGCATCCGGAACGTGCCCAGGAGGCGCCGCCGCTGTTCGACCTCGGCGTAGGATGACTTGCGATGGATGAAGACGAGTTCGAGGACTACGACCGTGAGGTCGAGCTTGCCCTCTACCGCGAGTACCGCGACATCGTGTCGCAGTTCCAGTACGTGGTCGAGACCGAGCGCCGCTTCTACCTCGCGAACGAGGTCGAGCTGGTGCGCCGCGACACCGAGCACGACTTCTACTTCGAGCTCACGATGAAGGACGTCTGGGTGTGGGACGTCTACCGTGCCGACCGGTTCGTGAAGTCGGTGCGCGTGCTCACGTTCAAGGACGTGAACGTCGAGGAGCTCGCCAGCCGCGACTTCGAGCTGCCCAAGGAGCTCGCGCTCGACGAGTAGCGGGCGCCTGCGACCTCAGCGTTCCGCGAGTGCCGCTGCGACGCGGTCGATGTCGTCCTCGTGGTTGTAGAAGTGGACCGAGAGGCGCAGGTTGCCGTCACGCGCCGCCGCCACGATCCGCTGTTCACGGAGCCGGGCGAGCACATCGCCCGCATCGCGCTCCCCGAGGGGCACCGAGACGATCGTGCTCCGATTCCGCTCGGGCAGGTCGACGGGCGGCCAGCCGGCGTCTGCGAGTGCCGATCGCAGCCGGTCGGACAGGTCGGCGTTGCGTCGGTAGATGTGCTCCGCGCCGAACGTGTCGAAGACCGACAGCGCTGCCTCGTCGCCGACCGCGGCGAGCCAGCTGATCGAGTTGTCGAAGCGCGACGCCGACGTCGAGAGCTCCATGTGCGGTCCGAAGAAGCTCGCGAGCGGCTCGGCGCCCGCCTTCCATCCGGCGTTCACCGGCGTGAGCCGATCCTGCGCACGCCGGGACAGGTAGCAGTAGCCGATGCCGCGGCCCGCGTTGAGCAGGAACTTGTGGTCGGGTGCCGCGAGCACGTCGATCCAGGGCAGGTCCGCCGCGACGGACGCCGCGCCGATCAGCTGTGCTCCATCGACGAACAGCAGGGCGTCGACCGCGCGAGCGATCTCGCCGGCTGCGGCGATGTCGGTCCGGTGGCCGGTCGCGGTCTGCACGCCGCTGACCGCCACCAGCCTCGTCCCACCGTCGACGTGCGCGGCGATGTCGTCGGGTTCGAGCCCGCCGTTCCGGAACGGCACCTGCCGCACCTCGTAGCCGCGGTGGGCGAGCATCCGCCACGGGAAGTGGTTCGAACTGTACTCCCGCTCGCCGATCACCACGTTCCGCCCGGTCGACGACTCGGCACCGAGCTGCGCGGCGACCATCCCCGCCGAGGCGGACACGGAGGCGATCAACGCGACGTCCGACGGGTCCGCGCCGATCAGCCGGGCCACGATGGAACGGGATGCGTCGGCCGCCGCCTCGCCCGTGACGAAGTCGAGCCCGGATGAGACCCAGTCGTCGAGGTACTCCCGGTACGCGGCCGCGAGCCGCACGCTCGCGTGCCCGACGGCCGCCGTGTTGAGGTAGGTGCCCTCGCTCGTCGCCGGAAAGAGACCCCGGGCCTCCCCGATGTCCTCGACGCGATCCCTCTGCGTGTGGGCGATGCGCTCACCCTATACCTCGGCCTGCGCACCGGGGCGGAGCGGGTCGCCGCTGCCTCCTGCACAGGCACCCCCGACGCGCGGATCGCGCCCAGCGCCCCGCTGCCCCGATCGGCGCTGGAGTCCGCTGCCAGCCTCTCCTCGGAGGTGGCGCATGGCACGCAAGGACGAGGTGGGCGCGCGCGGCGAGACGATCGCAGCGGCGTACCTGGAGGAGCTCGGCTACGAGGTGGTCGACCGCAACTGGCGGCACGGCCGGCGCGGCGAGATCGACCTGGTCGCCCGCGACGGCGACGAGACCGTGTTCGTCGAGGTCAAGGCCCGGTCGGGTACGGGGTTCGGTCATCCGCTCGAGGCGGTGACGGCCGAGAAGCTGGCGCGCATCAGGATGCTCGCCGGGGCGTGGTGCCGGTCGGCGCACGTGGTGTCGGCGTCGATCCGCATCGACGCCGTCTCGGTGCTGCTGCCGCCCGGGTGTCCGGTGTCGATCGAGCACGTGCGGGGCGTCGGCTGATGGCCGTTGCGCGCACGCGGGCGATGGCGCTGCTCGGCCTGTCGGGGTCACCCGTGGACGTCGAGGCCGACCTCTCCGCGCAGCTGCCGGCGCTCGTGATCATCGGCCTCGCCGACACCGCGCTGTCGGAAGCGCGCGAGCGGGTGCGATCAGCGGCGATCAATGCTGGATGCCCCCTGCCGGCACGCCGCCTCACCGTGAACCTGTCGCCCGCCGCGTTGCCGAAGCACGGGTCGGCCTTCGACCTGGCGATCGCGCTCGCGTGCATCGGGACGGCCGACGGCGTGGACCGCTCGTCGATCGAGCGCGTGGTGCACCTGGGCGAGCTCGCGCTCGACGGCCGACTGCGCCCGGTGGAGGGCGTGTTGCCCGCGGTGCTCGCCGCGCGCAACGCGGGGTGCGACACCGTCATGGTGCCGGTCGGCAACCGCGCGGAGGCCGAGCTCGTGTCGGGCGTTCGCGTCGTCGCCGTGGCCGGGCTGCGGGAGGCGGTCGAGTGGCACGGAGGATCCGTCGACGGCGGCACGAGCGCGGCGGAGCCCATCATGCGCGAGGAGATGCCCGAGTCGGTCCACGACGCGGGCGACCTCGCCGACGTCGCCGGAAACGCCGACGCGGTGGAGGCGCTGGTGGCTGCCGCCGCCGGCGGTCACCACCTGTCGATGATCGGCCCGCCGGGAGCGGGGAAGACCATGCTCGCGGCTCGCCTGCCCGCACTGCTGCCCGACCTCGCTCCCGAGCAGGCCCTCGAGGTCGCGTCGATCCGCTCGCTGGGGGGCCGGAGCCTCGGCACGGCGCTGCCGTCGCGTCCGCCGCTCGAGAGCCCGCACCACACGGCGAGCTCGGCCGCGATGGCGGGCGGCGGTTCACGGGTCATCCGACCCGGTGCGGTCACCCGCGCGGCCCACGGCGTGCTCTTCCTCGACGAGGCGCCCGAGTTCCCCGCCCGAGTGCTCGACGTGCTGCGCCAGCCGCTCGAGTCCGGCGTCATCGAGCTCCATCGGGCCAGCGCGGTCGCGCGCTTCCCGGCGTCGTTCCAGCTCGTGCTTGCGTCGAATCCGTGCCCGTGCGGGCAGTACGGCGCGCCGGACGACTCGTGCACCTGCCCGCCGCTGACGCGGCGCCGCTACCTCGGTCGCCTCTCGGGGCCGTTGCTCGACCGGGTCGACATCCGACTCGTCGTGCGACGGGTCTCGGCGGCGGACCTGCGCGAGCAGGGTGCGGGGCCGACGACCGCCGAGGCCCGACGCCGGGTCGCCGACGCCCGCGGGGCGGCCGCGGAGCGGCTCGCCGAGACGCCGTGGCGAACGAACGCCCGCGTGCCCGGGCCGTGGTTGCGCACCGCCGGCGGCATGCGGCTCGCACCGGCCGCGACTCGGCGGCTCGACCAGTCGCTCGAGCGCGGCGGCATCACGATGCGCGGCTACGACCGGGTCATCCGGCTCGCCTGGACGCTGTGCGACCTCGACGGTGCGACGAGTCCCTCCCGCGAACACGTGGGCCACGCGCTCGCCATGCGCGAGGCGGCGGCGGCATGAGTCGCGCGGGAGACCTCGTGGTGGCGGCCGGCCGCATGCCCTCCGTCCGCGAGGCCGACCACGATGCGGCGGTCGTGCTCGCGATCGCGACGCTCATGGTGATCGCCGAGCCCGGCGACGGCGTTGCCGGTGCGCTCGTGCACGCGCTCGGAGCCCGTCGCCTGGTCGAGACGCTCCTGACCGGGGAGTCCGCCGACGCGCTCGGTGCGGCGGCGTCCGGCACCGGCGCCGAGGTCGAGACGTCCCTGATCGCTCGGGCGCTCGCGCGCTGGCGTCCGCGGCTCGACCTTCCGGCAGCAGCCAGATCGGTCGAGCAGGCCGCTCGGAGTGGGGCGCGGCTGGTACTGCCGGGCGACGCGGAGTGGCCCGCGGGCCTCGACGACCTCGGTGTCCACGCGCCGCCCGGGCTCTGGGTGCGCGGCGCACCGCACGCGCTTGCCGCGCTGCAGCGGTCCGTCGCGCTCGTCGGCGCGCGCGCCGCCACCGGCTACGGCGAGCACGTGACCACACAGGCCGCCGCGGGCCTCGTCGACCGCGGGTTCGCGATCGTCTCCGGGGCCGCGTACGGCATCGACGCGCGGGCGCACCGCGCGGCGCTCGCCTCGGACGGCACGACCGTCGCGTTCCTCGCGGGCGGCGTCGATCGCCCGTACCCGGCAGCGCACGACTCCCTGCTCGCCGACATCGCCGCCCGTGGCGCGGTGATCTCCGAGGTGCCGTGCGGTGCCGCGCCCACGAAGTGGCGCTTCCTTGAACGCAACCGCCTGATCGCCGCGTCCGCCGGCGCCACCGTCGTGCTCGAGGCCGGCCGCCGCTCGGGTTCGCTCAACACCGCGGGGCACGCCGCGGCCCTCGGGCGCCCCCTCGGCGCGGTGCCGGGTCCCGTGACGAGCCCGGCCTCGGCCGGCTGCCACCGCCTGCTGCGCGAGTACGACGCGGTCTGCGTGACGGATGCCGCGGAGATGGCCGAGCTCGCGGGCGATGTTCGGGCCGACCGGGTCGCCCATCCCACGCTCTGTGAGCTCTCGCCCGATGAGCTCCGGGCGCTCGACGCCGTGGCGCCTCGGACGGCGCGCACGATCGAGGAGATCGCGCGTCGGGCCGGATTCGACGTTCCGCAGGCCAGGGCGGCGCTCGCCGGGCTCGAGGTGCTCGGTCTCGCGGTGTCCGAACGCGGGCGCTTCCGCCGTGCGCCTTCGTCGTCCGCCCGGAGCCGTACGTGACGGCGCCTGCGCCGGTGCAGGGGGCCGGGCGGCGCAGCTCAGATCTACAGATGTAGACGTCATTGTCGATCGAGCGCTAAGCTGAGGAACCCTCGACATTGGACGAGGGGGCCGGGCCGGCTGTGGTCGGTCGACTCGGCGTGACATCCGAATCGACGCCGTACCCGGAGGCGATCACCATGACCGACCGTTCAGCGAGCCCGGAAACCCGCGGGGTCACCCGCCGCACCGTCACTACGGCGATGGCTTGGAGCGTGCCTGTCGTCGCAGTCGCGGCGTCCATGCCCGCCTTCGCCGCGTCAGGACCGGCACCCATCGTGCTCGTCGGGGTGGCCTGCAAGCTGCCGGGTGCCAGCCAGTCGCGGTGCCCGGCGGAGATCTCCCAGGGGATCTTCGCGGGTGACTTCTCGAAGGCGTTCGCGCTTCCCATCCAGGTCACGAACAACACGGCCAAGGCCATCGTCCTGAAGCCGAGCGTCACCGTGACGAACGTCCGGGACGGCGACGGCAACCCCACTATCCCGTTCGTCGTGCAGGGGATCTACCCCGACTACTGCGAGCCGATCGCATCCGGCGAGTCGGTCAACATCCTCGTGTTCGCTAACTCGGACAACAGCGCGAACGACGACGTCTACGCGGACCTCACCGTGCCGTGGGGGCACGACTGCGCGGACGCCGACCACCCGCCGATCTTCATCCCCGACCTGTACGCGCCGGCGTTCCCGCCGTGCTCGTCGAACACCCCGTTCCCGCAGGGCTCGCCCACCTGCACGCCGCCGTTCAACCAGAACTGACGCGCGCTCGACGTTCGCGCCGCCGCGCAGACCCGCCACCCCGGGGAGAACGACGGACGCCGGCAGCGAGACCCCGCTAGTATCCGAGGCAACTTCGCGTTCGCGAGGTGCATCGGCTCGTCAGCCGCGTCGGTGGTCCCGAGCACGACCTCCCACCCCCAGGAGATACGCACCGTGACCGATGAACCGATGAACGCTCCGACGCCCGGACCCACCCGTCGTACGGTCGCGAGCGCGATGGCGTGGTCGGTGCCGGCCGTCGCCGTCGCCGCATCCGCGCCCGCGCAGGCGGCCTCCGGCACGATGCCGATGGTGCGGGTCGGTACCCCCTGCAAGGTGCCCCTCCCGGAGTACATCCCGGGGTGCCCGGCTCAGGTCATCAATGGCATCTTCGACGCAGACACGAGCCTCGGTTTCGCCTTCCCGATCCAGATCGTGAATACGACGGGCCAGGACATCGTGTTCCGACCGAGCATCCAGATCACGAACGTGCGCGACGGCTTCGGCGAGGCGAGCACGCGTGCGCCGTTCGATGTACTCGGAACGCTTCCGGACTACTGCACGGTCATCGAGCCGGGGCAGACGGAGAACGTGATCGTGTACGCCGAGTCCGTGAACGGGACCGCCGACGTGTACTTCGACCTCACCGTGCCGTGGGGGCACGACTGCGTCGACCACCATCCGCCGGTCTCGCTTTTCGACCTCTACGTGTCGGGCTTCGCCCTGTGCAGCAGCCTGATCCCGTTCCCCGAGGGGGACCCCACCTGCGTGCCGCCCTTCTACCAGAGTTGATCGCTGCCCGCTCGCCCGGGCGCGTGCCGAGGACGATCCGCGAGGAGCGTCCGTAGGCTGGGTGCGGGCACGTCGCCGACCCGCGGGTGCCGGGAAGGAATGCACGTGTCGAGGATGCCGCTCGGGCAGGACGATCCGCCCACGCACGTCATCGCGCACCTGAGCGACTCGCACTTCCTCGCCGGGGGAGCGCCGCTGCACGGGGCGATCGACACCGACCGCACGTTCGCCCGGGCGCTCGAGCAGGTCGAGGCATCCGGTCGACCGATCGACGCCTTCGTGCTGACCGGCGACATCGCCGACCTCGGCGAGACTGACGCGTACGCCCGCATCCGCGGCATGATCGAGCCCGTCGCCGAACGCCTCGGCGCCGAGGTCGTCTGGGTCATGGGCAACCACGACGAACGCACGCCGTTCCGCGCGGGACTCCTTCCTGCGGGGCGCGCGCGGGGGAGCGGTGAGGACCCCGTCGACTACGCCGTCGACGTGGCGGGCCTGCGCATCGTCGCACTCGACTCCACCGACGGCGGCTACCATCACGGCCGCCTCGATGCAGCCCAGCTCGACTGGCTTGCCGAGGTGCTGTCGGATGCCCCGGAGCACGGCGTGCTCATCGCGATGCACCATCCGCCGCTCGCGACGCCGCTGCCGGTCATGGAGGTGCTCGAGCTCCAGCGCCGCGACGAGCTCGCCGAGGTCGTGCGGGGTGCCGGGTCGACGGTGCGCGGCATCCTCGCCGGCCACATGCACTACGGCTCCTCGGGGGTCTTCGCGGGCGTTCCGGTCGCGGTCGCCGCGGCGACGAGCTACACCATGGACCTGGCGGCACCGGAGCGCGAGCTCGTCGGCGTCGACAGCGGCCAGGCGTACTCGCTCGTCGAGGTGCGCCCGGGCGGCATGGTCGCGTCGACGGTGCCGATCGGCTCGCCGGCGCCGGTCTCGGGCTTCGGCGCCGAGTTCCTCGCACGCCTGGAGGATCTCGATCCGTCGGAGCGCATCGACCTGTTCTCGCGCAAGCGGTGAGTCGCCCGCCCGGTGCCGGCACGCAGCGCGATGCTGGGGGCGTGCGACAGGCTGCGGCGGTCGAGCGCTACCTCGACGAACTCCGTGACGTACGCGGGCTCAGTCCGCGCACGGTGGACTCCTACGCCTCGGACCTGGCCGATCTGACCGCCTTCGCCGCCGGTCGGGGAACGACGGATGCCCCTGCCATCGACCTCGACCTGCTGCGCGACTGGCTGTACGACGCCACCGAGCGCGGCCTCGCCCGCACGACGATCGCGCGCCGTGCCGCCGCCGCCCGCGGGTACACGGCCTGGCTCCTGCGCCGCGGTGCCCGCGACGACGATCCGGGCGCGCGCCTGCGTGCGCCGAAGACGCGCCGAACGTTGCCGCGCGTCGTGTCGGCGACGCAGGCGGCACAGCTGCTCGCCGAGGCCGCCGCACGGGCCGCCGAGGGCGACCCGGTCGCCGTCAGGGACGTGGCGATCCTCGAGCTGCTGTACGCGTCGGGCATCCGCGTCTCCGAGCTGACCGGGCTCGACGTCGATGACATCGACCGCTGGCGGCGAACCGTCCGCGTGCTGGGCAAGGGCGGCAAGGAGCGGGTCGTGCCGTACGGCGCGCCCGCTGCCGATGCGCTCGACCGGTGGCTGCGCACGGCGCGCCCCTCGGTGCTGGCCGCCGGCGGCGGCGGGTCCGACGCGGTGGCCGCGGCGTTCCTGGGCGCGAAGGGCGCGCGGATCTCGCCGCGGATCGTCCACCGCCTGGTGGCGGACGTGCTCGACGCGTTCCCCGGCGGCGGTCCTGCGGGCCCGCACACCCTGCGGCACGCGGCCGCGACGCACCTGCTCGACGGCGGCGCGGACCTGCGCACCGTGCAGGAGATGCTCGGCCACGCGAGCCTCGGCACCACGCAGATCTACACGCACGTCTCGGCCGAACGACTCAAGGAGAGCTACCGCCTCGCCCACCCGCGCGCCTGACGCTCAATCGAGCGGGAGCAGCACGGCGCGCGGCACGCCGCCGAGGAACAGAAGCGGTGAGACGTAGGCGCCGTCGACGCGTGCGCCGAGGTGCAGGCAGTCGGCGCAGTGCCCGCCCGCGGCCCGCGCGCCGAGCACATCTCCCGCCGTGACGACGGCACCGGCGGCGACCGACGCCGTGACGGGTTCGAGCGTGGAGACGACCCCGCCGCCGTGGTCGACGGTCACGAGGCGTCGGTCGCCGACCCAGCCGGTGAACGCGACCGTGCCGTCGGCCGGCGCGAGCACGCGGGCGCCCGCGGAGGCCGCCAGGTCGATGCCCCGGTGGCCGGCGGAGTACACCGTGTCGCCGGCCCGGTAGCCGGAGACGACGGCGATCGGGGGGTCGACGGGCCACTGCCACCCCGCACCGGGCGCCGCGCTCGTGCGCCCCGCACCCGAGGTGCCCGCGGCACCTCCGGTGGCCGGCGGCACGATCGCAGCGGGCGGCGCGGCGGCGCTCGCGGTGCCGGCGGTCAGCGTGAGGGCGATCAGCAGCGCGGCGGCAGCGGCGGCGCGGGCTCGGGCGTGCGGACGAGGCCGCGTACGGGCGTGGGAAGCGGTCATGCGGACACCTTCGCGCCCGCAGGTGCGTCGGCTCGGGGCATCCGCTCGCCTGCCCTGATCGGACCGCCGTCGACAGCTGGGGAGGAGCCGCGCTGTGATATCGTGGCGGGAGCACCCCGGTCTCCGGGGTGACTTCGCGTGCCCGAGAGGCGACACCCTCCATCAGTCCCGTTCGCAGGAACGGGCGGATCCGTGCGCCGGGCACCAGGGCTCGCGCCGCCGGCGCGAACGACAACTGAGAACAGAAGGAGTACGGCCATGGCCGTCGTCACCATTCGCCAGCTGCTCGACAGCGGCGTGCACTTCGGGCACCAGACCCGTCGCTGGAACCCCAAGATGAAGCGATTCATCTTCACGGAGCGCTCCGGCATCTACATCATCGACCTGCAGCAGTCGCTCGCCTACATCGACAAGGCGTACGACTTCGTCAAGGAGACGGTCGCCCACGGCGGCACCATCCTCTTCGTCGGCACCAAGAAGCAGGCGCAGGAGTCGATCGCCGAGCAGGCGACCCGCGTGGGCCAGCCCTACGTCAACCAGCGCTGGCTCGGCGGCCTCCTCACCAACTTCCAGACGGTGTCGAAGCGCCTCGCCCGCATGAAGGAGCTCGAGGAGCTCGACTACGAGGGCACCACCTCGGGCTTCACCAAGAAGGAGCTGCTGCTCAAGAAGCGCGAGCTCGACAAGCTGCACAAGTCGCTCGGCGGCATCCGCAACCTGTCGAAGACCCCGTCGGCCCTCTGGGTGGTCGACACCAAGAAGGAGCACCTCGCGATCGACGAGGCGAAGAAGCTCGGCATCCCCGTGATCGCCATCCTCGACACCAACTGCGACCCCGACGAGGTCCAGTACCCCATCCCGGGCAACGACGACGCGATCCGCTCGGTGAGCCTGCTCACCCGCATCGTCGCCGACGCCGCGGCCGAGGGCCTGATCCAGCGCCACCAGAAGCCCGAGGAGGGCGCCGAGGCCGCCGAGCCCCTGGCCGAGTGGGAGCAGGAGCTCCTCCAGGCGCAGACCCCGGAGCAGTCGTCCGCCGAGACCGACAAGGTCGACGGCGCCACGGCTGAGGCCCAGGAGGTCGCCGAGGTCCCCGACGTCGTCGCCGCCGAGGCCGCGACCGAGGCCCCGGCCGCCGACGAGGCCGCCGCCAAGTAGTCCACGAGACACATCGAGCAAGGAGAAGCAGAGCGAATGGCAAACGTCAGCATCGCCGACATCAAGGCGCTGCGCGAGCAGCTCGGCACCGGCATGAGCGACACCAAGGCCGCCCTCGTCGAGGCGGACGGTGACCTCGAGAAGGCGACCGAGATCCTGCGCCTGAAGGGCGCCAAGGGCAACGCGAAGCGCGCCGACCGCTCGACCTCGGAAGGCCTCGTGGCCGCGACCGAGAACGGCAACGGCACCGCGACGCTCATCGAGCTGGCCTGCGAGACCGACTTCGTCGCCAAGGGCGACAAGTTCGTCGGCCTCGCCGACCGCGTGCTCGCCGCCGTCGCGGCAGCGGGCGCCGAGACCGTCGAGGCGGCGCTCGCCGCTCCGGCCGAGGGCAAGACCGTCGCCGACGTGATCAGCGAGGAGGCGGCGATCCTCGGCGAGAAGGTCGAGCTCCGTCGCGTCGCGCTGGTCACGGGCGAGCAGTTCTCGATCTACCTGCACAAGACGTCGAAGGACCTGCCCCCGCAGGTCGGCGTCGTGCTGGGCTACGCCGGCGACGACGCGGAGACCGCCCGTTCGGTCGCGCAGCACATCTCGTTCGCCGCGCCGGAGTACCTCACCCGTGAGGACGTCCCGGCCGAGTCGGTCGAGAAGGAGCGCGCGCTCGTCGAGCAGATCACCCGCGAGGAGGGCAAGCCGGAGGCGGCGCTGCCCAAGATCGTCGAGGGTCGCCTGGGCGCCTACTTCAAGCAGGTCGCACTGCTCGAGCAGGACTACGCCAAGGACAACAAGCTTCGGGTGAGCAACGTGCTCTCCGACGCCGGGCTCACCGTGTCGGGCTTCGCCCGATTCAAGGTCGGCGCCTGATCGAATGAAGGGAGTCCGGATCGCTCGCGATCCGGACTCCTTTTTCATGCCCGTCGCAGTGGGCGGCGGGCAGGTGCATGGGTAACGTGGTGCTGACAGGAAGGACATGGGGGATGGCTGGAACGAACACGCGCAGGCGCGTCCTGTTGAAGCTCTCGGGGGAGGCGTTCGGCGGTGGTTCGCTCGGCGTGAATCCCGACGTGGTGAGCGCGCTCGCACGCGAGATCGCCCAGGCGGCCGAGCAGGTCGAGATCGCGATCGTCGTCGGCGGCGGCAACTTCTTCCGCGGCGCCGAGCTCTCGCAGCGCGGCATGGACCGCGGGCGCGCCGACTACATGGGCATGCTGGGCACGGTCATGAACTCGCTCGCCCTGCAGGACTTCCTCGAGCAGGCCGGCGCGGAGACCCGCGTGCAGTCCGCCATCGAGATGACCCAGGTCGCCGAGCCCTACATCCCGCGACGCGCCGAACGGCACCTCGAGAAGGGCCGGGTCGTCATCTTCGGCGCCGGCGCCGGACTGCCGTACTTCTCGACCGACACGGTCGCGGCGCAGCGAGCCCTCGAGATCGGCGCCGACATGGTGCTGGTCGCCAAGAACGGCGTCGACGGCGTGTACACCGACGACCCGCGCACGAACCCGGATGCCGAGCGCATCGATCGCATCAGCTACCAGGACGCGCTCCAGCGCGGCCTCAAGGTGGTCGACTCCACCGCGTTCAGCCTCTGCATGGACAACGGCATGCCCATGCGCGTGTTCGGCATGGAGCCGGGCGGCAACGTGACCGCGGCGATCCTCGGCGAGGAACTGGGCACGCTCGTCAGCAACGGCGAGGCTGCGCACGGGTAGCTCCCGTTCGCCCGACTAGACTGTCCCGAGCAGCGAAACCGAAGGAGTCCACGTGATCGCGGATGTACTGTCCGATGCCTCCAGCCGCATGAACAAGGCCGTCGAAGTCGCCAAGGACGACTTCGCCACCGTTCGCACGGGCCGCGCCAACCCGCAGCTGTTCCAGAAGATCATGGTCAGCTACTACGGCACGCCGACCCCACTGAACCAGCTCGCCTCGCTGCAGAACCCCGAGGCGCGCACGCTGGTCGTGACGCCCTACGACAAGAGCGCGCTGCGCGACATCGAGCAGGCGATCCGCGACACGCCGAACCTCGGCGCGAACCCGAACAACGACGGCAACATCATCCGGATCACCCTGCCCGAGCTGACCGAGGAGCGCCGCAAGGAGTACGTGAAGCTCGTCCGCGCGAAGGCGGAGGATGCGCGCGTGTCGGTGCGCAACATCCGCCGCACCGCCAAGAGCGACCTCGAGTCGCTCAAGGGCGAGGTCGGCGACGACGAGGTCGTGCGCGGGGAGAAGGAGCTCGAGCACGTCACCAAGCAGCACGTCGAGGCGATCGACGAGGCGCTCAAGCGCAAGGAAGCCGAACTCCTCGAGGTCTGAGGGCGAGGATGACAGAGCCCGACGACACCAACGACGCCGAGCCGGAATCGCCGGGGGCCCCCTCCGAACTGCGGGCGCAGATGCACGCGCGCCGGGTCGAGTTGGAGCGCCAGTTCGAGGCGACCCGCGCGCAGTTCGACGCCACCCAGGAGCGCATCCAGGCGCGCACCGGGCGCAACCTGCTGCTCGCGATCGTGATCGGCCTCGTGCTGGGCGGTGGACTCCTCGTGAGCCTGCTCATCGTCAAGCAGCTGTTCATGGTGTTCGCGGCCGTGCTGATCGGCTTCACGACCGCCGAGCTCGCCACGGCGCTGCGGCGCGCCGGCTACGGCGTCCCGCGCATCCCCACGGTCGTCGGCGGCGTCGCGGTGGTGCCGCTGGCGTACTACGGCGGCCCCGCAGGCCAGCTGGTGGGCGTGCTGGGCGCGATCCTGCTGGTCGCCGCCTGGCGGCTCGTCGAGCAGCTGATCCCCTCGCGACGTGACACCGCGCTGCTCCCCGACCTGTCCGCGGCGGTCTTCGTGCAGGCGTACGTCACGTTCCTCGCGTCGTTCACCGTCGTGCTCACGGCGCAGGACGGCGGCCAGTGGTGGGCGCTCGGGTTCATCGTGATCGTCGTCCTCGCCGACACCGGTGCCTACGCCGCCGGGCTCACCCTCGGCAAGCATCCGATGGCGCCCGTCATCAGCCCGAAGAAGACCTGGGAGGGCTTCGCCGGCGGCGCGCTGACCTGCCTGATCGCGGGCGTGCTGGTCGGCATCTTCATGCTCGGCACGTCGTGGTGGTTCGGCCTGCTCTTCGGTGCGGCGATCTTCCTCTCCGCCACCTTGGGCGACCTCGCCGAGTCACTCATCAAGCGCGACATCGGCATCAAGGACATGAGCTCGAAGCTCCCCGGCCACGGCGGCTTCCTCGACCGACTCGACTCGATCCTCCCGTCGGCCGCCGTGGCGTTCACAGCCTTCCTGCTCTTCACCGCAGCCTGAGGGAGAATGATCCGGTGCACTCGACCTTCCCGCGCGTCAGGCGTCCACGGCTCGGCTACCACGTCGAACAGGTCGACGCGTTCCTCGCCCGCGCACGCCGCGCCTACGACGGCGTCGACCGCGACTCCGAAGCGCTCGCCGCCGAGGACATCCGCCTGATGGCCTTCTCGATGCAGAAGGGCGGCTACTCCACCGCGCACGTCGACGGGGCCCTGGAGCGCCTGGAGGACGCCTTCGCGGCGCGTGAGCGCCAGCAGGCCGCAGCCGACCAGGGCGAGGGGGAGTGGATCGACGAGGCGCGCGCGACCGCGCAGGTCGTCATCAACCGCCTCGCACGGCCCGAGGGCCATCGCTTCGACCGCGTCTCCATGCTCGCGGTGGGGTACAGCACGCGCGAGGTCGACCGGTTCGCGGAGAAGCTCATGCGGTACTTCCGCGACGGCCTGCCGATCGCGGTCGACGACGTGCGCACGGTGGTGTTCCGCCCGCAGCGGGGCGGGTACCGGGAGGTGCAGGTCGACCTCGTGCTCGACGCCGTCGTCGACGTGATGCTGGCCGTCCGATGACCCGCCGCGCGCGTCACGTCGACGCCCCCGGGCTCCGCTAGACTCGCCGTATCGTGGGCAGGCACTCAGGGCGTACGCCGAATTCGGCCATTGCACCGGCGGCACGTCCGCCGGTGCGTCGTCGTAGCGCCAAGCAGGCGCTGACGGTGCTCTTCGCATTCGGGGCCTCGGTCTCGTTCGTGCTGGTGCAGCTCGTCGACCCGTACGCCGGCGCGACCGCGTCGGGGGAGTACACGGCGAGCGGCGACCGATTCGGCGGCGAGGCGACGCAGGCCGTCGAGGTCACCGGCGAGTACGACTTCACGGCGTCGCGCGACGAGTACGTCGTGGAGGCCAAGCCCGAGCCGGCGGCCGTGTCGAGCGCCGCGATCACCTACCAGGCGCCGCCCGCCGTCGTCCCCGATCCGGGCTCGGCCCAGGCCTACGCGGCCGGCGCCGTCGCCGCGCGCGGCTGGTCGACGGGCGAGTTCGACTGCCTCGTCGCACTCTGGAACAAGGAGTCGGGCTGGCGCGTCAACGCCATGAACCCGTACAGCGGCGCCTACGGCATCCCGCAGGCCCTGCCCGGGTCGAAGATGGCCACCGCGGGCGCCGACTGGGAGACCAACGCCGCGACGCAGATCGAGTGGGGCCTGGGCTACATCGCCGGCCGGTACGGCACCCCGTGCGGGGCGTGGTCGCACTCGCAGTCGGTCGGCTGGTACTAGGCGGGCGGATGCCTCGCAGCAATCGCCGCCGCGGCAGCCGTCGCGACCGCGCCGAGGACGCCGAGCCGCTCGACGTCGACCGGCTGCGCGCGGGCTGGAAGCGCACCGAGCAGCGCCGTGACGGCAGCTGGTACGTACAGCCGGTGTCGGAAGCGCAGGCCGTCAAGGAGTACGTCTGCCCCGGCTGCGGCCTCGTGGTGGAGCCGGGGGTCGCCCACGTCGTCGCCTGGCGCGCGGACGGCGTGCTCGGCGACGCGGCCGACCTCGCGGGGAGGCGGCACTGGCACGTGCACTGTTGGAGGATGAAGGCATGACGACGGATGCCGCGGGCATCGAGATCCGGGCCGGGGTCGAGCTCCCCGCCGAACGTGAGGAGGTCGATCTGCGCACGGCCGACGGCCTGACGCTGGTCGGCGAGCTGGCGATGCCCGAGCACGGCGAGCCCGTGGCGACGCTCGTCACGCTGCATCCGCTGCCCACCGCAGGCGGGTTCATGGACTCGCACATCCTGCGCAAGGCGGCCGCGCGCCTGCCCGCACTGGCGAACGTCGCCGTGCTGCGCTTCAACACGCGGGGCACCGAGTCGCCGCGGGGCCGCAGCGACGGTGCGTTCGACCACGGCGAGGCCGAGCGGCACGACGTCGACGCCGCCATGGCGTTCGTCGCCGAGCGCGGCCTGCCCCACCCATGGCTGGTCGGCTGGTCGTTCGGCACCGAGCTCGCACTGAAGTACGGCCGCGCGCACGACGTGGAGGGGCTGATCCTCCTCTCGCCGCCCCTGCACCGCACCGACGACGAGGAACTCACGGCCTGGGCCGGGGACGATCGGCGCATCGTCGCGCTGATCCCGGAGCACGACGACTTCCTGCAGCCCGACGAGGCGCGGATGCGGTTCTCGCTCGTGCCGCACCTGGAGCTCGTGCCCGTCGAGGACGGCCGTCACCTGTGGGTGGGGGAGACGCAGACCCGGCGCGTGCTCGACGAGATCGTGCGGGTCGTGGCCCCGTCGGTGGCCCGGCCGTTGCCGACGCGCTGGACGGGCTGAGGCGGGAGCCGGGTCCCGGCGTCGCCGGGCGCGATCGTGCTCAGCGTTCGTTCTGGCGCGGGATCACGACCTGCTTGATGATCAGCAGGATCGACGCGGCCACGGGGATCGCGATGAGCGCGCCGAGCACGCCGAGCAGCGAACCGCCGGCGAGGGCCGCGACCACCACGAGCGCGCCCGGCACCTGCACGGCCCGGTTCATGATGTTCGGGCTCAGCACGTACGCCTCGACCTGCATGTAGACGACGTAGTAGATGGCCGCCACGAGGGCCGTCAGCGGCGACCCGATGCCGGGGATGAGGCAGACCAGCACGATGATCACCGAGCCCGTCAGCGTGCCCACGAGGGGGATCAGCGACAGCACGAACGCCATGAACGCGAGCACCGCGGGGAACGGCGCCTGGATGATCGACAGGAAGATGAAGCTCGCCACGCCGTTGATCGAGGCGAGCGTCACCTGGCCGACGACGAACCGGCCGACCGACTGGGTGATCTGCTCGGTCAGGTCGGCGAAGCGGGCCCGGCGCGAGGCGGGGACCAGCTGGTAGGTCGCGCGCTTCATCGCGTTGAGGGAGGCCGTGAAGTAGAGCGTGAGGATCAGCACGATCACGCCGCCGAAGATGCCGGCGCCGATCGTGATCGCCACCGCGAGCACGCCTCCGGCGAGCTCGGCGACGCTCTCCGGGTCGTTGACCAGGTCGATGGCCGCGTCGGACACGGCCTGGAAGATGTCGTCGACCCGCAGCCAGGGGAGTTGCTGGGCGATCGAGTCGACCAGCTCGCCCGACTCGAGCCGGCGCACGATGCCCGGGATCTGGTCGATGAGCTGCCCGACCTCGTTCACGATGATCGGCACCACCGCGAGCACCAGGCCCGTCACGAGCGCCACGACGGCTGCCATCACGGTGAGGATGGCAGCCCATCGCGGGAAGCCGCGCCGTTCCAGCCACGTGACCACGGGGTCGAGGCCCAGTGCCAGGAACAGCGCGGCACCCACGTAGGTGATGATCGTCGAGAGGCTGACGATCGAGAAGATGATCAGGAGGCCCAGACCGACACCGAGGGTGCCGATCAGGCCGAGGCGGAACGCGTTCTGGATCTTCACGATGCGCGAGGTCCGCCCTCCTGCCGCCTACTTCGAGGAGTTGGCGGCCACCTGCTCTGCCTGGGTCAGCACGCCGCGGAGGCTCTCGAAGTACCCCGCGACCGCGTCACGCTCGATCCTAATCTGCGAGAGGCGGTCCTCGGCGTCGGCGACGAGGGCGCGGGTGCGCTCGTCGGCCTCGGAGATCATCTTGCGCGCCTGCTCGTTGGCCGCGGCGATGCGCTCGCGCGCCTCCTCGTCGGCCCGCTCGCGGGACTTCAGGATGTCGGAGCGCAGCTCCGCCTCGAGGCGCTCGTTCTCGGCGCGGCTCTCGGCGGTGCGGGCGACGGCCTCGGCCAGCTCGGCGTTCGCGTCGTCGAGGAACTTCTGCGTCTCGGCGACGGCCTGGCGGTGCGCGGCGAGCAGCTCCTGCTCGGCGTCGTCGCGCTTCGCGGTGAGCTCGGCGTCGAGGTCGGTGCGGGCCTGCTCGATCTCTCGGCGCATGCGGGTGACCTCGTGGGTCGTCTTCTTGCGCATCGCGGCGAGCTGGTTGTCGAGCTCGATGCGGGCGCTCTCGGCCTCCGCCTCGAAGTCGGCCCGGGCCTGGTCGTGCTCGAGGGCGAGGTCGGCGCGGGTCTGGTCGAGCCCGGCCTCGTGACGGGCGCGGATGCGGTCGAGCTCGTGCTCGAGCTTCAGCTTGGCGGTCTCGGCCTCGCGCTCGAGGTCGACCTGCACCTGCTCGCGCTCCTGCTCGATTCCGGCGCGGGCCGCGTCGATCTCGCGCTGGAGGTCGGTGCGGGCCTGGTCGAGCTCGTGCACGAGCGCGGCGCGGGACTCCTCGGCCTCGGCCTCGATGCCGGCGCGCGACTCCTTGGTCTCGCGCTCGATGTCGAGACGTGCCTGCTCGGTCTCCTTCGCCAGGTCGAGGCGTGCCTGCTCGGTCTCCTTGGCGAGCTCGGCCCGGGCGCGGTCGAGCTCGATCGCGACCTCGGCGCGCGTCTGCTCGGTCTCGTCGGCGAGGCCCTCGGCGGTGCGACGCGCCTCCTCGGCCTCGGTGTTCGCCTCGACGAGGACGCGCGCGGCCTCGCGCTCGGCCTCGGAGCGCATGGCGTCGGACTCGCGCTTCGCGGTCGTGCGCAGCTCGGCGGCCTCGGTGGCGATCGCGCCGCGGATCGCGGCCGCGTCGCGTGCCGCGTCCTGGCGGAGCTGCTCGCTCTGCTCGTGCGCGCGGGCGACCATGTCGTCGGCCTCGGCACGGGCGTTCTCGAGCATGCGGGTCGCCTGGGCGCGCGCCTCGGAGACGGTGCGCTCGGCGAACTCCTGGGCGTCCGCGCGCTGCAGCGCCACCTCGTCGTCGGCGGCGCGGCGCAGCTTCTCGGCGTCGATGTCGGCCTGGGCGATGAGCCGGGTGGACTGCTCCTCGGCCACCCGCAGGGTGTTCTCGAGCTTCGTGCCGAGGCCGGAGAACGTGGGGTTGCCGACCTCCTCGAGCTCGGCGTTCAGGTCGTCGATGCGGGCGACGAGGCGCTTGACCTCCTTGCCCTGCTCGGCGAGCTGGGTGTTGGCGTTGAGGAGTTCCCGACGCAGGTCGACGAGTGCCTTGTCGACCTCGTCCTTGTCGTATCCGCGGAACACCTGCGTGAATTCGGTCTCCTCGACCATGTCTCCTCCGGGGGCTGGGGGGTGATGGCCCGCGAACAGGGGGTGGCGGCGGGCCCGTCCGATTGTACCCGCAGCGGCCTCCCCGTTCCCCACCCCATGTGCACAGGGGCCGGTTGGCCAACTCCCAGTCTCGGCCGATATCGTGGAACGTTGTGTCGCTCGCGACCGGCGGTCGCATCGGTGCCCGAACCGGTCCCTCGCACCGCACGCGGACGGGCGTCCGACTCCCCGACCCGAAGGAGACTCGTTGCGCTTCGTACTCGCGCTGGTGGCGTTCATCGGTGCCGCGCTGATGATCGGCGCCGGCATCGCGCAGCGCACCATCCTGCTCGAACCCGACGCCGTCGCGCGCGAGGTCACCGTCGAGAACGCGACGACCTACATGGTCGTCGAGCCCGAGGCGCTGGCCGCCTACGCCGGGCAGCAGACCTTCACGGTGAGCGGGTCACCGGAGGTGTTCCTCGCCTACGGGCGCACCGCAGACGTCATGGCGTGGATCGGGGACACCGCCTACACGAGCATCGGCTACGACGCTGAGGAGGACGCGCTGACGTCGTCGCTCATCACCCCGGCGGCGGAGCCCGGCACCGCGCCCGCCCCCGAGGCAGATCCCGACGCGCCCGCCGACGACTCCGGCGACGCGGCGTCCGACGAGGCCGAGGAGGAGAACCCGGATGCCTCGGGCAGCCCGTCCGGTTCCGACCTGTGGCTCGACCAGTTCGCGGCCGAGAACGTGCTCCGCACGACCGTCGACCTCCCCGAGGGCATCACGGTGCTGCTCGCGTCCGACGGCACCGAGCAGGCGCCGAACCGCATCGGCATGTCGTGGCCGCTCGACAACTCGACGCCGTGGGCCGGGCCGCTCATCGCCGGCGGGGCGCTGCTGTTCGTCGCGGGCCTGCTGCTGCTGATCTCCGGCATCCGCGGCCACCGGCGCGGTCGCGGACCGCGGCGCAACGTCACGCGCTCGTCGCGGAAGCTGCCGAGCGCGCCCCGGCCGACGAGCCGCCAGATCGGCCGCGGCGGCCGCCGCGCGATCGGCCGCTCGCGCATCGCGGTGGTGCCGGTCGTGGCGATCTCGGCGCTCGCCCTGACCGGCTGCTCGGCCGACTACTGGCCCGACTTCCAGGCGATGGCGACGTCGACCCCGACGGCGGAGCCGACCGCGACCGCCGACGGCGAGGACGGCGAGCCGGTCGTCCAGGAGGTCACCCCGCCCGCCGTCACGGTGCCGCAGATGGAGCGCATCATGCGCAGGATCGCGGTGCTCGCGGGCGACGCCGACGCCGATCGCGACGAGAAGCTGCTGGCGGAGCGCTTCGCCGGTCCGGCGTTCGATGCGCGCGAGGCGAACTACGCGATCCGCTCGTCGCTCGAGGACCACCCGGCGCCGACGGCCATCCGCGCCGCCCCGCTCACGCTCATCCTCCCGCAGCAGGCGAGTGCCTGGCCGCGCGTGGTCATGGTCGTCGCCCAGAACGAGGACGACCCGACCGAGGCGCCGACCGCGCTCGTGCTCCAGCAGGAGTCGCCGCGCGAGAACTACCGCATCGTCTACGAGATGGCGCTCGCTCCCGACGCGCAGGTGCCCCCGGTGGCCCCGGCGAGCCTCGGCGCCCCGATCATCTCGCCGGAGTTCAAGGGCCTGCTCCTGCCGCCCGGCGAGGTCGCGGCCGCGTACGCCGACGTCCTGCTGAAGGGCGAGGACAGCGAGTTCGCGCCGCTGTTCACCGAGGAGGGCGACGTGCTGCGCGAGCAGCTCGGCGTCGCCGGCCAGAAGGCGATCGCGGAGAGCCTGCCGGAGACGGCGGACATCGACTTCGCGAACGAGGTCGGCGACGGCCCGACCGTCGCGCTCGCCACGAACGACTCCGGCGCCCTCGTGACGGTCGAGATCGAGCAGCGCGAGAAGGTGACCCCCAACGACGGCGGCACCATCGGGTTCGAGGAGGGCTCGCCCGGCGCGGCGCTGTCCGGATTCGACGAGAAGAGCGCCAAGGGCGTGCAGCGCACGGTGTCGCTCCAGCTCCTGTTCTACGTCCCCGGTGTCGGCTCGGACGGCACCATCACGCTGCTCGGCTGGTCCGAGAGCCTGGTCAACGCGTCGGAGGTCAAGTGACGAACACGCCCATGCCCGACCCGTCGTCGATGCGCGGAGCGGTGGACCTGTCGTCCCTCGCGTCGCGCCGCTCCGCGCCACCGGCGCCCCCGGCGGGCGCCGGTGCGGCTCCGTCGGGCGGCGCGGCTGCGCCGTCGCTGCTCGTCGACGCGACCGACCAGTCGTTCGGCCAGGTCGTCGAGCTCTCCCGGCGCGTGCCGGTCATCGTCGACCTCTGGGCCGAGTGGTGCGAGCCGTGCAAGCAGCTCACCCCCGTCCTCGAGAAGCTCGTCACCGAGTACGCCGGTCGCCTCGTGCTGGCGCGCGTGGACGTGGACGCGAACCCGCAGCTCGCCCAGGCGTTCCAGGCGCAGTCGATCCCGACGGTCGCGGCCGTGGTCGGCGGCCAGCCGGTGCCGCTGTTCACCGGCGCCCAGCCCGAGCAGGTCGTGCGCGACGTGTTCGAGCAGCTCCTGCAGCTCGCCGCCCAGAACGGCGTGAACGGCCGCATCGACGTCGGTGACGCCCCCGAGGGCGACGCGGACGAGCCGGTCGAGGAGCCGCTGCCCGAGCACCACCAGGAGGCGTACGACGCGATCGAGCGCGGCGACTACGACGCGGCGGCCGCGGCGTACCGCACGGCGCTGGCGAAGCAGCCGTCGGACACCCTCGCGAAGGCCGGCCTCGCGCAGGTCAGCCTGCTCGCGCGGCTGCAGGGCCGGGGGATCGACGAGATCCGCCAGGCCGCCGCCTCCGCCCCGGACGACGTCGACGCCCAGCTCGCGGTGGCCGACCTCGACTGCTCGGGCGGCCACGTCGAGGACGCCTTCGACCGCCTGCTCGTGCTGTTCCCGAAGCTCGACCAGCCGGGCCGCGACCGCGTGCGCGAGCGCCTGCTCGACCTGTTCGAGGTCGTCGGCATCGACGACCCGCGCGTCGGCACTGCACGGCGCCGGCTCGCCTCCCTGCTCTACTAGCCGGCGCGCCGATCAGCCCTCCGGCCGCAGCCAGAGCACGCCGAGCGGCGGCAGCGTCAGGTCGATCGACGCCGGTCGTCCGGCGAACGGCTCGTCGCGGGCATCCGCCCCGCCCAGGTTGCCGACGCCCGACCCGCCGTACTCGGCGGCATCCGTGTTCAGCACCTCGACCCAGCGCCCCGCGAAGGGCAGGCCGAAGCGCTGGCCGGTGTGCGGCACGCCCGCGAAGTTCGCCACGCACAGCAGCGGCCGGCGTTCGCGGTCGTAGCGCAGGAACGCGACGACGTTCGTCTCCGCCGACCCGCCGTCGACCCATTCGAACCCCGAGGCGTCGTTGTCGAGCTCCCAGAGCGACGGCGACTCGCGGTAGAGGCGGTTCAGCCGCCCGACGAGGTCGAACAGCGACCGGTGGCTCGGCTGCTCGAGCATCCACCAGTCGAGGCTGCGCTCCTCGCTCCACTCCGACAGCTGGCCGAACTCCTGGCCCATGAAGAGCAGCTGCTTGCCCGGGTGCGCCCACATGTAGGCGAGGTAGGCGCGCAGGTTGGCGAGCTTCTGCCAGTGGTCGCCCGGCATCTTGTTCAGCAGCGACCCCTTGCCGTGCACGACCTCGTCGTGGCTGATCGGCAGCATGAAGTTCTCGCTGAACGCGTACACGAACGAGAACGTGATCTCGTTGTGGTGGTACGAGCGGTACATCGGGTCCTCGCGGATGTACCCGAGCGTGTCGTGCATCCAGCCCATGTTCCACTTGAACCCGAAGCCGAGGCCCCCCGACGACGTGGGGCGGGTGACGCCCGGCCAGTTCGTCGACTCCTCGGCGATGACCACGGTGCCGGGGTTGCGCTTGTACGCGGTCGCGGTGACCTCCTGCAGGAACGCGATCGCCTCGAGGTTCTCGCGCCCGCCGTGCTCGTTCGGCACCCACTCGCCCTCCTCACGCGAGTAGTCGAGGTAGAGCATCGACGCGACGGCGTCGACGCGCAGGCCGTCGACGTGGAACTCCTCGAGCCAGTACAGGGCGTTGGCGACCAGGAAGTTCTTCACCCGGGGGTTCCCGTAGTCGAAGATCAGCGTGCCCCAGTCCTTGTGCTCGCCGCGGCGGGGGTCGGGGTGCTCGTAGAGCGCCTCGCCGTCGAAGCGGGCGAGCGCCCACTCGTCCTTGGGGAAGTGCCCGGGCACCCAGTCCATGATCACGCCGATGCCGGCGCCGTGGAGCCGGTCGATCAGGTACCGCAGGTCGTCGGGGTAGCCGAAGCGCGCCGTCGGCGCGAAGTAGCCCGTGACCTGGTAGCCCCAGGAGCCGCCGAACGGATGCTCCGCCAGGGGCAGAAACTCCACGTGGGTGTAGCCCAGGGCCGTGACGTAGTCGATGAGCTCGTCCGCGGCGGCGCGGTACCCGAGGCCCTGCCGCCACGAGCCGAGGTGCAGCTCGTACACGCTCATGGGGCCGTCGTGCGGATCGGTGGCGCGCCGGCGGTCCATCCACGCGTCGTCCGTCCACTCGTACGTCGTCGTGGTGACCGCCGACGCCGTGGACGGCGGCGTCTCGGCGGCGCGCGCCATCGGGTCGGCGCGGGTGACCCAGTCGCCCGAGCGGGTGTGCAGCTCGAACTTGTACTGCGCGCCGGGCTCGACGCCGGGCACGAACAGCTCCCAGACGCCGTTGCCGCCCATGTTGCGCATGGCGTGGGCGGTGCCGTCCCAGTTGTTGAAGCTGCCCACGACCCGCACGGCGCGCGCGTGCGGCGCCCACACCGAGAACGAGGTGCCGCTCACGGGGGTGCCGATTCCCCAGTGGTCGCGGTAGTGGGCGCCGAGCACGCGCCACAGCTCCTCGTGCCGGCCCTCGCCGATGAGGTGCAGGTCGAGCTCGCCGATCGACGGCGCGAAGCGGTAGGGATCGTCGGCCTCCCACTCGGTGCCGTCCTCGTAGCGCGCCTCGATGCGGTAGTCCTGCGGCGTGAAGTCGCCCACGCCCTGCCAGATGCCCCAGCCGACGTGCTCGAGGGGCAGACGGCCGTCCTCGAGCACCGCGTCGACGTCGCGGGCGAGCGGGCGTCGGGTGCGGATCACGGTGCGGGCCGGCTCGCCCGGGCGCTCGACCGGATGCTGGCCGAGCACGGCGTGCGGGTCGTGGTAGCGGCCCTCGCCGACCGCTGCCAGGATGTGGTCGGCGGGTCGCGCCGGCATGGCGGCGGAGTCTCGGGTCTCAGGCATCGATCGCTCCTCTGACGTGCAGGATGTGCACGGGCCGCGTGAACGCGTCGAGCCGCACGTAGTTCGACGCCCCCCACTCCCAGGTCTCGCCGCTGACGAGCTCGTCGACCGTGAACCGCGTGCCCGCGGGCAGGCCGAACGCGGTGACGTCGACGTGCACGGTCGTCTCGCGAACCGAATGCGGGTCGACGTTCGCGATGACGAGGATGGTGTCGGGCTCGCCGGACGGCGTGAACGCGCCGTCGAGGTGCTTGCTGTAGGCGAGGATCGCCGGGTCCTCGGTGGCGTGGAACCGGATGTTGCGGAGCTGCCCGAGTGCGGGGTGCTCGGCGCGGATGCGGTTCAGGATGCCGAGGTACAGCGCGAGCGATCGCCCCTCGGCCTCGGCCGCGGCGAAGTCGCGCGGCCGGTACTCGTACTTCTCGTTGTCGATCGCCTCCTCGGCGCCGGGGCGGGCGACCGACTCGAACAGCTCGAACCCGGAGTAGACGCCCCACAGGGGCGCCGCGGTCGCGGCGATCGACGCGCGCACCGTGAACGCGGCCGGGCCGCCGAACTGGAGGTACTCGGTGAGGATGTCGGGGGTGTTCACGAACAGGTTCGGCCGCATGTAGTCGGCGGTCTCCTGCGAGACGCTGGTGAGGAACTCCTCGAGCTCCTCCTTGCTGTTGCGCCACGTGAAGTACGAGTACGACTGCTGGAACCCGACCGCGGCGAGCGCGCGCATCATGGCGGGGCGCGTGAACGCCTCGGCGAGGAAGACCACGTCGGGATGCTCGGCGTTCACCTCGCCGATGATCCACTGCCAGAACGCCAGCGGCTTGGTGTGCGGGTTGTCGACGCGGAAGATGCGGATGCCCTGCGCGATCCAGTGCCGCAGCACCCGGAGCGCCTCCTGCCGGATGCCCTCGGGATCGTTGTCGAAGTTGATCGGGTAGATGTCCTGGTACTTCTTGGGCGGGTTCTCGGCGTACGCGATCGTGCCGTCGGGCAGCGTCGTGAACCACTCGGGGTGCTCGGTGACCCACGGGTGGTCGGGCGAGGCCTGCAGGGCGAAGTCCATCGCGATCTCGAGGCCGAGGCCGTCGGCCCGCCGCACGAACGCCCGGAAGTCCCGCAGCTGCCCGAGGTCGGGGTGGATCGCGTCGTGGCCGCCCTCGGGGGCGCCGATGGCCCAGGGCGAGCCGGGGTCGTCGGGGCCCGCATCGAGGGTGTTGTTCGGGCCCTTGCGGAAGGCCCGGCCGATCGGGTGGATCGGCGGGAGGTACACGACGTCGAACCCCATCCGGGCGACCTCGACGAGGCGGTGCTGCGCGGTGCGGAAGTTGCCGCTCTTCCAGCGCCCGTTCTTGTACTGCCGGGCACCCTCGGAACGGGGGAAGAACTCGTACCAGGAACCGACGCCCGCGGCGCGGCGCTCGACGTGCAGCACGTGCTCCGGTGAGGTCGACGACAGGGTGGCGTAGGGCCGCAGGTGGAACTCCGAGTGCAGCGCGGCGTCGTCGATGACGGCGGCGCGCACGTCGACCGGCTTCGCGCGGTTGCGGAGCAGGCGGGCGGATGCCGCGAGCCGGCGCCGGGACGGCTGGGGGCGGATCATCTGCAGCGACGCCTTCTGGAGCAGCCGCGCGCCGATCTCGAACATCAGCTCGACGTCGATGCCCGCCGGGACCTTGATGCCCGCGTCGTGCACCCACGTCTCGAACTCGTCGCCGAACCCGGTGACGCTCCAGCGCCAGTCGCCGACCTCGTCGACCAGTGCGTCGGCCTCCCAGCGGTCGAGGCCCGGCCCCATCAGGTGCATCCGATGGTCCGCGGTCTCGCCGGACGGGTTCGTCAGGTGCAGCATGGCGCCGACGGCGTCGTGCCCCTCGCGGAACACGGTGGCGCGGAACGGCACGACCTCGCCGTCGAACGCCTTCGGTCGCAGCTCGGGCTCGAGGGATGCGGGCGTGAGGCGGCCCACCGGGATCCGGCCGACCGTCGTCGTCGAGGGGGAGGTCACGTTCCGACCGTATCGCGTCGGGGGCCCCGTGTCGGGGGATTGCGTTCACGCGTCCGACATGTTCCGCGCATACAGTTGGCCCGTGCGAGCGATCCGTCGATTCACCGTCCGTCCCGTCGTCCCGGAGCGCCTCTCCGCGCTCGAGGAGCTCGCAGCCAACCTGCGCTGGTCGTGGCACGTGCCGACCCGCCGGCTGTTCGAGCACGTGTCGCCGCACGCGTGGGCGTCGACCGGGCACGACCCCGTCGCGCTGCTGGGCGAGGTGGCGCCGGAGCGGCTCGAGGAGCTCGCCGCCGACGACGGCTTCGTGACCTGGGCCGAGTCGCTCCGCACCGACCTGCACGCCTACCTGGGCGAGCCGCGTTGGTACCAGGGGCTCGAGGGTGCGACGCCGCGACGCATCGCCTACTTCTCGCCCGAGTTCGGCATCGCCGCGGCGCTGCCGCAGTACTCCGGCGGCCTCGGCATCCTCGCGGGCGACCACCTGAAGAGCGCCAGCGACCTGGGCGTGCCGCTGACCGCGGTGGGGCTGTTCTACCGGGCCGGGTACTTCTCCCAGTCGATCTCGCCCGACGGCTGGCAGCAGGAGCGCTACCCCGTGCTCGACCCCGACGGGCTGCCGCTCACGGTGCTGCGCGGGCATGACGGCACGCCCGAGCGGGTGCGGCTCGCGATGCCCGACGGGCGCACGCTGCACGCCCGCATCTGGCAGGCCGCGGTCGGCCGGGTGACCCTCCTGCTGCTGGACACCGACATCCCCGACAACGACGACGACCTGCGCGGCGTCACCGACCGGCTCTACGGCGGTGGGGGCGAGCACCGGCTGCTGCAGGAGCTCCTGCTCGGCATCGGCGGCGTGCGCGCCCTCCGGAGGTGGGTCGAGCTCGGCGGCCACGACGAGCCCGACGTCTTCCACACGAACGAGGGGCACGCGGGCTTCCTGGGCCTCGAGCGCATCTCCGACCTGATCGGCGAGGGCCTGACCTTCGCCGAGGCGCTGCAGGCCGTGCGCGCCGGCACCGTGTTCACCACGCACACGCCGGTGCCCGCGGGCATCGACCGGTTCGATCGCGGGCTCGTCGAGCGGTACCTGACGCCGTCGCTGCTGCCCGGCGTGCGCACGGCCGACGTGCTCGCGCTCGGGGCGGAGGCCGACCCGGGCTCGCACGCGTTCAACATGGCGGTGATGGGCCTGCGCCTCGGCCAGCGCGCCAACGGCGTCTCGAAGCTGCACGGCGAGGTCAGCCGACGCATGTTCAACGAGCTCTGGGCGGGCTTCGACGCCCGCGACGTGCCCATCGACTCGGTGACCAACGGCGTGCACGCGCCGACCTGGACCGACCCCGCGCTCACGGCGCTCGCCGAGACCCGCTTCGGCACCGCGGACACCACCGCGGCCGACTGGGCGTCCGACGTCGTGTCGGACGCCGAGTTGTGGGAGGTCAAGCAGGCGATGCGCGAGCAGCTCGTGGCCGACGCGCGTCGCCGCGTCGCGGCGTCGTGGTCGGCGAGCCATCCCGGCGCCATCGCGCCGCCGTGGACGGGCGGCGTGCTCGACCCGCACGTGCTGACCATCGGGTTCGCCCGCCGGGTGCCCACCTACAAGCGGCTCACGCTCATGCTGCAGGACCCCGAGCGCCTCGCGTCGATCCTCACCCACCCGGAGCGACCCGTGCAGATCGTCGTCGCCGGCAAGTCGCATCCGGCCGACGACGAGGGCAAGCAGCTGATCCAGCAGCTCGTGCGGTTCGCGTCCGACCCCGCAGTGCGCCAGCGCATCGTCTTCCTGCCCGACTACGACATCGGCATGGCGCGAACGCTCTACCCGGGCTGCGACGTCTGGCTGAACAACCCGCTGCGCCCGCTCGAGGCGTGCGGCACGTCGGGCATGAAGGCCGCGCTGAACGGCGCCCTGAACTGCTCGATCCTCGACGGCTGGTGGGCCGAGTACGCCGACGACGACAACGGGTGGGCGATCCCGACGGCCGACGCGGCGGGCGATGCGGCCGAGCGCGACCGGCTCGAGGCATCCGCCTTCTACGACCTGATCGAGCACCGCATCGCGCCGAAGTTCTACGACCGGGACGCCGACGGCGTGCCGGCGGCGTGGGTCGCCATGATGCGGCACACGCTCGCCACGCTCTCGCCCGAGCTGTCGGCCGACCGCATGGTGCGCGAGTACGTGCAGCGGCTGTACCGCCCGGCGGCCGAGCTCGCCGCGGTCGCGAATGCCGACGACCACCGCGCGGCGCGGGAGCTCGCCGCGTGGAAGGCGAAGGTGCGCGCGGCCTGGCCGTCGGTTCGGGTGCGCCACGTGGAGACGGGTGGCCTCGCCTCGGTGCCGCACGTCGGCGATGAGCTGCGGCTGCGGGCGCACGTCGACCTCGACGGGCTCACCGATGCCGACGTGGCGGTGCAGGTGGCCTACGGGCGGGTACACGACGGCGACGACCTCTCCGACCTGCGAACGTGCGAGCTGGAGCCCGACCCCTCGATCGACGCCGGCGGCGCGCGTGTTTACACCGGTTCGGTCGTCCTCGAGCGCGCGGGGGACTTCGGCTACACGGTGCGTGTCGTGCCTCGGCACGAGCTGCTGTTCAGCGCCGCCGAGATGGGGCTCGTGGCGCTGCCCTAGGAGGCCTCCGAGCGCTTCGCGACCAGTTCACGAAGGAGCGCGCGCAGTTCCGGCACCCGGGTCAGGGTCCACGCCGGGGCGAGGTGGTTGGTGTCGCGGAAGATCGGCAGGCCCGCTTCGATGACCGGGCAGGCCGAGGCGTCGCAGATGAGGTCGATCGATGAGAACTCGACGACGTCCGGATGTGTGGACAGCGTGTCCGATGCGATCGCGCCGAGTTCGGCGATCGGCGCGGTCGCCGTCACTCGCTCCACCTCGCAGGCGTCGGCACCCTGCACGATGAGGCAGCCGGTAGGGTCCTGGTCGAAGCGCGGGTTGTCGCGGACGACACCAACCGACCGGTCCGAGTGCGCGCTGAGCAGGGCCTCGTAGCCGGCGGACCAGCTGTCGAGCTGTTCGGCGGTCGAGAGCTCCGCGCCGCTGCCATCCAGGATCTGTCCCAGGTAGCCCTCCGATTGCGAGATCAGCAGTGCGTCTGGCGACTGCGCGCGGATGAATGCGTCTGTGTCGTCGCGGAAGCCCTGGCAGCCGGGATCCAGGTCCCCCCACGAGTAGACGATCTGCACCGCGACGGCCGGACACGACGCCCGCCAGCGCACGACGAGTTCGATCCGTTCGCCTCGGGCAGCCACATCGAGGGCTTCGACCCAGTGAGCGGCGTGCGAGTCGCCGAAGAGCAGGATCGTCCGGTCGCCGAGCGGGTCCCCGAGACGGCAGGTGTCGGAGTCCGCACACAGTGCCTCCGGGTCGGCGTGTCGCGCTGCGATGATCTCGGCGTTGTCAGCCCGGATCCGTTCGCCGGAGACGAAGGCGAACCCGGAGACCAGCAGCACGCAGAGGGTCGCGGCGATGCCGGCGGCGAAGGTCCTGGCCACCGACGCGCTGAGGCGGGGATGGAAGCGCACGGGTCGCTCGACGAACCGGTAGCTGAGGTACGCGACCGCGAGCGAGAGCGCCACGGCCGCAGCGCGAACGACCGGCTCGGCCCCCCACGCCTCCGTCATCAGCACGAGGAACGGCCAGTGCCACAGATACCACGAGTACGAGAGCTCACCGATGACGCGCAACGGGGCCGTCGAGAGCAACCGCGAGGGCAGGCTCGGAGCCCCGCGGCCGCCGGTGATCACCAAGAGGGTCGCCGACACCGGAACCGCCGCGATCCACCCCGGGAAGTCCAGGTGCTCGCTGAACGCGACGGTCGAGGCGACGAGGACGAGCAGGCCGGTCGCCGCCATCGAGGCGCGCATCCATGCGGGGCCGATGGCACGGGCGGGCACGAGGGCAAGCAGGCCCGCGACCGCGAACTCCCACGCTCGCGTCGGCAGGAGGTAGAACGATGCGCTCGGGTGCGCAGGGGTGAGAAGCACTGATGCGGCGAACGAGACCAGTGCGACGACTGCGAACAGGATGCCCAGTCGCCGCCGGATCGACCGTCCGCGGGAGAACAGCAGTGCTGCCGCGATCACGATCGGCCACACCAGGTAGAACTGCTCCTCGACGGCCAGCGACCACGTGTGCAGGAACGGGTTGGGGACGCCGAGGCCCTCGGCGAAGTATCCCGAGGGACTGAGCGCGAAGACGATGTTCGCGGTGTACGTCGCAGCAGCGAGCGACTGACCGGCGAGTGCGGTCAGGTCGATGGGCGAGACCACCAACGATCCGAGCACGACGGTCGCCACGATCATCACCAGCGACGCCGGTGCGAGCCGGCGGATCCGTCGCGCCCAGAAGTGCGCGAACCGGATGCGCCCGTGGCGGTCCACCTCGCGCAGGAGCAGCGTCGTGATCAGGTACCCGGAGATCACGAAGAACACGTCCACGCCGATGAATCCGCCGTCGAAGCCGGGCACGCCGGCATGGAACGCCACCACCGGGATGATCGCCAGCGCACGCAGGCCGGTGATGTCGTCGCGGAACCACCGACTGTGGGTGGCGGGCGGTGACGGCTGCGGCTGCATCACAGGACAATGTAGCCGTCACCCTGCGGTGTGCGAGATGCGGGCTGTGGATTCAGTCGCGGCCGATGGCGGCGTAGCGTGCGCCGGTCACGGCGAGCAGGTCGTCCGGGGCGAGCTCGAGGTCGAACCCGCGGCGTCCGCCCGAGACGAGGACGGTCTCGAACAGGATGGCCGTCTCGTCGAGCACGGTCGGCGCCGGGGTGCGCTGGCCGATCGGGCTGATGCCGCCGACCACGTAGCCGGTGCGCCGCTCGGCCGCGGCCGGATCCGCCATGCGCGCCTTCTTGCCGCCGACGGCCGCGGCGAGCGCCTTGAGGTCGAGCTGCCCCGACACGGGCACGATGCCGACGACGAGTTCCCCGTCGACGTCGGCGAGCAGCGTCTTGAACACCCGCTCGGGCTCGACGCCCAGGGCCTCGGCCGCCTCCAGGCCGAAGGCCTGGGTGCGCGGGTCGTGGTCGTACGGGCGCGCGGTGTAGGCGATGCCGGCCGCGTCGAGCGCGACGGTCGCGGGCGTGCCGCCCCGCCCCGGGGCATCCGCTCGTCTCGCCATCGCCGCTTCCTCTCGTGCCTCGTGCGTCGCGCTATCGGGGCTCAGTGCGCCCGGAACACCTGGATCGACGCCGGCCGCACCCGCACCGCGTCGCCGGGCCGCCGCTCGCTCAGCTGTCGCGACGGCGTGTCGCGGCTGGAGTCCCAGAGGCGCGTGTAGCCGGAGACTCCCGCGTGCGTCGGGAGCGTCACCCGCGTGCCGCGGTCGCGCCCGTGGAACACGAGCAGTACCCGGTTGAACGGCTCGTGCTGCGGGGTCGACGCGGCGAGGTACTGCAGGGTGCGCCGCTTCGGGTCGTCCCACTCGTGGCCCGCCATGGGCTCGCCGTGGGCGTTGTACCAGTCCATCTGCGTCGCGCCCGGGGTCGTCTCGCCGAAGCGGCCGAACTTGTCGGGACGCAGCGCGGGGTTCTCGCGGCGCAGTCGGATGAGGTGACGCGCCACCGCCAGGAGATCGTCCTCCCACGGCTGGCGCTCCCAGTCGAGCCAGGTGAGCTCGCCGTCCTGGCAGTAGGCGTTGTTGTTGCCGCGCTGCGTGCGTCCGTGCTCGTCGCCGGCGGTCAGCATCGGCACGCCCGCCGAGAGGAGCAGCGTGCCCAGCAGGTTGCGGATGCTGCGCTGCCGATCGGCGCGCACCGCCGCGTCATCGGTCGGACCCTCGACGCCGTGGTTGTAGGAGCGGTTGTCGTTCGTGCCGTCGCGGTTGTCCTCGCCGTTGCCGAGGTTGTGCTTGACGTCGTACGAGACGAGGTCGGCCAGGGTGAAGCCGTCGTGCGCGGTGATGAAGTTCACGCTCGCGAGCGGTCCGCGGTCGGCCGCGAACGCGTGCGCCGACCCGGCCACGCTCGTCGCCATCGTGCCGATGCCCGAGACGGGCTCGCGCCGCCGCTGCCGGCGCAGGTCGCCGAGCCAGAAGTCGCGGATGCGATCGCGGTAGCCGTCGTTCCACTCGCTGAACCCGGCCGGGAAGTTGCCGGTCTGCCAGCCGCCCCAGCCGACGTCCCACGGCTCTGCGATGAGCTTCGACGCGCCGATCACCGGGTCGTCGAGCATGCCGCGCAGCAGCGGGTGGTCGGGGGAGTAGTCGCCGTGCTGCCCGCGGCCGAGCGAGGCGGCGAGGTCGAGGCGGAAGCCGTCGACGCCGACCTCCCCGGCCCAGTACCGCATCGAGTCGAGCACCAGGCGCACGGGCGCCGCGCCGCCGAAGTACAGCGTGTTGCCGCAGCCGGTGGTGTCGACGTAGGCGCCGTGGGCGTCCTGCCGGTAGTAGCCGGCGTTGTCGATGCCGCGCAGGTGGTACGCGGGTCCGTGCGGCCCCTCCTCGGCGGTGTGGTTGTAGACGACGTCGAGCACGACCTCGAGCCCGGCCTCGTGCAGCAGGCGCACCATGCCCTGGAACTCGCGCAGCACCGCGGCGGGTCCGGCCGCCTGCGCGGCGGGGCTGGCGTACGCGGCGTGCGGGGCGAAGAAGCCGAGCGTGTTGTAGCCCCAGTAGTTCGTCAGGCCCTGGGCGAGCAGGCGCCGCTCGGGCACGAACGCGTGCACCGGCAGCAGCTCGAGCGTCGTGACGCCGAGGTCCTGCAGGTACGCGATCGAGGACTCGTGTGCGAGGCCCGCGTACGTGCCGCGCAGGTGGGCCGGCACGTCGGGGTTGCGCCGGCTGAATCCGCGCACGTGCGTCTCGTAGAGCACCGTGTGGTCCAGCGGCACGCGCGGCTTCGCGGAATCGCCCCAGTCGAAGCCCGCGTCGACGATCGCCGATCGCCACCCGTCGCCCGGGGCGCGCACGAGCCCGCGGGCGTAGGGATCGAGCAGCCGGTGCCGCGGGTCGAAGGCGTGGTTGGGTCCGGTCGGGCCGTCGACGCGCAGTGCGTAGAGGCGACCGGGCCGCAGCTCGGGGGACTCGGCCGACCAGACGCCGTGGGCGTCGCGGGCCATCTCGAGCGAGGCGATCGCCCAGGTGGCATCCGACGCCTCGAACACCTCGCAGCGCATCGAGGTCGCCGAGTGCGACCAGACGCGCAGCACGCCGCCCTCGGCGCTCGCGCGAACGCCGAGGTCGCGCAGCGCATCGCCCGACGTCATGCGATCTACAGTAGTTCGCGAGGAAGCGTGTTCCGACGCGCGTGCCCGGTCGGCCGATCGCGGGAGGTGAGGGGCGTGACCGTCTACCTCGACCACGCGGCGACGACACCGATGGTGCCCGAGGCGGTGGCCGCGATGACCGCGGCGCTGGGGCACGTCGGCAACCCGTCGTCGATCCACGCCGCCGGCCAGGACGCGAAGCGCATGCTCGAGGGCGCGCGCGAGCGCATCGCCGCGACGCTCGGCTGCGACCCCATCGAGGTGGTGCTCACCGGCGGCGGCACCGAGGCCGTGAACCTCGCGATCAAGGGGCTCTGGTGGGCACGGCAGGCGGATGCCCCGGCCGACGCCGACGCCGGCATCCGACGCCCGCGCGTGCTGGTGCCCGCGGGCGAGCACCACGCCACGATCGACACCGTCGAATGGCTCGAGGCGCACGAGGGCGCGGTGATCGAGGAGATCCCGCTCGACGCGGTCGGGCGCATCGACGTCGACGCGTTCGCCCGGGCGCTCGCGCGGGAGCCCGCGACGATCGCGCTCGCGACCATGCTCGCCGCGAACAACGAGGTCGGCACGCTCCAGCCGGTCGCCGAGGTGGCGGCGCTCGCCGCGGAGGCCGGGGTGCCGCTGCACGTCGACGCGATCGCGGCGTACGGGCACGTCCCGCTGTCGTTCCGCGACCTGCGCGCGGCCTCCGGGTCGACGGGGGCCGGGCTGGTCGCGATGAGCGTGTCGGCGCACAAGATCGGGGGGCCGGTGGGCGCGGGGGCGCTCGTGCTGGCGCGCGCCGCGCGCATCGAGGCGCTGCTGCACGGGGGCGGCCAGCAGCGTCGCATCCGCTCCGGCACCCAGGACGTCGCCGCCGCGGTCGCGTTCGCTGCGGCGGCGTCCGTCGTGTCGGACTCGCTCGAGGTCGAGGCGGCGCGGGTGGCGGCGCTGCGCGACCGGCTCGTCGCCGGGGTCGTGGCGGCCGTGCCCGAGGCCGTGCCGAGCGGCGACCCCGTCGACCGGCTGCCCGGCAACGCGCACTTCTCGTTCCCCGGCTGCGAGGGCGACTCGCTGCTGTTCCTGCTCGACATGGCGGGCGTCGCCGTGTCGACCGGCTCCGCGTGCCAGGCCGGCGTCGCGGAACCCTCGCACGTGCTGCGCGCGATGGGCCGCAGCGAGGCCGACTCCCGGGGCGCGCTGCGCGTGACGCTCGGCCGCACGACGACCGACGCCGACGTCGGCGCGTTCCTCGCCGCGCTGCCCGCTGCGTACGAGGCCGCCGCCCGCGCCGGCCTCGCCGCGCGCGCCACGTCGTTCGACCGCTGAGCCCAGCCTTGAGAGGGATGGAGATGATCGAGCGCGCGGGCCTCCGGCGGCGCTTCCGGATCGAGAAGCCGACGCACGACGGGGCGTCCCTCGCGTACGCATGACCGGCCGTGTCCGGTCATCGCCCGCGCCCGTTCGCGGGCGCCCGTTCGCGGATGCGGAGTCCGTTCGCGACACGCCGTCCTGCGGTGCCCGCAACCGGCGTGTCGCGCCGGAGTTCCGCATGCGCGTGCATCACGGGGCGGGCGTCGGGCGGCCGTTCAGGGGCCGCTCCTAGACTGGAGGCCATGAAGGTCCTCGCAGCGATGTCGGGCGGCGTCGACAGCGCCGTCGCGGCCGCGCGCGCCGTGGAGGCCGGCCACGAGGTGGTCGGCGTGCACCTCGCGCTCAGCCGCATGCCCGGCACCCTGCGCACCGGCAGCCGCGGCTGCTGCACCATCGAGGACTCGATGGACGCCCGCCGCGCCGCCGACCTCCTCGGCATCCCGTTCTACGTCTGGGACTTCTCCGAGCGCTTCAAGGACGACGTCGTCGACGACTTCATCGCCGAGTACGCCGCCGGGCGCACGCCGAACCCGTGCATGCGCTGCAACGAGCGCATCAAGTTCGCGGCGCTGCTCGAGAAGGCTCTGGCGCTCGGCTTCGACGCGGTCTGCACGGGCCACTACGCGAGCATCACGACGGATGCCTCGGGGTCGCGCGAGCTCCACCGCGCCAGCGCGGAGGCCAAGGACCAGTCCTACGTGCTCGGCGTGCTCACGGCCGACCAGCTCGCCCACGCGATGTTCCCGCTCGGCGACACGCCCTCGAAGGACCTCGTGCGCGCCGAGGCCGCCCGCCGCGGACTCGCGGTGGCGGGCAAGCCCGACTCGTACGACATCTGCTTCATTCCCGACGGCGACACCAGCGCCTGGCTCGCCGAGCGCGTCGGCACCGCTCCGGGCGACATCGTCGACCGCTCGGGCGAGGTCGTCGGCAGCCACGAGGGCGCGCACGCGTTCACGGTCGGCCAGCGCCGCGGGCTGCGGCTCGGCACGCCCGCGCCCGACGGCAAGCCGCGGTTCGTGCTCGACGTGCGCCCGAAGGAGCGCACGGTCGTGGTGGGCCCGCGCGAGGCGCTCGCGATCGCCGAGATCGCCGGCTCGCGCTTCACGTGGGCGGGCGCACCGCCGGCAGACCCGACCGAGGCGTTCGCGTGCGACGTGCAGATCCGCGCGCACGCCGACCCCGTGCCCGCGGTCGCACGGGTCGCGACGCGCGAGACGGATGCCTCGGGCGAGGCGTCGGACCAGGTCTCGGCCGGCTCCGCCGCATCCGCCGACGAGCTCGTGATCACGCCCGCCGCGCCGCTCGACGGCGTCGCGCCCGGCCAGACCGCGGTCGTCTACGTCGGCACGCGCGTGCTCGGCCAGTGCACGATCGACCGCACCGTCAGTGCAGTGCCGGTCGGGGTGTAGCCGACGATCGACCCGCGCGTTCGACCGGTCGTCGGACCGCATGCGGCGCCCTCGCGGTGTCGGCTGTCTTCCCTAGGATTGCCACGTGAGCGAGACGGCATCGAGCAGTGTTCCCGGTGACATCGAGGCGATGGACTTCGACGCGGCGCGGGCCGAGGCCGACCGGCTCTCGGAGCGCATCGAGGGGGCGCGCCTGGCGTACTACGCCGATGGCGATTCGCCGCTCTCCGACGCGGAGTACGACGAGGAGTTCCACCGGCTGGAGGCGCTCGAGCGCGCGTTCCCCGAACTCGCCGGGCAGGACAGTCCGACGCAGCAGGTCGGGGCCGCGGTCGTCGCTGCAGGGTTCCCCGAGCACGAGCACGCCGAGCGCATGCTCAGCCTCGACAACGTGTTCTCGGTCGAGGAGTTCCGCGAGTGGGCGGCGAAGGCGGATGCGGCGGCCGGCGGCGGGGTGCGCTGGCTGACGGAGCTGAAGATCGACGGGCTCGCGATCAGCCTCGCGTATCGCGACGGCGTGCTCGAGACCGCGACGACGCGCGGCGACGGCCGCGTCGGCGAGGACATCACCGAGAACGTGGAGCTGATCCCCGCGATCCCCATGCGGCTCACGGGCGACGGGTTCCCCGCGTTCTTCGAGGTGCGTGGCGAGGTCTTCCTCAGCACCGCCGACTTCGAGGCGCTGAACGATCGCCAGCGCGAGCTGCAGGCCGAGTACGAGGCGGCAGAGCTCGCGAAGGGCCGTCCGGCCGAGAAGATCCCCACGCGGTTCGCCGAATTCGCCAACGCGCGCAACACCGCCGCGGGCAGCCTCCGCCAGCGCCGCGAGAACAAGAACGCGTTCGAGCTCGGGCTCATGCGCGACCGCCTCGGCCGCCTCGCGCTGTACCTGCACGGCATCGGCGCGTGGAACGAGCCGCCCGTGGCCGCGCAGTCCGAGATCTACGACCTGCTCGCCGGGTGGGGGCTGCCCGTCTCGCCCTACGCCCGCGTGTTCGACGCGATCGACGGCGTCGCCGGGTTCATCGACCACTGGGGCGAGCACCGCCACGACGTCGAGCACGAGATCGACGGCATCGTCGTGAAGGTCGACGACCTCGCGCTGCACGACGAGCTCGGGGCGACGAGCCGCGCACCGCGCTGGGCGATCGCCTACAAGTACCCGCCCGAGGAGGTGCACACGAAGCTGCTCGACATCGTCGTCGGCGTCGGTCGCACCGGGCGCGCCACGCCGTACGCGGTCATGGAGCCGGTGAAGGTCGCAGGCTCCACCGTGCGGCAGGCGACGCTGCACAACCAGGACGTCGTGAAGGCCAAGGGCGTGCTGATCGGCGACACCGTGGTGCTCCGCAAGGCGGGCGACGTCATCCCCGAGATCCTCGGGGCGGTCGAGCAGCTGCGCGACGGCACCGAGGTCGAGTGGCACATGCCCGAGGCCTGCCCCGAGTGCGGCACGACGCTGCGCGCGATGAAGGAGGGCGACATCGACCTCCGCTGCCCGAACGCGCGGGCCTGCCCGGCGCAGGTGCGCGGCCGGGTCGAGCACATCGGGTCGCGCGGTGCGCTCGACATCGAGGCGCTCGGCGAGGTCACCGCGGCCGCCCTCACGCAGCCCGAGGTGCCCGAGGTGCCGCCGCTCGTGACCGAGGCCGGGCTGTTCGACCTGACCGTCGAGGAACTGGTGCCGATCGAGGTGATCGTCCGCGACGCCGAGACCGGCGAGCCGAAGGTCGACGAGGCCACGGGCGAGCCGGTCCGGCGCGCCCCGTTCCAGAAATGGAGCGCGGCCGCCTACCCGCCCGGCACCGAGCACCTGACGCCTGCCGAGCGCCGGGCCGCGGGCATCCGCAAGGACCATCGCGAGCTGCTGCCCTCCGAGGCGGCCACGCGGCTCGTCGACGAGCTCGACCGCGCCCGCACCAAGCCGCTCTGGCGGCTGCTGGTGTCGCTCAACATCCGCCACGTCGGCCCGGTCGCCGCGCGCGCACTCGCCGATCACTTCGGCTCGCTCGACGCGATGCGCGAGGCCACCCGGGAGCAGCTCGCCGAGGTCGAGGGTGTCGGCCCGACCATCGCCGACTCGCTGCTCGACTGGTTCGACGTCGACTGGCACCGCGAGATCGTCGACCGGTGGACGGCCGCAGGCGTGCAGTTCGCCACCCCGGGGCATCCGGGTCCCGGCGCCGCAGCCGCCGCCGGCGGCGTGCTCGCGGGCCTCACCGTCGTCGCCACCGGCACCCTCGACGGCTTCAGTCGCGAGGGGGCCAAGGAGGCCATCATCGCGGCCGGTGGCAAGGCCGCGTCGAGCGTCTCGAAGAAGACCGACTTCGTGGCCGCGGGCCCCGGTGCGGGTTCGAAGCTCGCCAAGGCGGAGGAGCTCGGCGTACGGGTGCTCGACGCCGCGCAGTTCGCGGTGCTGGTGACCGAGGGCCCCGACGCCCTGCCCCCGGTGGAGCCCGCCGCCGCGGACTGATCCGGGCGCCCGGCCCGACTAGAATCGCTGACGCATCCCCCTCCCCGACACGACGGAGCAGCATGTCCGACATCACGGCGGAGCAGGTCGCCCACCTCGCGAACCTCGCCCGCATCGCGCTCACCGACGACGAGGTGACGAGCCTCACGAAGGAACTCGGCCAGATCATGCAGGCCGTCGAGAAGGTGAGCGAGGTGGCGACCCCGGACGTGCCGGCGACCAGCCACCCGATCCCGATGCAGAACGTCTTCCGCGACGACGTCGTCGGCCCGACGCTCACCCCGGCCGAGGCCGTCTCGGGCGCGCCCGAGCACGACGGCTCGCGCTTCAAGGTCTCCGCGATCCTGGGGGAGGAGCAGTGAGCACCGACCTCACCCGTCTCGGGGCAGCCGCCCTCGCCGACGCCCTCGCGAGCGGCGAGGCCAGCTCGGTGGACGCCACCCGCGCCCACCTCGAGCGCATCGAGGCGGTCGACTCCTCGGTGCACGCCTTCCTGCACGTGGCGGCGGATGCCGCACTGGCCGATGCCGAGCGCGTCGACCGCGCCCGCGCCGCGGGCGAGCCGCTCGGGCCGCTGGCCGGCGTGCCGATCGCCATCAAGGACGTGCTCGTCACGAAGGACATGCCGTCGACCGCGGGCTCGCGCATCCTCGAGGGCTGGATCCCGCCCTACGACGCCACCCCGGTGGCACGCGTGCGCGAGGCCGGACTGATCCCCCTCGGCAAGACGAACATGGACGAGTTCGCCATGGGCTCCTCGACCGAGCACTCCGCGTACGGCCCTACGTACAACCCGTGGGACCTCGAGCGCATCCCCGGCGGGTCCGGCGGCGGCTCGGCCGCGGCCGTCGCCGCCTTCGAGGCGCCGCTCGCGCTCGGCAGTGACACGGGCGGCTCGATCCGCCAGCCTGCGCACGTGACCGGCACGGTCGGCGTGAAGCCGACCTACGGCGGCGTGAGCCGCTACGGCTCGATCGCGCTTGCCTCGTCGCTCGACCAGGTCGGACCGGTGACCCGCACGGTGCTCGACGCCGCGCTGCTCCACGACGTGATCGGCGGG
The DNA here is from genome assembly GCF_040496035.1 of Agromyces sp. SYSU T00194. Taxonomy (NCBI): domain Bacteria; kingdom Bacillati; phylum Actinomycetota; class Actinomycetes; order Micrococcales; family Microbacteriaceae; genus Agromyces; species Agromyces chitinivorans. The sequence goes on along the minus strand of NZ_JBEPJZ010000002.1, from coordinate 514,526 downwards.
TACGACCCGCACGACTCCACCTCGATCCCCGACCCGTGGCCGTCGATGGCAGACGCCGTGCGCAACGCCGACGTGCAGGGCCTGAAGATCGGCGTCATCCGCGAACTCGACGGCCAGGGCTTCCAACCCGGCGTGCTCGCCCGCTTCCACGAGTCGCTGGCCCTGCTCGAGCGCAACGGCGCCGAGATCGTCGAGGTGAGCGCCCCGCACTTCGAGTACGCCATCGCCGCGTACTACCTGATCCTGCCCGCCGAGGCGTCGAGCAACCTGGCGAAGTTCGACTCGGTGCGCTTCGGCCTGCGGGTCACCCCGCCCGGCGGCGGCACCGTCGAGCAGGTGATGGCCGCGACCCGCGAGGCCGGCTTCGGCCCCGAGGTCAAGCGCCGCATCATCCTCGGCACCTACGCGCTCTCCGCCGGCTACTACGACGCGTACTACGGCAGCGCGCAGAAGGTGCGCACGCTCGTGCAGCGCGACTTCGACGCCGCGTTCGCCTCGGTGGACGTGCTCGCGTCGCCGACCGCGCCGACCACCGCGTTCAAGCTCGGCGAGAAGCTCGACGACCCGCTGTCGATGTACCTGAACGACGTCGCGACGATCCCGGCGAACCTGGCCGGCGTGCCGGGCATCTCACTGCCGTCGGGACTCGCCGACGAGGACGGGCTGCCCGTGGGCATCCAGTTCCTGGCTCCGGCCCGCGAGGACGCGCGCCTGTACAACGTCGGTGGCGCGCTCGAGCGCCTGCTCGAGGCGGAGTGGGGCGGGCCGCTGCTCGACCGCGCACCGTCGCTCGCCCCCACCGAGATGACCGCCGCCGAGGAGGGTGCCGTCTGATGGCCCGCGCAGAACTGATGGACTTCGACCAGGCACTCGAGCTCTTCGAGCCGGTCATCGGCCTCGAGGTGCACGTCGAGCTCAACACCCGCACGAAGATGTTCTCGCCGGCGCCGAACCCGGCGAACGCCGCGTACCACGACGCCGAGCCGAACACGCTCGTCTCGCCGGTCTGCCTCGGCCTGCCGGGCTCGCTGCCGGTCGTGAACGGCGACGCGGTGCGCAAGTCGATCAGCCTGGGCCTCGCGCTCGGCTGCAGCATCGCGGAGTCGAGCCGCTTCGCACGGAAGAACTACTTCTACCCCGACCTCGCGAAGGACTACCAGATCTCGCAGTACGACGAGCCGATCGCGCACGACGGCGAGGTCGAGGTCGAGATCTCCGACGGCCGCGTCTTCCGCGTGCCGATCGAGCGCGCCCACATGGAGGAGGACGCCGGCAAGCTGACCCACGTCGGCGGCGCCACCGGCCGCATCCAGGGCGCCGAGTACTCGCTCGTCGACTACAACCGCGCCGGCGTGCCGCTCGTCGAGATCGTGACGCGTCCCATCTTCGGTGCCGAGGCGGATGCCCCGGAGGTCGCGAGGGCGTACGTGTCGACGATCCGCGACATCGCGCTCTCGCTCGGCATCTCCGAGGCCCGCATGGAGCGGGGCAACCTCCGCTGCGACGCCAACGTGTCCCTCCGCCCGCGCGGACAGGAGGCGCTCGGCATCCGCACCGAGACCAAGAACGTGAACTCGTTCCGTTCGATCGAGCGCGCCGTGCGCTACGAGATCCAGCGCCAGGCGGCGATCCTCGCGAAGGGCGGCTCCATCACGCAGGAGACCCGCCACTGGCACGAGGACACCGGCACCACGAGCCCGGGCCGGCCGAAGTCCGACGCCGACGACTACCGGTACTTCCCCGAGCCCGACCTGCTGCCGGTCGTGCCGGCAGCCGAGCTGGTCGAGGAGCTTCGCGCCGCGCTGCCCGAGGCGCCCGCCGCGCGGCGGCGGCGCCTGAAGGCCGAGTGGGGCTTCACCGACCTCGAGTTCCAGGACGTCGCCAACGGCGGCCTGCTGAACGAGGTCGCCGAGACCATCGGCGCGGGCGCGACGCCGGCCGCCGCCCGCAAGTGGTGGACCGGTGAGGTCACCCGCCTCGCGAACGCCGCCGACACCGACGCTGCGAGCCTCGTGACGCCTGCCCAGGTGGCCGAGCTGGCCGCCCTGGTCGACGCCGGCACGCTCACCGACCGCTTGGCGCGTCAGGTGCTCGAGGGCGTCGTCGCGGGCGAGGGCTCGCCCCAGGAGGTCGTCGATGCGCGCGGGCTGGCGGTCGTCTCCGACGACGGTCCGCTCATCGCGGCCATCGACGAGGCGCTCGCCGCCCAGCCCGACGTGCTCGCGAAGATCCGCGACGGCAAGGTGCAGGCCGCCGGCGCGATCATCGGCGCGGTCATGAAGGCCATGCGTGGCCAGGCGGATGCCGCGCGCGTGCGCGAGCTCATCCTGGAGCGCGCCGCGGCCGACGCGTAGGTCCCGGCGGGCTCAGGCCCGCTCGTGCACGGTGACGGCGTAGCCGTCCGGGTCCTGGAACGTGAACGCCAGCCCGAACGGCGTCGGCTCGGGCGCACGCACGATCGGCGTGCCCGCGGCGGCGAGGTCGTCGTGGAGCGACTGCACCTCCTGGCCGGCCAGCCAGAGTGCGACGCCGTTGCCGGGGCGTCCGTCGTCGAGGTCGACGCCCGGCAGCGGCTCGCGCACCGCGAACGGCACCGGCACGGTGGCGAACACGACCGCGCCGCCGGGCGCGGCCGGAGCGCGGCGCAGCCCGAGGGCGGACTCGTAGAACGTCGCGGACCGCTCCAGGTCGCGGACCTGCAGGGCGATGAAGTCGGGACCGGTGATGGCCATGGGGTTCTCCTGTTCCTCGGGGCATCCTGTATGTCAGGAGCCTGACACCGATCACCGTATGACAGGCTACTGACATGGCCCTCGAGCAGCCCGACCTCGGCGCCCTAGTGGGGTACCGGTTGAAGCACGTGCAGTCCCTGCTCCGCGCCCGCATGGACGGCGAGCTCCGCCCACTCGGCCTCACCACGCCGCAGTACGTCTGCCTCGAGCTGCTGAGCCGCACACCGGGCGCCTCCAACTCCGAGCTGGCGAGGGGCGCCTTCGTCACCCGGCAGACGATGAACGCGCTGCTGGTCGCGCTCGAGCACCGAGGGCTGATCGTTCGCGCCGAGCGCGCGCCGACGGGGCGGGCGCTGCCGACGAAGCTGACCCCGGCGGGCGCCGAGATGCTCGCGCGAGCGGCGGACGTCGTCGGCGCGATCGAGTCGCGCATGATCGGCGGACTCTCGAGCGAACAGGTCGCCGGGCTCCAGTCCGCGCTGGCGGCGTGCGCGGAGGCCCTCGAGGCCTAGAGCACCGGTGCACGTCCGGGCGCCCACCGGCGGGCTCTGCTCGACACGCCGGAGCATGGCGCACGTCGAGCACCCTCCCAGCCGGCTCGCGGGTGCGCTGCCTAGGCTGGCACGTCCAGCCACCTCCGCACGGAAGCGAGACGCACATGGGATTCCTCGACCGACTGCTCGGCCGCGACGAGCCGCAGTACCCCGCTTCGACGCCGCCGCGGGCGCCCGGGAACCGGCAGCTCTCCGAGGACGAGCTGGCCGTCGAGCGCTACCGCTACCTGCTGCGCACCGCACCGCCCGAGGCGATCGAGCAGGCGCACCAGGAGGCGTTCGCGAAGCTGACGCCGGAGCAGCGCAGGCTCGTCTACCGGCGCCTCTCCGAGGAGGCGGCGGCGGGCGACGCACCCGCGAGCGAGCAGCCCGGCGACCTGGCCCGCTCGGCCACGCGATCGGAGCTGCGCGATCCCGGATCCATGGAGCGCACCTTCGCCGAGCGCGGTGCGAACGGCCCCTCGTTCGGGCAGATGTTCGGCAGCTCCATGCTCGGTACCATCGCGGGCTTCGTCATCGGCTCCGCCATCGCGAACGCGTTCCTGCCCGACGCGTCGGCCTTCGACGCCGGTGCGACGGACGCGGGGGCGACGGATGCCTCGGCCGACGCGTCCGGCGGCGACTGGGGTGGCGACGGCGGCGGATTCGGTGACTTCGGCGGTGACTTCGGCGGGGACTTCGGGTTCTGACCCGCAGCACCGCGCGGGCGCCGATCGCGACGGCGGTCGGCGTTACGCTCGCATCATGAGCAGGCAGGACGGCAGCGGCCGGCAGGTCACGACCGGACCGGTCGACGACTCCGGCACGCCCATCCTGCACGTCGACATGGACGCCTTCTTCGCGTCGGTCGAGCTGCTGCGCCGTCCCGAGCTCCGGGGCAAGCCCGTGATCGTGGGCGGCGGAGGCCAGCGCGGCGTCGTCTCGGCGGCGAGCTATGAGGCCCGCAAGTACGGCGTCTACTCGGCCATGTCGATGGCGCTGGCCCTCCGCAAATGCCCGAACGCCGAGGTCGTGCCGGTCGACATGCCGCGCTACGCGGCGGTCTCGAAGCAGGTCATGGCCATCTTCGAGGAGATCACGCCGCACGTCGAGAAGCTCTCGATCGACGAGGCCTTCCTCGACGTCTCGGGCGCACGCCGCCTGCACGGCTCGCCCGCCGAGATCGCCTGGACCATCCGCACCCGCGTGCGCGAGGAGCTCGGGCTGCCCTGCTCGGTCGGGGTCGCCGCGACGAAGTTCGTCGCGAAGGTGGCATCCGGCCGCGCCAAGCCCGACGGGCTGCTCGTCGTGCCCGCCGACCGCACGCTCGCGTTCCTGCACCCGCTGCCGGTGTCGGCGCTCTGGGGCGTCGGGCGCGTCACCGAGGAGTCGCTCGCGCGGCTCGGGCTGCGCACCGTCGCCGACGTCGCCGCGACCCCGCTCGAGGCGCTCGAGCGGGCGGTCGGGCCGGCGGTCGGCAACAAGCTGCACCTCCTGTCGCACGGCGTCGACCCGCGCGACGTGTCGACCGAGCGCGTCGAGAAGAGCATCGGCCACGAGCAGACGTTCCGCCACGACCTGACCGACCCCGACGACCTCCGCCGGGTGCTGCTGCGCCAGTCGGAGGACGTCGCCGTGCGCCTGCGCCGGGCCGGGCTGCTGGGTCGCACGATCGTGCTGAAGCTGCGCTACACCGACTTCCGCACCGTGACCCGATCGCGCACCCTCGGAGAGCCGACGGATGTGGCGAAGCGCATCTACGACGAGGTGTGCGCCGCGCTCGACGCGCTCGACGTGGTGGGGGAGCGCGTGCGCCTGGTCGGCGTGCGTGCCGAGCAGCTGCGCCCCTCCGGTGCCGCCGCGAGCCTCTGGGACCCCGACGAGGACTGGCGCGCGGCCGAGCGCACGGTCGACCGGCTCACCGAGCGGTTCGGCCGCGGTGCCGTGCGCCCCGCGGCACTCGTGCGACGCGGCGAGCACGACCGCGTGGAGCCGCAGCGCGGCGCGGTCGACCCGTTCCTCGGCTGACCGGCGGCTTCGCGGCATCCGCCCGCCCCGGGGCATCCGATCGACCTTCGGCCCTAGCCCGACGCGCCCGGTGCGGGGTAGCGTGGCCGCCATGGCTGATCTCGCGCTCGAACTGTCGAAGGCCGCCGGCGACGCCGGCATCAAGGCCGTCTACGGTGATCCCGTCACCATCGAGGGCACGACCCTCATCCCCGTCGCGCTCGCGTACTACGGGTTCGGCGCGGGCAGCGCCGAGGGTGAGGCGTCCGGCTCCGGCTCGGGCAGCGGCGGCAAGGGCAGCGGCGGCGGAGGCGGCGGGCTGTCCATTCCGGTCGGCGCATACGTGGGCAAGGACGGCGAGACGCACTTCGAGCCGAACGTCGTCTCGCTCGTCGCCGTGAGCATCCCGTTCGTCTGGGTCGCCGGCCACGTGCTCGCGCGCATCATCAAGGTGCTGAAGAAGTAGCATCCGCCGACCCGCCCGACCGCGGGTCTATACTCGTCTCGAACACGGGAGTCCGGTGAGCCGGGCTGAGAGGAAGGTTCTCCAACCTTCGACCGTCGAACCTGATCTGGATCATGCCAGCGCAGGGAGGCAGAGACGTTCTCATTCCCGTGCCGCTTTCACCGAGAGAAAGGGCACGAACAGTGCACGCAACCACGTCCACCACCCCCTCCACCGGAACGGGCCGTCCGGCCCGATCGCTCCGCTGGCGCGTCGTCGACATCGTCGTCGCCAGCGTCGTGGGCGTCGCCGTCGGCGTCGTCTTCTGGGCCTGGGGCCTCGCCTGGAACGGCGTCAGCGCGCCGATCGAGGCGCTCCTGCCCGGCCTGCAGGCCGCGCCGGCCGCCGTCTGGCTGATCGCCGGCGTGCTCGGCGCGCTCATCATCCGCAAGCCCGGCGCGGCGCTCTACACCGAGACCGTCGCGGCGGTCGTGTCGGCCCTCATCGGCAGCCAGTGGGGCGGCTTCCTCACCATCGAGGCCGGCCTGGTGCAGGGCCTCGGCGCCGAGCTCATCTTCCTGCTGTTCCTCTACCGGAAGTGGAACCTGCCCGTCGCCCTCCTCGCGGGTGCGGGTGCCGGACTCGCCATGGCGATCAACGACCTCGTCCTCTGGTACGCCGGAGCCGCACCCGCGTTCGCGACCATCTACGCGATCTCCGCGGTGGTCGGCGGCGCGGTCATCGCCGGCCTGCTGTCCTGGCTCGCCGTGCGCGGCCTCGCCTCGACCGGGGCCCTCAGCCGGTTCGCCGCCGGCCGCGAGGCACGGGTCGCCGACTGACGTGACCGTCGCAGGCACCCACGCCGCCGCCCCCGCCGCGGTCGTCGCCGACGGCTGGGGGTGGCGGCACGCGGGCCGCCGGTCGTGGGCGGTTGACGCGCTCGAGCTGCGGATCGCACCGGGGGAGCGCGTCCTGCTGCTCGGGGCATCCGGCTCCGGCAAGTCCACCCTGCTGCACGGCCTCGCGGGCGTGCTCGGGGGCGAGGAGGAGGGCGACGCGCGCGGCCGCCTGCTCGTGGGCGGACGTCCCGCAGCCGCGGGCACTGCCGCGCTCGTGCTGCAGGACCCCGACGCCCAGGTCGTGCTCGCCCGCGTCGGCGACGACGTCGCGTTCGGCTGCGAGAACCTCGGGGTGCCGCGCGAGCAGATCTGGCCGCGCGTACGCGAGTCGCTCGACGCCGTCGGGCTCGACCTGCCGCTCGACCACCCGACCTCGCACCTCTCCGGCGGGCAGAAGCAGCGGCTCGCCCTCGCCGGCGCGCTCGCGATGCGCCCCGGGTTGCTGCTCCTCGACGAGCCGACCGCCAACCTCGATCCCGCGGGTGTGCGCGAGGTGCGCGACGCCGTCGACCGCGTGACGCGCGAGTCGGGCGCCACGCTCGTCGTCGTGGAGCACCGCGTCGACGCCTGGCTGCCGGTCGTCGACCGCGTGGTGGTGCTCGGCCCCGCCGGAGCGGTCGTCGCCGACGGCGCGCCGGGCGAGGTGCTCGCGCGGCGCGCCGACGAACTGGCCGCCGACGGCATCTGGCTGCCCGGGCGCCGACTGCTGCCCGACCGCGATCCGCAGGCCGGCGGCGCCGTATTGCTCGACGCCGACGACCTCGGCGTGGGGCGCGCTCCGGCGACGGCGGTGCTGTCCGGTGTGGACCTCGAGGTGCGTGCGGGCCGGGCGACCTGCGTGACCGGTCCCAACGGCATCGGGAAGTCGACGCTCGCCCTCGCCCTCGCGGGGCTGGTCGCGCCCGTGGAGGGCCGGCTCGAGGCATCCGCCGCCCTCGCCCGCGGCGCCGCAGCCGAGCCGCACCGCTGGCGCTCGAAGCAGCTGCTCTCCCGCATCGGCACGGTCTTCCAAGACCCCGAGCACCAGTTCCTCACCGGACGCGTGCGCGACGAACTCGCCGTGGGACCCCGGGCGCAGCGCGTGGCCGACGCCGAGATCCGCACCCGGGTCGACGAGTTGCTCGCGCGCCTGCGGCTCGACCGCTTCGCCGAGGCCAACCCGTACACGCTCTCCGGCGGGCAGAAGCGACGCCTCTCCGTGGCGACCGTGCTCGCCTCGCGCCCGGACGTGCTCGTGCTCGACGAGCCGACCTTCGGGCAGGACGCCACGACGTGGGCGGAGCTCGTGACGATGCTCGGCGGCCTCCGCGACGACGGCCACGCGCTCGTCGCGGTCACCCACGACGAGCAGGTCGTCGATGCGCTGGCCGACCACCGACTCGACCTCGCACCCGAGGGGGTGCGCGCGTGAGCCTCCTCGACGCGCGCGGCGGCACGACCTGGGTCGGCCGTCGCAACCCCGTCGCGAAGGTCGCCGCGACGGTGCCGCTCAGCCTCGCCCTGCTGCTCACGCTCGACCCGGTGTCGGCGGGCACGGCCATCGTGCTCGAGGTCGCGCTGTTCTGGGCGGCCGGGCTCGGGGCGCTCGTCTTCTCGGCCCGCACCGCGGTCGTGTGGGTCGCGGGGCCGCTCGCCGGCGTCAGCATGCTGCTCTACGGCCGCACCGGCGGAACGGTCTACTTCGAGTGGGGCCTGATCCAGGTCTCCGAGGGGTCGGTGCAGATCGGGCTGTCGACGGCCGCGCGCGTCGTCGCGATCGCGCTGCCCGCTGTGGTGCTCTTCCTCACCATCGATCCGACCGACTTCGCCGACGGGCTCTCCCAGACCCTGCGCCTTCCGGAGCGGTTCGTGCTCGGCGCACTCGGCGCGCTGCGTCTGGTGGGCCTCTTCATCGACGACTGGCGGGCACTCGCGCTCGCCCGGCGCGCACGCGGCGTGGGCGACCGCTGGATCGTGCCTCGGCTCGTCGGCCAGGCCTTCGGCCTGCTCGTGCTCTCGATCCGGCGCGGCTCGAAGCTCGCGACCGCGATGGAGGCGCGCGGGTTCGGCGCCGACACCGCGCGTTCGCACGCCCGCGACGTGCACTTCGGGGGCGCGGAGGTGTGGCTCATCGCCGTCGGCCTGCTGGTCGCGGTGGCGTGCGTGGTCGTCGCCGTGGCATCCGGAACCTGGAACTTCGTCCTTGGCTGAGCGACTCGCCCCCGCAGTGGCCGCCCGTCGGCTGGCGACGCGGCTGCGGGCGGACCCCGGCGCGCTCGTGCTCGTCGACGGGCCGAGCGGCGCGGGCAAGTCGAGCTTCGCCGACGCGGTGCTCGGCCTCGTCGGCGCGCAGCGCGTGGCGCTCGTGCGGCTCGACGCGCTCTACCCGGGCTGGGACGGGCTCGCGGCGGGCTCGGAGGCCGTTCGACGCGGCATCCTGCAGCCGCTGGCCCGCGGTGCCGCCGGGCGATGGCGCCGCTGGGACTGGATGCACGACCGCCCCGCCGAGGCCCACCTCGTGCGCCCGGGCGTGCCGCTCCTGGTCGAGGGCTGCGGCGCGTTCGGCCGCCCGCCGCTCGCCCGGGTGCCAGACCCGTCGAAATGCTGCGTTCTGAGCCCCGAGAGCGCAGGTCTTCGACGGGTCTCGGAACCTGCGCGGGAGCGGGTCGTGCGGGTGTGGGTCGAGGCGGGTGAGGATGCCCGCAGGCGACGTGCGCTCGCACGCGACGCGGGCGCGTTCGACCCGCACTGGGCGCGGTGGGAGCGACAGTGGCGCGCCTACGTGTGCGCGGCCGCCCCGCGCGCACGGGCCGACCTCGTGGTCGACGGGGCGTGGCCGTTCCCCCGGGCGACCCCGAGGACTACGGTGGGGACATGAACGCACCGGCAGAATCGGAGCACTACACCGCCGAGTTCCTGGACGGCCCGCTCGAGGGCCAGTCGGAGCAGCGGATCCTCGTGCAGGGCGAGTACGAGCGCCGACTGGGCATGATGGCGGCCGTCGACGGCCTCGAGTCGCTGTTCTGGTACGACGCGGTCGAGGAACGCGACGTGGGCAGCATGGTCCACGTGCGGTACCGGTTCGACGCGACGGACTCCGATCCCGTCGAGCACGACGACGAGAACGACTGAGCCGACCGAGCCTCCGGCCGCACCCGACCGGCGTCAGCCGCTGAAGAAGGCGTCGAACATCGGCCCCGGGTGGGTCAGGCGCCAGATCGGCCCCGGGTCGCGGATCGCCGCGTCGAGCTCGAGTGCGGTCGTGACGTCTCCGTCGGCGGTCGGCACCGTCACCTGCCCGACCTGGTCGCCGGCCGAGCCCGTGCTGAACGGGTCGACCACGACCTCGGGCTCGCCACTCGCGTCGTTCCACGCGGGTTGCGTGCGATCGCTCGCGGCGACGGCCTCGGCACGGTCGCCCCACGGCGCCGTCAGCACGGCGTAGGTGTCGCCTGCGGTGATCACCGTCACCTCGTCGTCGACGACGCGCAGTTCCTCGATGGCGGTCGTGACCGCGGGGTCGAGCGTGTCGTAGTCGGGCATGCGCAGGAAGGCGCCCGCGAGCACGCGCACGTCGTCGCCCTGCCCGAACGTCGTCAGGAACACGAAGCAGAGCCCGGCCTGGTCGGTGAACGAGCGCGAGAGCCCGCGCACGCCGTCGGACTCGAGGTGCGCCGAGACGTCGGGAACCGTCCGCTCGCCGTAGGTGCGGTCGTCGGCGGTGGCGAGGATGTCGACCAGTGCGGGCTCGACCGCGACGAACGCGGCGAGCCGCGCGGCATCCGCCGCCGTGCCGGTGTTGTCGTCGGAGAGGCCCGTCGCGTCGACGACGGTCGTGTCGGCGAGCCCGTGCTCGGCGAGCCACGAGGTGGCGGCGATGGCGTATCCGTCGACCGATCCGAACGCCCAGCGCGCCAGCCCGTCGGCGTGGTTGTTGCTCGACCCGAGCACGACGGCGCGCAGCATGTCGCGCAGCGACCAGGTGTCGCCCGGCGTCGTCGGCACGGTGCGGGCGCCCGCCTTGCGGTAGTCGACGTACGCCTCGTAGTCGGCCGGCGTCACGGGCACGTCGGGCCCGGCCTCGCCCGCGGCGAGTGGGCTGTGCTCGAGCACCGTGAGGGCGAGCACCAGCTTCGCCACGCCCGCGAACGGCACGGCCTCCTCGATGCCCGCCTCGGCGAGCGTGACCGACTCGGCCGCGGTCTCGGGGGAGTCGGGGTCGACCACGACGACCGCGGAGGCGCCCGCCTCGGGCAGCTGCACCTCGACGGTGCCGGCCGCCTCGGCGCCGGGATCGACGGCCTGCACGGCCACCGCGGGCAGGGGACCGAGCAGCGTCGCCGGGCCGTAGAGGCCGAGGCCGATGATGGCGAGCGCGCCGACGCCGATGAGCAGCGCACGCAGGGGACCGGGCATCACCCGACGATCGTATCCGGAGGATCAGGCCCAACCGAGCTCGTGGAGCCGCTCGTCGTCGATTCCGTAATAATGGGCGATCTCGTGCACCAGCGTGACGTGGATCTCGTCGCGCAGCTGGTCGAGGTCGTCGCACGCGTCGAGCAGCCCGAGCCGGTAGAGGACGATGCGGTCGGGCATCTCGCCGAAGCCGTATCGATCGCGCTCGGTGACGGCGACGCCCTCGTACAGGCCGAGCAGCTCGAGCGAGCCGTCCTCGGGGGTGTCCTCGACGACGAACACGACGTTCTCGAGCCCGTCGACCATGTCGTCGGGCAGTGCGTCGAGCTCGTCGACGACGAGCTGTTCGAAGGCCTCCTCGTCGAGCTCGAGTGCCATCAGCGCTCCTCGCCGGGAGGGGAAGAAGTGGGGTGAGTAACGGGGCTTGAACCCGCGACCTCCTGGACCACAACCAGGCGCTCTACCAACTGAGCTATACCCACCATGCGGACTCGCTCGACGCGCTGTCGAACGAGGCAACTCGACGACTTTACTACACCTTTGCTGTGAACTCGTTCACGACGGCCTCCGAGATCTTGCCGAGCTCGTCGCTCGTGGGGCCGGGGTCGGCGACGAAGACCGCGCGACGGTAGTACCGCAGCTCGCGGATCGACTCGAGGATGTCGGCGAGCGCCCGGTGCCCGCCGTTCTTGGCCGGTGCGTTGAAGTAGACGCGCGGGAACCAGCGGCGGGCGAGCTCCTTGATCGACGACACGTCGACGTTGCGGTAGTGCAGGTGCGCGTCGAGGCGCGGCATGTACTTCGCGAGGAACATGCGGTCGGTGCCGATGGTGTTGCCGGCGAGCGGGGCCTTCTGCTCCTCCGGCACGTGCGCGAGCACGTACTCGAGCACCTCGTACTCGGCCTCGGCGACGCTCTTGCCGGCGGGGATCTCCTCGATCAGGCCCGAGTCGGTGTGCATCTTGCGCACGAAGTCGCCCATGTGCTCGAGGGCGGATGCATCGGGCTTGATGACGATGCTGAGCCCCGCGTCGACGGGCTCCAGGTCGTAGTCGGTGATGACCACCGCGATCTCGACGAGCTCGTCGACCTCGAGGTCGAGGCCCGTCATCTCGCAGTCGATCCAGACGAGCCGATCTCCGGAGGTTCCCATGGGCCCGAGTCTAGTGCGGCCCGCCGTCGGCGAGCCCGGCGTGCGCGATCGGCGCCGGGTACGGGCGCTTCGGCATCCGGCCGTCGCCGCTCGAGATGCGCCGCATGCGGCGGCCGAGCCACGGCAGCGCGTGCACCACGAACCAGCGGGGGAGCGAGAGGGTCGGGTCGGGCGGATGCGACGGGGTCGACCCCGCCCCGCCCGCGGCCGGCGATCGTGCGTGAGTCGCCGACTCGGCGTACGGCACGCCCAGCGCGTGCGACGCGCGGCGCGCGAGCGCCCGGTGGCCCTCGCTGCTCAGGTGCACCCGGTCCTCGGCCCACATCGACTGCCGGCGGAACTCGGCCGCGCCCCAGAGGTCGAGCACTGCGGCGCCGTGGCGTCGGGCGATCGTCCAGACGTGCGCGTTGAACACCGCGGCGCGGCCACGGAACGGGCGGAGGAAGAACGCGAACTGCGGATCGAAGCAGTTCGCGAGCAGCACCGTCGCTCCGGAGGCGCGCAGCCGGGCGACGACGGATTCCAGGGCCTCGGCCACCTGGTCCGGGTCGGCGGCCGGGCTCATCAGGTCGTTCCCGCCGATCATGACCGAGACGAGGTCGGCGCCGACGTCGATCGCGCGGGGGACCTGGTCGCGCGCGGCATCCGCGACCCTGCTGCCGCGCACGGCGAGGTTGCCGAAGTCGAACCGCTCGCCCGCGAGGCGCGCGTGACCGTCGAGGATCACGGCGAGCCGGTCGGCCCAGCCGTGCCAGCGGTCGTCGCCCCGTGGTCCCGCCGGATCGCCGAGGCCCTCCGTGAGCGAGTCCCCGATGGCGACGTACCGGTGCCAGCTGTGCGTGTCCACGTCGTCATGGTCGCGCGCGACGGTGACGTGACGGTGACCGGGCGGCGCCGGATCGCGAACGTTCCCCGACCGTTCGCCCGACGTACACCGCGCCGCGCCGATGCGGTGCCCCCGGCAGGACTCGAACCTGCGACCGACAGATTAGAAGGCTGCTGCTCTATCCGCTGAGCTACGGGGGCCGGTGCCGACCAGCCTACCGGGCGAGCCGCTCCGGTCCGCCCGCACCCGGTCGGGAGACGCCGCGGGGCGCGGCCGACGGGCTCAGGCCACGATCGGCACGTCGACGTCGTCGGGGCCGGTCGTCGGGGCATCCGACGACCGCCGCCGCAGGGCCAGCGCCACGAGCGGGAAGATCAGCACCGACAGCATGCCCGCGCCGACGAGCGCGGCCGCCACGTCGGTGCCGAGGTCGCCCTGGTCGACGCCGATCGCCGTGACCGCCACGATGATCGGCAGTCCGGTCGCGCCGTACAACGCCATGGCGCCGCGGTCGAGCCAGTTCGACCCGCGCGGGAGCGAGAGCAGGCTCGGCAGCCCGCGCAGCAGGAGCAGCGCGAGCAGGAACACGGGCAGCAGCGCGAGCGACCGGGGGGAGGAGAGGAGGGCCTCGACATCGAACGTGACGCCGGTGTAGATGAAGAAGACCGGCACGAAGACGCCGAACGCGACGGCCTCGAGCTTCGACTCGATGACCTCCGACTCGTGCTCGCCGAGGCCGTTGATGAGGAGTCGGTAGAGCACGCCCGCGGTGAAGGCGCCGAGCAGCATGTCGAGTCCCAGTGCGATGCTGACGCCCACGAGGGCGAGCGTCACCACCATGAACAGCCGCACCGCGAACTGCCCGCTGGTGTGCAGCGATGCGCGCACGAGCCGCTCGAACTCCGCACCCACGCCGCGGGAGGCGCCCCAGATGGCGAGCCCTGCCACGACGGCGAAGCCGAGCAGCACGAGGGAGCCCTGCAGCGGCGTGCGGCCCGAGAGGAAGATCGAGATGGCGATGAGCGGTGCGAACTCGCCCACCGCGCCGACCGCGGTCACGGCGATGCCGAACGGGCTGCGCAGGTCGCCCGCGTCGCGCAGCATCGGCAGGATCGTGCCGAGCGCCGTCGAGGTCAGCGCGATCGCGATGAACACCGCCGCGCCGGGGTGCTGGGCGATGAGGAAGCTCAGCCCGAGCGCCGCGCCGAGCGAGACGAGCCACCCGGCCAGGGCGGTGCGCGAGGGGCGCCCGCGGATCTTGCGGAAGTCGATCTCCGACCCCGCCAGGAAGAAGAGCATTGCCAGCCCGAAGTTGGCGATGAGGTCGGTGTGCTCGTCGATCGTCACCCAGCCGAGGACGTCGGGGCCCGCGACGATGCCGAGCACGATCTCGAAGACCACGACGGGGATGGCCAGCCAGGTGCCGATGAGCCGGGCGACGAGCGGCGCGACCACGCCGATCGCGACGATGATCACGAGGTTGGCGACGGTGATCTCCATGGCGTGCATCCCCCCGGGCGGCGGGCCCGGCCGGGCCCTCGGCATCGATGATGCCATCGGAGCGGGAGCGGATGCCACGCGCCGTGCGTTTCCTCCCGGTAACACGGCGGCGCTAGCCTCGTCCCATGCGCGAACTGCAGGCGAGGATCATCGCAGAGCTGAACGTGAAGTCCGCTATCGAACCGGCCGCAGAGGTGCGCGCGCGGGTCGACTTCCTCAAGGAGTACCTGCGCGCGACCGGCGCGCACGGGTTCGTGCTCGGTATCAGCGGCGGGCAGGACTCGGCCCTCGCGGGCCGGCTGTGCCGGCTGGCCGTGGCCGAGTTGCTCGAGGAGGGCACGGCTGCGCGGTTCGTCGCGGTGCGCCTGCCGTACGCGGTGCAGCACGACGAGGACGACGCCGCGTTCGCCCTCGAGTGGATCCAGCCGCAGGAGCAGCTGACCTTCAACATCCAGCGCGGCGTCGACGGCCTCACGGCCGAGTACGGCGATGCCGCGGGCGCGCCGCTCAGCGACCACGGCAAGGGCAACATCAAGGCGCGTGCACGCATGGTCGCGCAGTACGCGATCGCGGGCGAGGACGCCATGCTCGTGGTCGGCACCGACCACGCGGCGGAGGCCGTCACCGGATTCTTCACGAAGTACGGCGACGGCGGCGCCGACATCCTGCCGCTCACCGGCCTCACCAAGCGCCAGGGCCGCGCGGTGCTCGCCCACCTGGGTGCGCCCGAGCGCATCTACCTCAAGACCCCGACGGCCGACCTGCTCGACGGCGACCCGGGGCAGGCCGACGAGGCGAACCTCGGGCTGACCTACGCCGACCTGGACGCATTCCTCGAGGGCGAGGAGATCGACGCGGGCACGGCCGAGCTCATCGAGGCGCGCTACCTGCAGACCGAGCACAAGCGGCAGGTGCCGGTCTCGATGTTCGACGACTGGTGGCGCTGACGCGGGAGCCCGCGGCCCGGGTCGCTAGCGTGCGGTGGGCGTGCTCCCGGTCGGCGTGGCGTCCTGGCGGGGCTGGGGCGCACCCACGCTGACCGGGCTCTGCTCCGCGGTGTCGGACGCGGACGCGGGAGCCGCAGGAGCCGGGGGAGTCGTGTCGCCCGAGGCATCCGCTCGCGTGCCCGCGTAGCGCTCGTGGTGCTGGCGCGCGACCCACTCGTCCTGCTGGTCGACGGCGGCCTGCTCGGGATCGGCGCCCTGCGTGCGCCACCGCTCGAGGTCGCTCTGGAACTGCCGGCGCATGCGTGCCGGGCGACGCTGCCACTCGACCATGCGGTCGCGGAACTCGCCCACGGCAGGGTCGAGCTGGTAGCCGAACGTGGCGGAGGCGCGCTTCAGTTCGTGCAGCTGGTGCGAGGCCCAGTTCGCCGCGACGTCGGCGCCCTTCACCGGCAGCAGCCGCAACCGCACGTCGGCGAGGCCCACGGCGCGGTCGGAGAGCACCTGCTCCTGCGGGGTCAGGGAGTTCCAGACGGATGCCTCGGTCGCGGCGTCCACCAGCGCGGCGACCGCCGACGATCGGAGCTCGCGCTCCTGCCGGGTGACGATGCCCCGCACGGCGGAGCGTGCGATCCAGGCCGCGAGGAGCCCGGAGACGAGCACCGCGAGGAAGAGCACCGCCGCCGTCAGGAGGACGGGGCGGGTCTCGGGGTCGAAGAACCAGTCCGTGAATGCGTTCCACCACTGCATGCCCGCAGGCTACGTCGGCGCGCGGCGGAAGCGGTGGAGGCGCGCCCGAGGAGTGCTCAGGTCCGCCGCGTCAGCCGAGGCGCGTGCCGTGCGCCGCGAACGGCTCGATCGCGGCGATCTCGTCGTCGGTGAGGGCCGGTGCGTCGAGCGCGGCGAGGTTCTGCTCGAGTTGCGACACGCTGGAGGCGCCGATGAGGGCGCTCGTCACCGTGGGCACCCGCAGCACCCAGCTCAGCGCGAGCTGGGCCACCGACTGGCCGCGCGCTGCGGCGATGTCGCGGAGCCCGCGCACCCGCTCGAGGTACTCGGCGCTGATCTGCGACTCCGAGAGGAAGCGGCTGGTCGCCGCGCGGGAGTCGCTCGGGATGCCGTCGAGGTAGCGCTCGGTCAGCATGCCCTGCGCGAGCGGAGAGAAGACGATCGCGCCGGTGCCGAGGTCGTCGAGTGCGTCGAACAGGCCCCCCTCCGGCGTGCGGTCGAACATCGAGTAGCGCGGCTGGTGGATCAGCAGCGGCACGCCGAGGTCGGCGAGCGCGGCCTGCGCGGCGCGCGTCTGCTCGGGGTCGTAGTTCGAGATGCCGACGTAGAGCGCCTTGCCCTGCGTCACCGCCGAGGCGAGCGCGCCCATCGTCTCCTCGATCGGCGTGTCGGGGTCGGGGCGGTGCGAGTAGAAGACGTCGACGTAGTCGAGCCCGAGGCGGGCCAGGCTCTGGTCGAGCGACGAGAGCAGGTACTTGCGCGAGCCCCACTCGCCGTAGGGACCGGGCCACATGTCGTACCCGGCCTTGCTCGAGACGATCAGCTCGTCGCGGTACGGCGCGAGGTCGGTGGCGAGCAGGCGCCCGAAGTTCGCCTCGGCGCTGCCGGGCGGTGGGCCGTAATTGTTCGCGAGGTCGAAGTGGGTGACGCCCAGGTCGAACGCGCGCCGCACGATCGCGCGCTGGGTGTCGAAGCCGCGCTCGTCGCCGAAGTTGTGCCAGAGCCCGAGCGAGAGCCCCGGCAGGCGCAGCCCGCTGCGGCCCACCCGCCGGTAGTCCATCGAGTCGTATCGGGTATCGGCGGCGACGTAGTCCATGCCCGCAACTCTAGGGCCGCGACGACCACGGCTCCTCCACAGCGGTTGCGTCGGCGGTCGGGCGGATGCCTCGCGGCCGATGCGGCCCTCGCCGCCGCTCGTGCGACGAGACTCGCAGCGCGACCCGGAGGGCGGGTTCCGGCACGAGCCCCGTCCTCCGGCGTCGCGGCCGGGCGTCGGCCCGGTCGCATCCGTGACTGCAGAGAGGAACCCACCATGCACGACAGCATCACCCTCGTCGGCACGCTCGGCACCGAGCCCGAGCACCGCGTGATCTCCGGCGGCGTCGAGCTCACCACCTTCCGGCTCGCGACCGGCGGCCGCCGGTTCGACCGCCCGACCCAGCAGTGGGTCGATGCCGAGGCCAACTGGTACACGGTCAGCGCGTTCCGCCGCCTCGGGGTGCACGCGGCCGAGTCGCTCTCGCGCGGCGACCACGTCGTCGTGGCGGGCAGGCTCAAGGTGCGCTCGTGGGAGGCGGGCGACCGGCGCGGCATCGCGGTCGACGTGGAGGCCGACGCGATCGGGCACGACCTGCGCTGGGTGCGCACCGTCGCCGAGCGGCCGGAGCGACCGACCGCGGAGGAGACCGCCGCGGAGCAGGCGGGCGCGACGTCGACGCGCGGCGAGGCGCCGGACGGCGGTGACGCGTTCCTGCCGGCCGACGGCTGGGCCGCCCCGCTGTCGTCGGAGGGTGCGCCGCGGTCCTGACGCATCCCGGCGACCGCCGGCCGCACGCGGTTCGGCGGCGGGGCCGTGCCACCGGGGCGACGTGGGTAGGCTTGGGGGAGCGCCGTGCCGCGGGGGTGACCCGTGCGCCGGCACCCCAGACGTGGCGGCCGATCGTGGCCGCGAGGGGTTCGCGAGCGCGAGCCCGGAACACGACCCAAGAGGAGAATCACCCCGGTGGCGGAATACATCTACTCCATGGTGCGCGCCCGCAAGGCGGTCGGCGACAAGGTCATCCTGGACGACGTGACGATGGCGTTCCTGCCCGGCGCCAAGATCGGCGTCGTGGGCCCGAACGGCGCGGGAAAGTCCACGATCCTGAAGATCATGGCCGGCCTCGACCAGCCCTCGAACGGCGACGCGCGACTCTCGCCCGGCTACAGCGTCGGCATCCTCATGCAGGAGCCCGAGCTCGACGAGTCCAAGACGGTGCTCGAGAACGTGCAGGAGGGCGTCGGGCCGATCAAGGGCAAGATCGACCGGTTCAACGAGATCTCGGCCGCCATGGCCGACCCCGACGCCGACTTCGACGCCCTGCTGGCCGAGATGGGCACGCTGCAGGAGGACATCGACGCGGCGGACGCGTGGGACCTCGACTCGCAGCTCGAGCAGGCGATGGACGCACTGCGGTGCCCGCCGTCGGACGCCTCGGTCGCGCACCTCTCCGGCGGTGAGAAGCGGCGCGTGGCGCTGTGCAAGCTGCTGCTCAGCAAGCCCGACCTGCTGCTGCTCGACGAGCCCACCAACCACCTCGACGCCGAGAGCGTGCTCTGGCTCGAGCAGCACCTCGCCAAGTACCCCGGCGCCGTGCTCGCCGTCACGCACGACCGGTACTTCCTCGACCACGTCGCGGAGTGGATCTGCGAGGTCGACCGCGGGCGCCTCTACCCCTACGAGGGCAACTACTCGACCTACCTCGAGAAGAAGGAGGAGCGCCTCCAGGTCCAGGGCAAGAAGGACCAGAAGCTCGCCAAGCGCCTGAAGGACGAGCTCGAGTGGGTGCGGTCGAACGCCAAGGGCCGCCAGGCGAAGTCGAAGGCGCGCCTCGCCCGCTACGAGGAGATGGCCGCGGAGGCCGAGCGCACCAGGAAGCTCGACTTCGAGGAGATCCAGATCCCGCCGGGGCCGCGCCTCGGCCAGGTCGTGCTCGAGGCCAAGAACCTGAAGAAGGGCTTCGGCGACCGCACGCTCATCGACGGCCTGAGCTTCACCCTGCCGCGCAACGGCATCGTCGGCATCATCGGCCCGAACGGCGTCGGCAAGACCACGCTGTTCAAGACCATCGTCGGCATGGAGCCGCTCGACGGCGGCGACCTGAAGGTCGGCGAGACGGTCGACATCTCGTACGTGGACCAGTCGCGCGGCGGCATCGACCCGAAGAAGACGCTCTGGGAGGTCGTCTCCGACGGCCTCGACTACATCCAGGTCGGCAAGACCGAGGTGCCGAGCCGTGCGTACGTCTCCACCTTCGGGTTCAAGGGGCCCGACCAGCAGAAGCCCGCGGGCGTGCTCTCGGGCGGCGAGCGCAACCGACTGAACCTCGCGCTCACCCTCAAGCAGGGCGGCAACCTGCTCCTGCTCGACGAGCCGACCAACGATCTCGACGTCGAGACGCTCGGCAGCCTCGAGAACGCGCTGCTCGAGTTCCCCGGCTGCGCCGTGGTCATCACCCACGACCGGTGGTTCCTCGACCGCATCGCGACGCACATCCTCGCCTACGAGGGCACGGAGGAGAACCCGTCGTACTGGCACTGGTTCGAGGGCAACTTCGAGGCGTACGAGGCGAACAAGATCGAGCGCCTCGGCCCCGACGCGGCCAAGCCTCACCGGTCGACCTACCGCAAGCTCACGCGCGACTGAGCATGCGCCTGCACGTGCCCATCCGGCTGCGCTGGTCGGACCTCGACGCCTACGGGCACGTGAACAACGCCGAGATGCTGCGCCTCCTCGAGGAGGCGCGCATCGAGGCGTTCTGGGTGAGCCACGACGCGCGCGACGCGGCCGTCGGCGCCTCGACGGCCGTCATCGACGGTCGCCCGGGCGCCGACACGATCACGCTCATCGCGCGGCAGGAGGTCGAGTACCTCGCGCCCGTGCCGTACCTGCGCTCGCCGCTGGACGTCGAGCTCTGGATCGCCAACATGAGCGGCGCGCGGCTCGACGTCTGCTACGAGGTGTTCGCCCCGGTCGGCAGCGAGCCGCGCACGCTCTACGCGCGGGCCGCGACGACCATCGTGCTGGTCGACGCGGCGAGCGGCCGGCCGCGTCGCATCAACGACCACGAACTCACCGCGTGGACGCCCTACCAGGACGAACCGCTGCGCTTCCGCCGCCGCTCCTGACGGCGGGGCCGATGCCGCGCGTCAGTCGTCGAGCGGCGTCTCGCTGAACGAGCCCTCCCAGACGGCGCGCGCGCCCGAGTCGCCCGCGAGCACCGTCGCGACCGTCGCGCCGGTTCCCGCGACCAGCGCGAGCACCGTCAGCACGATGCCCATCGTGACACGCACGCCGCGCGCGGGCGCCCCGCCCCGACGCGATCCGACCTGCTCGACGCGGTCCCAGATCGCGACCATCGCGGTCACCGCCGCGAGGCCGATCGTCCAGGGCAGGACGGTCTCGCCGAGGTCGGCGTGCTGCTCGATGAGCGGTGCCTCCGGCACGCGCTCCTCGAGCCACTCGCCCGCCTCCTGTGCGACCGCGACGAGCGCCACCGAGAGCGCGGCGAGCACCAGCAGCGGGGTCCAGAGCACGCGCCTGGCGGCCGGCCATGCGGCCGCCACCACGAGCGCCAGCGCGAGCACGGGCACCGCGACCACCGCGAGGTGCACGATCAGCACGTGTGCGGGCAGTCCCGCGACGATGAACGAATCCACCGGGTCAGCCGGCCACGACGTCGTCGCCGTCGACGCTCACGGCGACCGCGGGAAGCGGCTCGAGCGCCGGGCCGTTGACCACGTCGCCCGTCGCGGTGTCGAACCGCGACCCGTGGCACGGGCACACGAACGCGGCCTGCTCGACCCCGACGACGCACTGCTGGTGCGTGCAGATCGCGCTGAAGGCGACCACGTCGCCCTCGGTGGGCTGCGCAAGCAGCACCGGGTTGCCGTCGACGCTGGCCGAGATCGCCCCGCCGACGGGGATGTCCGAGACCGAGGCGATGACCGTGCCGGCTGCGACGCCGGCGTCCGGCGTCGACGAGGCGTCCTCCGACGCGCCACCGTCGCCCGTGCCGTCCGTCGGGCTGCAGCCGGCGAGCAGCGCCGCGCCGCCGGCGATCCCGCCGGCACCGAGCGTGAGCGCCGTCCTCCGCGTCAGTCGTCCCGCGTCACCCATCGTGCCTCCTCGATCCACCGGTCGTGGGGGCCATTCTGCCGTGGTCCGAGACCCGATCAGCGGATCCTCGGCGAGTGTTCAGCTTTCGGGGTCGCGCGGCGCCGCTGCCCCGCATCCGCCGCCTCAGTCGCGCGCCGCGGCCGGCACGCGCACCATGCCCTCCTGCGCGACGCTCGCGACGAGCACGCCGTCGCGACTGTAGATGCGGCCGGTCGACAGCCCGCGGCCGCCCCCGGCGCTCGGCGACTCCTGCACGTAGAGCAGCCAATCGTCGACGCGCACGTCGCGGTGCCACCACATGGCGTGGTCGAGGCTCGCGACCTTCAGCCCCGGCGTCGCCCAGGGGATGCCGTGGCGGCGCAGCACGGGCTCGAGGATCGAGTAGTCGCTGACGTAGGCGAGCGCGGCCCGGTGCAGCTTCTGGTCGTCGCCGATCGTGCCGAGCGCGCGCAGCCAGACGGCCTGGTGGGGTACGCGCGGCCCCTCGACCGAGAGGTAGATGGGCGAGGGCACGTGCCGCATGTCGAACGGCCGCTCGGTGGCCCAGTGCCGCGCGATCGCGTGGTCGACGTCGCTGAGCACGTCGGCGGCGGTCGGGAGCGACTCGGGGTCCGGGATGTCCGCGGGCATGTCGACCTGGTGGCTGATGCCGTCATCGGAGTCCTGGAACGATGCGATCATCGACAGGATCGGCAGCCCGGCCTGGTACGCCTGCGTGCGCCGGGTCGAGAACGACCGCCCGTCGTGGATGCGGTCGACGGCGAAGGTGATGTGGTCGTTCACGTCGCCGGGCCGCAGGAAGTAGCCGTGCATCGAGTGCACCGCGCGGTCCTCCGGCACGGTGTGCGACGCGGCCATGAGCGACTGCGCGAGCACCTGCCCGCCGAACACGCGTCCCCGCGGCATCCACTGCGAGGGGCCGGTGAAGATGTCCTCGTCGGTCCGCGCCGCGGTGTCGGTGAGGTGGAGCGTTGAGAGCAATCCGTCGATCGGTCCGTTCACGGGGCCTCCACGTGTCGGGGTGGTGCGGTGGGCGCGCCCCGCCCGAGGCGGAACCCGAGCGATGCTCTTGGTAGTTTAGGGAGCAGAGATGAGCGAATCGATCCACCTCGCCGACCGCCTGTCGCTCGGCGACCTCCAGACCTACCTCGGACGGGCTGCGCGTGTCGACGACGGCTCCGTCCGGATCATCGGCGGGTCCGGCATCCTCGCGGTCTACACCGCGATCCTGTACCCGAGGGGCATCCTCGACGAGACCCCGACGGTGCTCGGCCTGCGCACCTTCTCGCTGGCCGACCGCGCGGAGTTCGACGACGTCGTGCCCATGCGGTCGCTCACCATGCGCGTCGAGGACGCGCTGACCCGGTCGGGCGACGGCGAGGCGGCCGTGCCGTTCACGCGCCCGCACGGGGTGAGCACCGTGACCTGGGCGGGCATCTCGCCCCCGCGCGGCGGCTGGGTGCCGCACGACCCGGTGCCGCAGCAGGTGCTCGAGGATGCGGCCCGCATCGGCATCGCCGAGGTCGCCGACGTCGTGCCCGAGAACTCCGGCGAGCAGATCGTCGAGAAGGTGCGCTCGCAGGTCTGGGGCCGCCCCATGGAGGGGCTCGAGTTCGTGCCGGCGGGTGCCGCGTTCGCCGCGCTCAGCCTCGGGTTCCTCGGCGGCGACGAGGACGTGGCGATCTTCGAGACCGGTCCCTGGACGCGCCTGTCCACGCGTCGCGGCCACGTGCTCGTGCGGCGTCGGGCGTGGTCGCTGAAGGGCTGAGCGAGCGGATGCCCCCGGGGCGCGCCGTCCGGCACGCCCCGCGTCGCGGGTGCGGGCGGACGCCCGCCGACGCCTACGACGCCGCGCGGGCGGCCGCGAGCCCCGCGGCGCGACCGCTGAAGAGGCATCCGCCGAGGAACGTGCCCTCGAGCGCGCGGTACCCGTGCATGCCGCCGCCGCCGAACCCGGCCGCCTCGCCGGCGGCGTAGAGCCCGGGCACCGGGGTGCCGTCGGCGCCGAGCACGCGCGACTCGAGGTCGGTCTGGATGCCGCCGAGCGACTTCCGGGTGAGCACGTGCAGCTTCACCGCGATGAGCGGCCCGGCCTTCGGGTCGAGGATGCGGTGCGGCGGTGCCACCCGGATGAGCTTGTCGCCGCGGTAGTGGCGGGCGCCGCGGATCGCCTGCACCTGCAGGTCCTTGCCGAACGGGTGGTCGATCTGGCGGTCGCGGGCGACGATCTCGCGCGTGATGCGGTCGGTGTCGAGGATGCCGCCGGGTGAGAGGCCCTGCATCTTGCGCAGCAGCTCGTCGAGCGTGTCGGCGACCACGAAGTCGGCCCCGCGTTCCTTGAACGCCTCGACGGGGCCGGGGGCGCCGGGTCGCACGCGCTGGGCCAGCAGCTTCACGTCCTTGCCCGTGAGGTCGGGGTTCTGCTCGCTGCCCGAGAGCGCGAACTCCTTCTCGATGATGCGCTGGGTGAGTACGAACCAGCTGTGGTCGTGCCCGGTCGCGAGGATGTGCTCGAGGGTGCCGAGCGTGTCGAAGCCCGGGAAGCACGGCGCGGGCATGCGCGCGCCGGTCGCGTCGAACCACATCGACGAGGGGCCCGGCAGGATGCGGATGCCGTGGGCCGGCCAGACGGGCGAGTGGTTGCGGATGCCCTCGGTGTAGTGCCACATGCGGTCGCCGTTGACGAGCCGGCCGCCCGCGGCCTCGGTGATGCCGAGCATGCGGCCGTCGACGTGCGACGGCACGCCCGACAGCATCGACTCCGGTGGCGGGCCGAGCCGCTCGGGCCAGTTCGCGCGCACCAGGTCGTGGTTGCCGCCGATGCCGCCGCTCGTGACGATCACGGCCGGCGCCCGGAGCTCGAAGTCGCCCGCGACGGTGCGGTTGGAGGTCTCGCCGCGCGCCGCGTCGCTCGGGGCGAGCACGGCGCCGCGCACGCCCACCACGCGGCCGTCCTCGACGATGAGCCCGTCGACGCGGTGCCGGTGGCGCGCCGCCGCCATCCCCTGGTGCACCGCGTGGCGCACCCGCGTGATGAACGGCTCCACCACGCCGGGGCCGGTGCCCCAGGTGATGTGGAAGCGCGGCACGGAGTTGCCGTGCCCGGAGGCGAGGCCGCCGCCGCGCTCGGCCCAGCCGACAACGGGGAAGAACCCGACGCCGCGCTCTCGCAGCCAGGCGCGCTTCTCGCCGGCGGCGAACTCGAGGTAGGCGTCGGCCCAGCGCCGGGCCCAGAGGTCCTCGTCGCGGTCGAAGCCGGCCGAGCCGTACCAGTCCTCGCGCGCGAGCGCGAGGCTGTCGTGCACGCCCATGGCGCGCTGCTCGGGGGTGTCGATCAGGAACAGCCCGCCGAACGACCACCAGGCCTGCCCGCCGAGGGACGCCTCCGGCTCCTGCTCGACGATGACGACGCTGCGGCCCTCCTCGGCCAACTCGGAGGCGGCCACGAGCCCGGCGAGGCCGGCTCCCACCACGATCGCATCGGGATGATCGAGGTCGGCTCGGGCCACGTCGGACTCCTTCGTCGTCGGAGCGCGACTAGGAGGACGGCGGAGGCGTCTCCTCGAACGTGTTCACCATGGCGAACGCGGCGCGCTGCAGGTAGTCCCAGAGCATACCCTCGTGCAACGGCGACAGCTCCAGGCTGTCCACCGCGCGGCGCATGTGCGCGAGCCACCGGTCGCGCGCGTCGGGGTTCACGTGGAAGCCCATGTGCCGCATGCGCAGGCGGGGGTGCCCGCGCTGCTCGCCGTAGGTCGTCGGGCCGCCCCAGTACTGCTCGAGGAACATGCGCAGCCGGTCCTCGGCGGGGCCGAGGTCCTCCTCGGGGTACATCGGCCGCAGCACCTCGTCGTCGGCGACCCCGCGGTAGAACTCGGCGACGAGTCGTGCGAACACGGGGGCACCGCCGACCTCCTCGTAGAAGCTCGTCGGCTCGCTCATGCGGTGCTCCCGTCGGGCACGGCGGCCTCGGCAGCGGCGGCGGCGTCGCGCGCGCGGGCGGCCAGGGCGCGCGCGAGCTCCGCGTGTCCCTCCGCGACCAGGCGCCGCAGGGCGGCGGGCGCGTCCGCGTTGGCGGCGAGCCACTCGGCGGCCGCGCGCTCGGTCCCCGCAGCGACGACGGGCGCCGGGAACAGGTGCGTGACGATCAGGTCGGCCATGGTGAAGCTGCGGCCGGCCCACACGTCTCGGAGCATCGCGAAGTAGTCGCCGACGCGCGACTCGAGCAGCGACACCGGGTGCGCGCGCAGGTACCCCGTGGAGATCGCCCGGGCCATGTCGTTGGACAGCGTCGTGTCGGTCGCGACCGCCGCCCACGCCGCGTCCTTGGTCTCGGCGTCGGGGCGCGCGGCGCGCGCGGTCGCAGCGTGCTGGCGCCCCTTGGCGGTGTCGTCGGCGGCGAGCGCGGCCGCGATCCGCTCGTCGTCGGCGGCGCCGAGTGCGGAGAGGGCGATCACGAGCTCCCAGCGCAGGTCGGTGTCGACCTCGAGGCCGGGCACCTGCACCACGCCGTCGACGAGTCCGGCGAGCACGTCGGCCTGGGCGGGCGTCGACGAGATCCGCGCGAACCCGAGCGCGTACTGCAGCTGCTCGTCGGAGCCCTCCGGGGCGAGCTGCACGAGGCTCCACAACGCGTCGCCGGCCTCGGCCTGCAGCTGCTCGCGGTGGTCCCCGGCGACGTAGCGGTCGAGCGCGGCCTGCAGTCGGGCGAGCGCGGAGGTGCGCGCCGACGAGGTCGTCTCGTGGCCGAGGTTGCCGATGACGAGCCGCACGAAGTCGCTCGCCGGCAGCTCGGCGTCGCGGGTCGCATCCCACGCCGCGCCCCAGACGACGGCGCGCGCCACGGGGTCGGCGATCTCGCCGAGGTGGTCGAGCGCGAACGCCGTCGACGCCGCGTCGAGCCGCACCTTGGCGTAGGTGAGGTCGTCGTCGTTCAGCAGCACGAGGTCGGGCCGCGCGGTGCCGACGAGCTCGGGCACCTCGGTGCGCGCGCCGTCGACGTCGAGCTCGATGCGCCGCACCCGCCGCACGCCATCGTCGCCGCGGTCGTAGCAGCCGACCGCGATGCGGTGCGGGCGCAGCACGGGGTGGTCGGCGACCGCCTCCTGCGCGATGGCGAAGGAGGTGATGCGCCCCGAGGCATCCGTCTCGATCTCGGTGCGCAGCGTGTTGACGCCGGCCGTCTCGAGCCAGGCCCGCGACCAGGCTCCGAGGTCGCGCCCGCTCGCCGCCTCGAGCTCGCCGAGCAGGTCGGCGAGCGTGGCGTTGCCCTCGGCATGCGCGCGCAGGTACGCGCCGACCCCCGCGTGGAACGGGTCGAGCCCGACCCAGGCGACGAGCTGCTTCAGCGTCGACGCGCCCTTGTCGTAGGTGATGCCGTCGAAGTTCACCTCGACGTCGGCGAGGTCGGTGATCCGGGCGACGATCGGATGCGTCGAGGGCAGCTGGTCCTGGCGCGCGGCGTTCGACTTGTCGCTCGTCGCGAAGCTCGCCCAGGCATCGGTGAACTCGCTGAGCTCGGCCGTGGCGAGCGTGGAGGCCCAGGTCGCGAACGACTCGTTCAGCCACAGGTCGTTCCACCACTTCATGGTCACGAGGTTGCCGAACCACATGTGCGCGAGCTCGTGCAGCACGACCAGGGTGCGCCGCTCCCGGCGGCTCTCCGGCACGCGCGAGCGGAACAGGTACGCCTCGTTGAAGGTGACCGCGCCGATGTTCTCCATCGCGCCCCAGTTGTACTCGGGCACGAAGATCTGGTCGTACTTCTCGTAGGGGAACGGCACGCCGTAGTTGTCGGAGTAGAAGCGGATGCCGCGCCGGACCGTCTCGAACATGAACTCGGGGTCCGCGTAGCGCGCGAGCGACGCGCGGGTGAACACGCCGAGCGGCACCACGCGGCCGTCGTCGAGCTCGGCGGTGTCGCGCCAGAGGGCGTACGGCCCCGCGACGAGCGCGACGATGTAGCTCGACATCACGGGGGTGTCGTCGAATTCCCAGACGGCGGCGCCGGCCGCGAGCCCTTCCGTCGGCAGCGGCGTCGACGCGTTGCCGAGCACCTGCCAGTGGTCGGGCGCGGTGATCGTGAAGCGGAAGCGCGCCTTGAGGTCGGGCTGGTCGAACACGGCGAAGACGCGGTTCGCCTGCGCCACCGCGAACTCGGTGTACAGGTAGACGGCGCCGTCGACCGGATCGACGAACCGGTGCAGCCCCTCGCCGGTGTTCGTGTACGCGCCGTCGAACACGACCCGCAGCTCGTTGCGGGCGGCGAGCCCGTCGAGGCGGATGCGGTCGCCCGCGAACACGTCGGCCGCATCGAGCGCTCGGCCGTTGAGCACGACCTCGCGCACGGCATCGGCGGTCGCCTCGATGAACGTCGAGGCGCCCTCGGCGGCGGTGAAGGTCACGACCGTCTCGCTGCCGAAGTGCGTGTCGCCGCGGGTCAGATCGATCGCGACGTCGTAGCGCTCCACCTCGACGAGGGCCGCTCGGGCCTCCGCCTCGGCACGGGTCAGGTTCGCGGGCACCGTGTCCTCCTGCCTATCGGGCGTCGCGCGCCTGGGCCGCGAGCGCGCGCTCGACGCCGGCGAGGTTCTCGGCGACCAGGCGGCGCAGCGCCGGGATGTCGGGGTGCGTGTCGAGCCAGGCACGGGTCGCGTCGGCGAGCGCCCGGTTCGCCAGCGGCGACGGGTAGAGCCCGACGATCAGCTTCTCGGCGATCGCGTAGCTGCGGTCGTGCCAGACGCGCTCGAGCATGTCGAAGTACTGCGCGACGAACGGCTCGAGCACCGTCGGGTCGGCCGCCCGCAGGAAGCCGAGCGCGGTCGTGCGCACGATGGTGTTCGGCGCGTCGTCGGCGACCACGAGCGAGTCCCAGGCACGCTGCTTGCCCGCCACGGTCGGGATCGCGGCGCGGGCGTGCGCGGCCGACTGGCGGCCCGTGGCCGTGTCGTCCGCGGCGAGGCGGGCGTCGATCTCGGCGTCGCCGGCGCGCGCGCCCGCGACGAGTGCGATGAGCAGCTCCCAGCCGAGGTCGGTGTCGATGTCGAGGCCCTCGAGCGCGGTGTCGCCGGCGAGCAGCGCCGCGACGGCGTCGAGGTGCGACGACGACTCGGCCGTCGCGGCGAACGCCTTCACGAACTGGAACTGCGCGTCGCTGCCGGGCACGGCGGCCTGCGCGAGGCCCCAGAGCGCGTCGGCGACGTCGCGCACGACCGCGTCGCGGCCCTCGGGCGCCGAGTAGGCGCTCGCGGCGAGCGCGAGCTGTGCGAGGGTGGTGCGCAGCGTGGTCGACTCGGTCTCGGTGGCGATGTTGCCGAGCACCAGCGCGACCCAGTCGCGGGTGGGCGTCTCGGCATCGCGCGTGGCGTCCCACGCCGAGCCCCAGACGAGCGAGCGGGCCAGCGGGTTCTCGATCGAGGAGAGGTGCGCGATCGCGACGCCGAGCGACGCCTCGTCGAGGCGCACCTTGGCGTAGGCGAGGTCGTCGTCGTTCAGCAGCACGAGGTCGGGGCGCGCGCGGCCGACCAGCTCGGCGACCTCGGTGCGCTCGCCGTCGACGTCGAGCTCGACGCGGTGCGTGCGCACGAGCGCGCCGTCGGCGAGGTCGTAGAAGCCGATCGCGAGGCGATGCGGGCGGATCGTCGGGTAGTCGGCGGCCGCGGACTGCAGCACGGCGAAGGACGTGATCGTGCCCGAGGCATCCGTCTCGATCTCGGGGCGCAGCGTGTTCACGCCGGCCGTCTCGAGCCAGAGCGCCGCCCAGCCCGACAGGTCGCGGCCGCTCGCCGCCTCGAGCTCGACGAGCAGGTCGGCGAGGGTCGTGTTGCCCCAGGCGTGCTTCCGGAAGTAGGCGCCGACGCCCGCGAAGAACGCCTCGCGGCCGACCCAGGCGACGAGCTGCTTCAGCACCGAGCCGCCCTTGGCGTAGGTGATGCCGTCGAAGTTGACCTGCACGTCCTCGAGGTCGCGGATCTCGGCGACGATCGGGTGCGTCGAGGGCAGCTGGTCCTGCCGGTACGCCCAGCTCTTCTCCATCGCCGCGAACGTGGTCCACGCCTCGGTCCACTCGGTCGCCTCGGCGGTCGCCATGGTCGACGCCCACTCCGCGAACGACTCGTTCAGCCAGAGGTCGTTCCACCACTTCATGGTCACGAGGTCGCCGAACCACATGTGGGCCAGCTCGTGCAGGATCGTCACGACCCGGCGCTCGCGGATCGCGTCGGTCACCTTGGAGCGGAACACGTAGGTCTCGGTGAAGGTCACCGCGCCCGCGTTCTCCATGGCGCCCGCGTTGAACTCGGGCACGAAGAGCTGGTCGTACTTCTCGAACGGGTAGGCGACGCCGAACCGCTCCTCGAAGTAGGCGAAGCCCTGGCGGGTCTTCTCGAACACGTAGTCGGCGTCGAGGTACTCGGCCAGGCTCGCGCGGCTGAACACGCCGAGGGGGATGGTGCGGCCGTCGCTCGAGGTGAGCTCGGAGCGGGTCACCGTGTAGGGGCCGGCGACGAGCGCGGTGATGTAGCTCGAGATGCGCGGGGTCGGCGCGAAGGCCCAGGTGGCGATGCCGTCGCCAGCCGGGGTCGGCTCGGGCGTGGTCTGGTTCGACACGACCTGCCAGTGGTCGGGCGCGGTCACGGTGAACGAGAACGCGGCCTTCAGGTCGGGCTGCTCGAAGACGGCGAACATGCGGCGCGAGTCGGGCACCTCGAACTGCGAGTACAGGTAGACCTCGTCGTCGACCGGGTCGACGAAGCGGTGCAGGCCCTCGCCCGTGTTCGTGTACTCGGCGTCGGCATCGATGACGAGCACGTTCTCGTCGGCGAGGTCGTCGAGCGCGATGCGCACCCCGTCGGCGACCGCGGCCGGGTCGAGCTCGCGGCCGTTCAGGGTGACCGAGTGCACCGTGCGCGTGATGGCGTCGATGAAGGTCGAGGCGCCGGCGGATGCGGCGAAGCGGACCGTCGTCGTCGAGCGGAACACCTCCGGACCGGTCGTCAGGTCGAGCACGACGTCGTAGTCGTGGACCGTCACGAGCGCGGCGCGCTCCTCGGCTTCGATGCGGGTGAGGTTCTCTCCGGGCACGTACGTCTCCTGCGGGTCGAGGGTGAGGCGTGCGGGCGTCGCTCGTGGCGGCGCCGCACGGTCCACCAGCCTAATTCCCGTGGCCGGGAAGCGGGTCATCGGCGCCGATCACGCGGGCTCGCCGCGCTGCCTAGACTTGGCCCCATGCGCATCCACATCGCGACCGACCACGCCGGCCTCGACTTCAGCCGGCACCTGCAGGAGCACCTCGCGGCGGCCGGCCACGAGGTCGTCGACCACGGTCCGGTCGAGTACGACGCCCTCGACGACTACCCGGCGTTCTGCATCAACGCGGCGCTCGGCGTGGTGCGCGACCAGCGCGACGGCGTCGAGGCGCTCGGCGTCGTGTTCGGCGGGTCGGGCAACGGCGAGCAGATCGCCGCGAACAAGGTCGAGGGCATCCGCGCCGCCCTGGTCTGGAGCCTCGATACGGCGCTGCTCGCGCGCCAGCACAACGACGCGAACGTCATCTCGATCGGCGCCCGCCAGCACACCGTCGACGAGGCGACCGCGTTCATCGACGCCTTCATCGCCGAGCCGTTCTCGGGCGAGGAGCGCCACGCGCGCCGCATCGCGCAGCTTGCCGAGTTCGAGTCGACCGGCGACATCGCGGGCAAGGGCGTCGACCGCGCCGGGGCGTAGCGGATGCCCGAGGGCCATTCCGTCCACCGCATCACCCGCCAGTTCGCGCGCAACTTCGTCGGGCACGTCGTGCGCGCCTCGAGCCCGCAGGGGCGCTTCGCCGAGGGTGCCGCGGTCATCGACGGCCGGCGCATGGTCGACGCGCGCGCCGTCGGCAAGCAGATGTTCCTCGAGTTCGAGGGCGGCGTCTGGCTGCGCGTGCACCTCGGCATGTACGGCGCGTGGGACTTCGCGGGCGACATCCGCATGGACGCCACGATCGCCTCCGCCAACGGCCGCATGGGCCAGACGAACCAGCGCGGCACGTTCCTGGACGCGCCGAACCCCGACGCGGTCGTGCTCGATGCGGCGGGGGAGAACTCGCTGACCTCGATCGGTGCGCCCCGCAAGGCCCGCCTGCGCATGTCGGAGGCCGAGAAGGAGTCGGATGCCCCCGACGAGTTCCCGCCCGAGCCGGTCGGCCAGGTGCGCGTGCGACTGCTGACCGACACCGTGTGCGCCGACCTGCGCGGCCCGACGGCGTGCGAGGTGCGCGACGCCGCCGAGATCGAGCAGGTGGTGGGCAAGCTCGGCCCCGACCCGCTGGTCGACGACACGGATGCCGCGGAGGAGCGCTTCACCGAGGTGGTGCGTCGCAAGCCGACGCCCATCGGCCTGCTGCTCATGGACCAGTCCGTCGTGAGCGGCATCGGCAACGTGTACCGCGCCGAACTGCTCTACCGCGCGCGACTCGACCCGCACACGCCCGGGAGGCTCGTCCCCGAGGAGACCGTGCGCGCACTCTGGCGCGACTGGACGCACCTGCTGAGGATCGGCGTCGAGACCGGCCAGATGATGACCATGGACGGGCTCGACCCCGACGCCTGGCGGGCCGCGATGGCCGACCGCGCCGACCGGCACTGGGTCTACAAGCGCGAAGGGCTGCCGTGCCGCACCTGCGGCACGAACATCGTGCTCGAGGAGATGGGCGCCCGCAAGCTCTACTGGTGCCCCACCTGCCAGACCTGAACGACCAGACCGACCGACCGGAGAGGGGCAGCGGATGCGACAGAACCCCAGTTTCACGCTCGCGAGCGACGAAGGCGTGAAGCGCCTCGTGCGCCAGAACCCGTGGGCCACGATCGTGTCGCACACGCGCGAGCGCGGGCTCGTGGCATCCCACTACCCGGTCCTGCTCGACGAGGAGGCCCAGGGCATCGTGCTGCTCACCCACGTGGGCCGTCCAGACGAGCAGCTGCACGAGCTCGGCGAGCACGAGGTGCTCGTGGTCGTGCAGGGGCCGCACGGCTACATCTCGCCCGGCTGGTACGACGCGCGCCCGGCCGTGCCGACCTGGAACTTCACGACCGCGCACCTGCACGGCACGCCGGAGATCCTGTCGGATGCGGAGAACCTCGCGGTGCTCGAGGCCCTCGTGGCGCACTTCGAGGGCGCCATGGCCGAGCCGCGGCTCATGCGGGGCACCGTCGAGAACGCCGCCTACGCGGAGCGCATCGTGGCGGGCACGGTGGGACTGCGCATCCCGATCACGCGCTTCGAGGCGAAGGACAAGATGAGCCAGAACAGGCCGCCCGAGACGGTCGAGCACATCATCGCCGAGCTCGAGGGCGACGGGCCGTATGCGGATGCCGCGCTGGCGCGGGAGATGCGCCGGGCGCGCGACGCCCGGGCGGCGGGCGCCGGGGGCGCGCGGTGAGTCGCCTCGTCATCGGCGGTGCGCGCCCGCTCGGCGCCGACGCCCCCGTCGACGTCGAGATCGGCGACGGGCGGATCACCGCGATCGTGCCCGCGGGCGAGGGCGCCCGCGACGCCCGGCGCATCGCGGCCGACGGGCGCATCGTGCTCCCCGGGCTCTGGGACCGGCACGTGCACGCCTCGCAGTGGGCGCAGCGCGCGCAGCGGGTCGACGTCTCGACCGCGGCGAGCGCGGCGGAGGCCGCCGCACTCGCGGGCTTCGCGGCCGCCGCACGCGACGAGGTCGTCGGCATGGGGTACCAGGACGCCCTCTGGCCCGACGCGCCGGACCGCGCGACGCTCGACGCCACCACGGGCGACGTGCCGGTGGCGCTGGTCTCGCACGACCTGCATGCGTGCTGGCTGAACTCCGCCGCGCTGATGCGACACGGCCGCCCGGGGCATCCGACCGGCGTCCTCCGCGAGGAGGAGGCGTTCGACGTCGTGCGCGTGCTCGACGACGTGGGCGACGAGACGCTCGACCGCTGGGTCGGCGACGCCATGCGCGCGGCGGCCGCGCGCGGCATCGTCGGCATCGTCGACCTCGAGATGCGCTGGAACGCCGACGACTGGCGCCGGCGCGTGCGCGGGGGCGCGACCGACGTCCGGGTCGAGTTCGGCGTCTACACGCAGCACCTCGAGCGCGCGATCGACGAGGGGTTCCGCACCGGCGTGGTGCTCGCGGGCACCGACGGCCTCGTCGAGGTGGGGCCGTACAAGGTGATCACCGACGGCTCGCTCAACACGCTCACCGCGTGGTGCGTCGACCCCTACCCGGGGCTGTCGGGACCCGACGCCCGCGGGCTCGCGACCGTGCCGCCCGAGCACCTGCTGCCCCTGCTGCAGCGCGCGGCCGGGGCGGGCCTCGTGCCGGCCGTGCACGCCATCGGCGACCGGGCCAACCGCGAGGCGCTGCGCGCCCTCGCGCAGGTGGAGCCCGTGCCGTTCGCCTCGGGGGCGCGCCGCGGCTCCATCGAGCACGCGCAGTTGCTGCAGCGCGACGACCTGGCGCGCTTCGCGACACTCGGCGTCGTCGCCAGCGTGCAGCCCGAGCACGCCATGGACGACCGCGACATCGCGGAACGGCACTGGGCAGGCCGCACCGATCGGGCGTTCATGCTGCGCAGCCTCATCGAGGCGGGTGCCGAGCTCGCGCTCGGCTCGGACGCCCCGGTCGCGCCGCTCGACCCGTGGATCACCGTCGCGGCGGCCGTCGGCCGGAGCCGCGACGGGCGCGACCCGTGGCACCCCGAGCAGGCGATCGACGCGGCCACGGCGCTGGCCGCGTCGGTGCGCACGCGCATCGCGGTGGGCGAGCCGGCCGACCTGGTGCTCGTCGAGCGCGACCCGTTGCTCGCGGACGCGGAGGAGCTGCGCACCATGCCGGTCGCGGCGACGCTCCTCGGCGGGCGGCCCACGCACCTCGCCGTCTGAGGCGCGGGCGCCGGGGCGTGCAGCCGGCGGTGCCGCGCACTGCGACGGGGGAGAACCCCCCTCCCGATCCGGGCGGTCGCCGGGTGCCGCCGCGGCGCGCCGCGCCCGAGGCTGGAGGCGTGCCCGACGCACGCGGACGCCAGAATGATCCCGGAGGACTCCCATGAGCGAGAACGACACCGCACCCCGCCGCCGGCGCGGGTACTTCGGCCTCTGGGCCGGCATGCCCCGGGAACTGGTGTTCCTCCTCATCGCCATGCCCATCGCGTGGGTCGGGTTCAGCGTCACGGTCGGGCTCGTCTCGACCGGCCTCGGCCTGCTCGTGCTCGTCGTCGGCGTGCTGTTCCTCACGGCCACCTTCTACGTGGCGCGCGGATTCGGCTGGACCGAGCTGCGCCTGCTGCAGTGGACGGGCCGGCGCGAGATCGCGTCGCCGTGGCCGCCGGCGTCGACGACCCCGTCGTTCTGGCGCGGCGCGCTCGGCCCGTTCATCGACGGGCACTACTGGCTGTACGTGCTCCACGTGCTCGTCGTCGCGCCGGTCGTCAGTCTCGTCACCTTCATCGTCACGGTGGTCTGGGTCTCCCTCGGGCTCGGTGGTGCGACCTACTGGTTCTGGGAGCGGTGGCTGCCGCTCGACGGGCAGGACGTCTGGACGGTCGAGGTCGTGTGGGAGTTCCTGTTCGGCGTGCCGCTCACCATGGACCCGCGGCAGGCCGAGTCGGTCTTCCTGCTCGTCGTCGGCGTGGTGTTCCTCGTGACCCTGCCGCTCATCACGCGCGGGCTCACCCTGCTGCACCAGGTGGTGGCGCGGGGCCTCCTCGGCCCGTGGCGCTCGCAGGCGCTCGAGCGCGAGGTGCAGCAGCTGTCGGCGTCGCGCGGCGCGGCCGTGCAGGCGGAGGACCGGTCGCTGCGCCGCCTCGAGCGCGACATCCACGACGGCCCGCAGCAGCGGCTCGTGCGGCTGCAGATGGACCTCGCCGCCGCCGAGCGCGCGATCGCCAAGGACCCGGACGTCGCGCCGCAGGTGCTCGGCGAGGCGCGCGAGCAGGCGCGGGAGGCGCTCGACGAGCTGCGTGCGCTCTCGCGGGGGTTCGCGCCGCCGATCCTGCAGGACCGCGGCCTCGCGGCCGGGCTCGCCTCGCTCGCCGCACGGAGTCCCGTGCCGGTCGAGGAGCACGTCGACCTTCCCGCCGACGTGGGCGTCCCCGCCGAGATCGAGCGCAACGTCTACTTCATCGCGGCGGAGCTGCTGACCAACGCCGCCAAGCACGCCGGCGCGAGGGCGATCGGGCTGCACGCGTCCGTGCGCCGCGCGCCCGCTGGCGGCGAATCGTGGCTCGACCTCTGGGTGATCGACGACGGCACCGGCGGCGCGGTCATCGTGCCGGGCCACGGGCTGAGCGGGCTCGAGGAGCGGGTGCGCGGACTCCGCGGCATCCTGCGCATCGACAGCCCGGACGGCGGGCCGACGACCGCGGGCGCGCACGTGCCGTTCACGGCGTTGCCGGCGACCGCTGCACCGTCGCAGGAGCCCGACGCGGCACCCCTATCCTGAGAGCGTGACGGATGCTGCGCTGCGGGTCGTGCTGGCCGAGGACTCGGTGCTCCTGCGCGAGGGGCTCGTTCGGCTCTTCGACGAGGCCGGGTTCGAGACGGTCGGCTCGTTCGGCGACGCCGACGCGCTGCTCGCCGAGATCGGCTCGCTCGATCCCGACATCGCGGTGCTCGACGTGCGCATGCCCCCGACGTTCCGTGACGAGGGCGTGCGCGCGGCGCTGGAGCTGCGCAGGCGGATGCCCCGCCTCGGCGTGCTGCTGCTCAGCCAGTACATCGAGGGCACCTACGCCCAGGAACTGCTCTCGTCGGGCGAGGGCGGCATGGGCTACCTGCTGAAGGACCGCGTCGCCTCGCTCGACGAGCTGGAGGACGCCGTGACCCGCGTCAGCCAGGGCGGCACCGTGCTCGACCCGCAGGTCGTGCGCGAGCTCATCGGCCGGCGCGCCGACCCGCTCGCCTCGCTCACCCCGCGCGAGCGCGAGGTGCTCGCGCTCATGGCCGAGGGCCGCACGAACGGGGGCATCGCCCAGCAGCTCTACATCGGCGTGGGCGCGGTCGAGAAGAACGTCACGTCGATCTTCGCCAAGCTCGCCCTCGAGGACTCCGGTTCCGACCACCGGCGCGTGCTCGCGGTGCTGGCCTGGCTCCAGCGCTGACCCACCCCGCGGCATCCGGCTCGAGACGCGGAACGGCCCGGCTCCGCTCGTGCGGGGCCGGGCCGTCGTGCGGGCATGCGCCCGCAGCATCCGTGCTCGTGTGCCGTCGGTCAGTCGACGCTGATGTGCGAGAACAGGAACCAGCGGTCCTTGTCGAGTCCGCGCCGGATCTCGATCGCGATGTCCTGGCTGGTGAGGTCGAGGTCGTCGAGCCCGTCGATCGCCGCATTCACCTTCTCGAGCGCGAGGTCGATCTGCGCGATGACCTGTTCGATGGTCGGCTCGGCCTGCTGGAAGCCCGCCTTGGGCGTGGTGGCCCCCGAACCGGCGACGGTCGCGAGCCGGGCGTCGATCGGCAGGCCGAGGGCGACCACGCGCTCGGCGGCCAGGTCGGACCACTCCTGCGCGTGGGCGACCACGTCGTCGAGGAGCTCGTGCACGGCGATGAAGTTCGGTCCGCGCACGTGCCAGTGCGCCTGCTTGCCGTTGACGGCGAGCGCGACGAGCTGGTGCACGACCGGGGTGAGGAACTGCGCGACCCCGGCGGCGACGTCGGGATTCGAGCTCGCCTGCGGGGGTACCTGCGTGTCGGTCATTCGTTGTCCACCTTCCCTGGATACGTCGTCGATCGTCACGGTACGCCGATGATCGGGGATTTCAAGCAAGGTTCGGCTGCCCTCACCCGCTTCGCGCGCGGCACTGTTGCGTACCGGGTGCAGGCGACCAAGATGGAGCCATGGCCGTCATCGAGAACTCCAAGCTCACCGTCATCGGCGCGGGCGCGGTCGGCGCCTCCGTCGCGCTGTCCGCCCTCGTCCGGGGCAGCGCCCGCGAGGTCGCCCTGTACGACATCGACCGCAAGAAGGCCGAGGCGGAGGTGCTCGACCTCGCCCACGGCACGCTGTTCGCAGGTTCGTCCACGATCGTCGGGGGCGACGACCTCGACGTCGTGACCGGCTCGAACATGGTGATCATCACCGCCGGTGCGAAGCAGAAGCCGGGCCAGACCCGCCTCGACCTGGCCGGGGCGAACATCGCGATCATGAAGAGCCTGATGCCGCAGCTGCTCGACCGGGCACCCGACGCGGTCTACATGCTCGTCACGAACCCCTGCGACGTGCTCACCGTCGCCGCCCAGAAGATCACCGGGCTGCCGAGTTCGCGCGTGTTCTCGTCGGGCACGGTGCTCGACTCGTCCCGACTGCGCTGGCTGATCGCTCAGCGGGCCGACGTCGCGAGCTCGAGCGTGCACGCGATGATCGTCGGCGAGCACGGCGACTCCGAGTTCCCGCTCTGGTCGCACGCGACCATCGGCCCGGTGCCGATCCGCGACTGGGCGGCGGCGCAGTCGACGGTCAAGCCCGAGCTCGGCGACTTCGACGCGATCGCCGACGAGGTGCGCACCGCGGCCTACACGATCATCGAGGGCAAGGGCGCGACCAACCACGCCATCGGCCTCTCCGCGGCCCGCATCGCCGAGGCGGTGCTGCACGACCAGCGCGCGGTGCTGCCCGTCTCGAGCGTGCTCGACGACTACCTCGGCGAGTCGGGCGTGGCCCTCTCGGTGCCGTCGATCGTCGACTCGTCGGGCGTCGCCGACGTGCTGCGCATCCCGTTCGACGACGACGAGGCGGCGAAGTTCGCCGCCTCGGCGCAGGTCATCCGCGACTCGCTGCAGACGCTCGGGATCTGAGCTCGGGCGCCACGGGCACCCGGAGCATCCGCACCGCCATCGTCAGCTGCCAGGGCACCCGCAGCAGGACGACGAAGACGAGCTGGGTGAGGCCGGGGTACGGGCGCAGCGGGCCGTCCTCGGGCAACGCGCAGATCGCCATGACCACGTGCGCCGCCACCAGCAGCGCGGCGACCACGATCGAGTAGGGCACGAGCCCGCGCCAGCGGGCGTCCGCACGCATGCGCGGGATGATCGCGATGATCGCGAGCGTGCCGACGACGAAGTACATGAACCCTCCGACCGCGTGCAGGCCGGGGTCGACGAGTTCGCCGGACGCCTCGCGCCGAAGCGGGAACGCGGCGCCCCAGAGCAGCCCGACCCCGGTCACCCCGATCAGGGAGGGACCGATCCAGCCGAGGCGCGACGGTGCCATCGCCCGGTGCAGCCCCGCCGCGAAGACCAGCGTCATCAGGCCGTAGACGATGAAGCTCACCGTCTGGATCCAGCCCGCATCGCCGGCCGCGAGCGCCGAGGCGGGTTCGCCGATGAGGTCGAACTCCTCGCTGCGCGCCGCGGCCTGGATCAGCCAGGCGGCGACGAACAGCGCCGGGCCGATGAGTCCGGCGCACGCTCCCGCGCGCACGATCCGCGATCGCTGCTCGAGCCGAGGCACCGTGCCGGAGCGCTCGATCGTGACATCCGTGTCGTCCATGGTCGTCCCCCTCGTCGTGCCCGTCACCGGGTCCTGGCAACGACGCTAGGAGCGGGCGGATGCCTCGTCGATCGGGAGTTCTCCCCAGGCCAGGAGCCCGTGCTGCATGGCGAAGAGGGTGGCGGCGGGGCGTGAGGAGACCCCCATCTTCGCGTAGGCGTTCTGCACGTGCCGGTCCGCGGTCTTCACGGCGATGCCGAGCTCGCGCGCGATCTGCTTCGTGGCGTGGCCGTGCGCGAGGCGCGCGACGACCTGCACCTCGCGGCGGCTGAGTCCGGCGGGCCGCGGCACGTCGCCCACCGGTTCGCCCGCCGCCTCGAGCACCGCGCTGACGCACTCCGCGTCGAGCCGCCCCGCCGCGGCCTCGTCGCGGAGCTCCTGCGCCGCGAGGTCGGGGGGAATCGGCGGCCGGCCGTGGCGCGGTTCCACGCGCACCCGGAAGGCGTCGGCGGCGGCGAGGATGCGGGCCAGCGGGTGGATCGCGTCCCCGGACTCGCCGCGGTGGTAGCCGGAGCCGTCCATGGCCTCGTGGTGGTGGCTGGCGATCGGGTCGAGCGCCGCGAGGGTGGGCGAGGCGGCGAGCACCTGCTGCGTGTGGTACGGGTGCAGCCGCACCTGCTCGCGGTCGTCCCGGGACAGCGGCTCGGGCTTCGTCCAGATGTCGGCCCAGACGGTGACACCGCCCACGTCGTGCACGGAGCCCGCGCGGCGCACCCGGGCCACGTCCGCCTCTCCGCAGCCCGCGAGGGCCGCGGCGCGCGCTGCGAGGCGGGAGACGCCGCCGCTGTGGCCCGCGAGGCATGGCGCGGCCAGGTCCGCGAACTCCCCGAACGCGGCGAGCGCGTCGTCGAGGGCCGCTCCGCCGAGTTCGAGGTGCGGGCGGGGTTCGCGCTCCAGCACGTCGAGGCGGAACGCGTCGGGCGACTCCTCGAGGAGCGCGAGATGGTCCGCCAGGAAGGCGCCGGCGACATCGGGGTCGAATGCGCCGCCCGCCCTGCTCCGCATGATCGCGGCGACCTCGTGGGCCGGATGGAGCGTCGACTGGAACGCGGCGTCGACGGCGAGGTGCGCGATGCGCAGCGACATCGGAAGCTCCTCGGCCGCTCGCCGGTGCGGGATGCCGCGACCGTCCCAGCGCTCGGTCACCATGCCGAGCCCCTCCTGCACGTCGGACGGGAGGCCGAACCGTGCGCTCAGCATCGGACCGACCTCGCACATGGCCGTGAAGTGCTCGGGCCTCGCCCGCGCCCAGCGGGTCATGACGGAGACGGTGTGCGCGGCGCGGTCGAGCGGGTTCGGGTGCCCGACCCCGACTGCGTGCAGGGCGCCCCGGAACTGCTCGCCCGGGGAGCCGAAGATGATCGGATCGATGTGGGCGGAGGTCGCACCCGGCGCCATCACCTCCGCCGAGAAATGCGCGTCGGTCGTGCAGGTGACGTGCAGCAGCAGGGCGGTCAGCCACGCGGCCCGTTCGGTCTGCGGGTCGACGCCGAGTGCGCGTGCGAGGCGGGCGGCGACCACGCCCGAGTGCATCCCCTGCTCGAGCGGGCGGCCCATGCCGTAGTCGATCGCGAGCGACAGCGCGGCGACGATCTCCGCCGTCCGTACCCGTTCCCCCGACCCGGTACCGGCCATGCCCCACAGGGTACTCGTATGCCTGGTCGGCAGCGCTTTCCGCAGCGGTCTCGGGCGCTGCTCGGCCCCCGACCGGCCCGCCCGGTCGACCACCACCGCGACCGGGCCGGGCCGGCGTCTCAGGCCACCGGCACGCCAGACCGGCGGAACCGCGCGCGCACCGCGTCGACCTGGGCGGCGTCGGGCGGGCGCGTGCCGGCGAGCGAGTAGTCGGCGCCGATGCGCTCCCACTTGTCGGCGCCCATCTGGTGGAACGGCAGCACCTCGAGGCGCTCCACGTTCGGCCACCGCGAGACGATGCGCGCCACGGCGTCGACGTTCTCATCGGCGTCGGTGAGCCCGGGCACGAGCACGAACCGCACCCACACGCGCGTGCCGCGTGCGGCGAGGCGGTCGCCGAACGCGATCGTCGGCTCGAGGTCGACGCCGGTGACGTCGCGGTAGGTGCCGGGGAGCCCCGACTTCACGTCGAGCAGCACGAGGTCGACGTCGTCGAGCATCGCGTCGTCGGCCTTCGCCCCGAGGTACCCGCTCGTGTCGAGCGCGGTGTGCACGCCCAGGGCGGATGCCTCGTGCAGCACGCGCCGCACGAACGGCGCCTGCATCAGCGGCTCGCCGCCCGAGAGCGTGAGCCCGCCGCCCGTGGCGCCGAAGATGTCGCGGTAGCGCGCAATGCGGGCGACCAGCTCGTCGACGGTCGTGGCGGTGCCGTCGCGCAGGCGCCACGTGTCGGGGTTGTGGCAGTAGGCGCACCGCAGGGGGCATCCGTTCA
This sequence comes from Agromyces sp. SYSU T00194, assembly GCF_040496035.1. NCBI lineage: Bacteria > Bacillati > Actinomycetota > Actinomycetes > Micrococcales > Microbacteriaceae > Agromyces > Agromyces chitinivorans. Next base: position 473,304 of record NZ_JBEPJZ010000002.1, on the reverse strand, counting down.
GGAACACCGTGAGGCGCGTGCCCGGGCCGTCGACCGCGGTCACGAGCTCCCACGAGTGCACGTTGCCGACCTCGCCGTCGCGCTGGGCGCGGAGGCGCTCGTGGCGCGCCTCCGCGAGCGCCTCGCGGCTGGGGTGGAGGGTCAGGGCGACCATGGCGGTCTCCGTCACACTCCGGCGTGGAAGGTGCGGTCGAGCACGTCCTGCTGCTGCTCGCGCGTGAGGCGCACGAAGTTCACCGCGTACCCGGACACGCGGATGGTCAGCTGCGGGTAGTTCTCGGGGTGCTCCATGGCGTCGACGAGCGTCTCGCGCCGCAGCACGTTGACGTTCATGTGGTACCCGCCGCGCGCGGTGTAGGCGTCGAGCAGGCCGACCAGGTTCGACACGCGCTCGTCCTCGGTGCGGCCGAGGCCCTGCGGCGCGACCGTCGTGGTGAGCGAGATGCCGTCCTGCGCGTCCTCGAACGGCAGCTTCGCCACCGAGAGGGCGCTCGCGAGCATGCCGTGGGTGTCGCGGCCGTTCATCGGGTTCGCGCCGGGGGCGAACGGTGCGCCCGCGGGACGGCCGTCGGGGGTGCCGCCGGTCGCCTTGCCGTAGACGACGTTCGAGGTGATCGTGAGCACCGACTGGGTGTGGATCGCGTTCCGGTAGGTCGGGTGCTGCCGCACCATCGCCATGAACTCGTGCACCAGCTCCGCGGCGATCTCGTCGGCGCGGTCGTCGTCGTTGCCGTAGGCGGGGTACTCGCCCGCGACCACGTAGTCGGTGACCAGGCCGGTGTCGTCGCGCACGGGGCGCACGGTCGCGTAGCGGATCGCCGACAGCGAGTCGGCGGCCACCGACAGGCCGGCGATGCCGCAGGCCATGGTGCGCACCACGTCGCGGTCGTGCAGCGCCATCTCGAGCCGCTCGTACGCGTACTTGTCGTGCATGAAGTGGATGGTGTTCAGCGCGTCGACGTAGGTCTCGGCGAGCCAGGCCATGGTGCCGCGGAACGCCTCGCGCACCTCGTCGTAGTCGAGCACGTCGCCCGTCGCGGGCGCCGAGATGGGAGCGACCTGGTGGCCGGAGATCTCGTCGCGTCCGCCGTTGACGGCGTACAGCAGGGCCTTCGCGAGGTTCACGCGTGCGCCGAAGAACTGCATCTGCTTGCCGACCGCCATCGGCGACACGCAGCACGCGATGGCGCTGTCGTCGCCGCATGCGTTGCGGATCAGGGCATCCGACTCGTACTGGATCGCGCTCGTGTCGATCGAGACCTGCGCGCAGAACCGCTTGAACCCCTCGGGGAGGTCGGTGCTCCAGAACACCGTCAGGTTCGGCTCGGGGGCCGGGCCCAGGTTGTAGAGCGTCTGCAGCATGCGGAACGCGGTCTTCGTGACCAGCGGACGGCCGTCGTCGCCGAGGCCTCCGAGCGACTCGGTGACCCAGGTCGGGTCGCCGCTGAACAGCGCGTCGTACTCGGGGGTGCGGAGGAACCGCACGATGCGCAGCTTGATGACGAGGTCGTCGATGAGCTCCTGCGCCAGCGTCTCGTCGATGCGGCCCGCGGCGAGGTCGCGCTCGAGGTAGACGTCGAGGAACCCGGTGTTGCGCCCGAACGACATCGCGGCGCCGTTCTGCTCCTTGACTGCGCCGAGGTAGGCGAAGTACAGCCACTGCACGGCCTCCTGCGCGGTCTCGGCGGGGCGGCGGATGTCGAATCCGTACGACTCGGCCATCGCGACGAGCTCCTGCAGGGCGCGGATCTGCTCGGCGTTCTCCTCGCGATCGCGGATGACCTCCTCGGTCGAGAACCGCATGGCGAGCTCGGCGCGCTCGGTGCGCTTGGCGGCGATGAGCGCGTCGACGCCGTAGAGGGCCACGCGGCGGTAGTCGCCGATGATGCGGCCGCGGCCGTACGCGTCGGGCAGGCCGGTGATGATGTGGCTGTGCCGGGCGCGCTTCACGCCGGGGGAGTAGGCGTCGAACACGCCCTGGTTGTGGGTCTTGCGGTACTTGGTGAAGGTCTCCTCGACGCGCTCGTCGACGTCGTAGCCGTAGGTCTGCAGCGCGCCGGCCACCATGCGCCAGCCGCCGTTCGGCATGATCGCGCGCTTCAGCGGGGCATCCGTCTGCAGGCCGACGATCAGCTCGCGCTCGCGGTCGATGTAGCCGGGAGCGTGCGAGGTGATGCTCGACGGGGTGTGCGGGTCGACGTCGTAGACGCCCTTCTCGCGCTCGGCGGGGAACATCGCGGTGAGGGTGTGCCAGACGGCCAGCGTGCGCTCGGTGGGGCCCTCGAGGAACGCGGCGTCGCCCTCGTACGGCCGGTAGTTGCGTTGGATGAAGTCGCGGACGTCGATGCCGTCCTGCCAGGGGCCCGGTGCGAAGCCGTGCCAGGCCTCGGGGTGCTCGGCGGCCTCGTCGGTCGTACCGGTCGTGGTGCGGGTCTGGTCGAGCGTGCTCATCGCGTCCTCCTCGTGGGACTCTCCCTGCGCGCCGCGAGGATCACCCGCGGTGCTCCATCGCTACCGTGGCCTGACCATTGTGGTCTGACCACACTTCCACCGTACTCCTGCCCGCTGGAAATGACCAGTGATTCGTCGTGCGTCGCTGCCGATGCGCCGGTCGCGGCCGGGTCGCATGGTGCACTCGGTCTGCGGATGAATACCCAGGGGGTATTATGGTCGGCATGAGCGATCACTCTCCAGCACTCCGCCCGTTCACCCGATTCGCCGCCGTCGTCGCCGCGGCCGTCGCGACGCTGTTCGCCCTCACCGCGTGCGCGCCGTCCGAGCCCATCGACGTGTCGGCCGACACGGTCGTGATCGACGTGCGCACACCCGAGGAGTACGCGGCGGGCCACCTCGACGGCGCCGTGAACATCGACGTGCAGTCGAGCGGGTTCGACGCGGCGATCGCCGAACTCGACCCGGAGGGCTCATACGTCGTCTACTGCCGCTCGGGCAACCGCTCGGCGGCGGCGATCGATCGCATGGAGGCGGCGGGCTTCACCGATCTGGTGAACGCGGGCGGGCTGCAGGATGCCGCCGACGCGACCGGAATCCCGATCGTCGCCGGCACCTGAGTCAGGCCGCCAGCTGCTCCTGCCGCCGGATCCACTCGACCAGGCGCTCGCGCGGTACGCCGAGCCGCTCGCTGACGCGCTCCATCGGCACGTTCGCCTCGAGCAGGGCGCGCGCCTCGGCGACGACCTGCTCCTCGTCGATCACGACGGGCTCGCCCGCATCGAGCGCGTCCAGCTCGGCCTCGAGGTCGCCGGGGTGCGCCACCGACCGCAGGAGGCCCGCCGCGACCGGCGAGCGGTGCCGCGTGAACACGGTGTGCACCGCGAGGTGCGCGGTGAACGCCAGCGCGATGGGCGGCACGGCCGAGATGACCACGGCGGGCCACACGCCGAGCGCGAGCGACGACGCCGGCAGCGCGAGCACGTGCACCGCGTTGCCGGCGACCGTCGCGACGATGAACACCCAGAACGTCACCCAGGTCAACGCGCGCGACGTGTCGGGCAGCAGCACGGCGATGAGCGTCGCTGCCACGACCGGCAGGTCGACGATCAGCGGGAACACCCACGCCCGCTCGGGCGGGATGCCGCCGGCGGCGACGGCGAGTTCGTAGAGCGCGCCGTACGAGAGGTAGAACGCGCCGACCGCGGCGGCGATGACGAGCAGGACGAGGCCGCCGCGCAGCAGGCGCGACGAGGGCGAATCGGGCACGGGGCCCTCCGTTCGGGTCACGGGGCTGGGGTCGCGGTCGACCCTACGGGCGCCCCCCGACACCGGCGCCGCGAACGGCGAACGCCCGGCACGATGCGCATCGGGCCGGGCGTGTGATGGAGGGGATGACGGGAATCGAACCCGCGTAATCAGTTTGGAAGACTGAGGCTCTACCATTGAGCTACATCCCCGCGCGCCCGTTCGGGCACTGGAACATCGTAGTACACGCGCGGGTCGACGCCGCGCAGCGACCGGAGCCGCGGTACGCCGAGGCAGGCGGGGCGACGAGCCGGCTCAGCGGAACGATCCGATGGTCGCGATCACCCGCCGCGCGGTGCGCAGCTGCCGCTCGTAGGTGGCGGCGATCACGATGAGCAGCACCCCGGCGAGCCCGAGCCACACCCACCACCACACCGCCTGGTAGAGCGCCGCGATCCACGGCCACAGCTGAGCGATCGCGTGCACCGCGAGCACGATGCCGCCGATGAGGAACGGCGCCTGGAGGCGCAGGCGCGCGCCGACCAGCAGCACCGCGAGCGACACGACGCCGAGCGCCACGACGCGCCACAGTCGCGGGTCCGTGAAGTCCGCGCCGAGTGCCGGCAGCAGCAGGACGACGAGTCCCGGTGCCAGCGTGCTCCACGAGGAGCGCTGCGGCGACCGGGCGAGGTCGGCGACACCGGCACCCAGCAGTGCGAGCGCCACGCTCGCGGTCACCGGGTCGGTCGGTCGCACGGAGTCGCCGAGGAGTACCGCGGCCGCGACGAGCACGAGCACGGCGAGCGTCGACCAGCGCACGACCGGGCCCGTGAACGGTGGCCGTTCGGCCCACGCGGTGCCCACGTGCAGGAGCGCGAGCGCCAGCAGCACGACGATCACGCGCCACTCGTCGACGGGTCCCGCCAGCTCGACGAGCACCGGTACGACCGCGATCGCGACGGATGCCGCCGCCAGCCACTCCGCCGCGGCGCGGGGCGTCGCCTCGCGCCGCACCCAGCCGACTGCGGCGGCGGCGCCCGCGACGAGCACGAGCGCGCCCCAGAGCTCCGGAGGCAGCACCGTGCCGTCGGACCGCGCCGCGGCGAAGCCGGCGACCGCGCCCACGACCGCCGTACCCGCGAACCCCATGAGCAGCGAGATCGCCGCGACACGCGCACCCGCCACGCGCGACGGGAGCACGAAGCCCGCCACGACCAGGGCCACGCCCACGCCGGCGACCGCGAGCGCGCGCGCGGCATCGTCGGCGACCGCCGCCGAGGGCAGCAGCGCCGTCGCCACCGTGCCCGTCGCGAGTGCGGTCGCCGATCGCCCGGGCGGCGGCTCGGGGTGGTGCCGCGCCGTGAGCAGCATCCAGACGGTTGCGAGCACGATCGCGAGCGGCACCGAGTACGCCTCCACCGCGTCGGCACCGAGGGTCGCTGCACCCGACCAGGCGGCGGCGACGGCCAGCACCGTCGAGCCCCATGACACGTGCCGCCACGGACCGGTGACGACGTCGCCCGCGGCCGCCGAGACGAGCACCGGCGTCGGAGCGAGCAGCAGCAGCGCGAGCCACGCCGGCTGGTCGCCGATCGCGACCAGGCCCAGCGTCGCCGCGCCGGCGAGCGCGATGCCGCCCGCCCAGACGATGCGCTGGGGGCGGGCGTCGGGGAGCAGCAGGAGCACTGCGGCGGAGATCGTGACGGCGATCGCCGCCGCCGTTCCCGCCGATTCGGCGCGGTGCAGGCCGTCGGTGACGAACGCGATCGCGGTGATGAGCGCGCCGACCGGCGCGGCGAGCGCGAGCGCCGTGCGCAGCGCCGCCGCGCGACCGGTCCACTGCCAGGCCGTGGCCGCAACGGTCACGAGCAGGGCGGCGACGCCGCGCGAGGGCTCGTCGTCGACGAACGCGGTGGCTGTCGCCGCGATCACGGCTGCGGCGGCGAGCGGCACCGCGGCGGCGAGGAGGTCCGCCTCGCGCCACGCGCGCCAGGTGAGCCCGGCGGCGAGCAGCGCCAGCGCGGCGGCCGCCGACCCCCATGAGGCGGCCGAGTCCCAGCCCTCCGGGATCCGCACGCCGAGCTCCTCGAGCAGCGCGGGCACGTCCGCGAACACCGCCACGCCGGCGATCGCGGCGATCGCCACGTGCACGGCGCCGGACGCCGCGACGGCGCCCTCGGGCCAGACGGCCCGTCCGACGAGGCGTCCTGCGATCGCCAGCACGACGACCGCGGTGATCGTCATCGCCCAGGCCACCGGGTCGGATGCCACGGCGATCGCCACGACGACCGAGAGGCCGCCGCCCGCCGCGAGCACGGTGCGCGGCGCCGCCGGAACCCGGAGCGCCGCGCACACGACGAGCGCGGCGAGGCCCGCGAGCAGGAGCACCGCGATGCAGGCCGCGCGGTCGAGGCTCGCGGCGAAGGGCAGCACGGCCGTGGCGAGCAGGGCCACCGGCACGGCGACGAACCGCCGCCCGGCGCCGAGCAGCAGCGTCATGACGAGCGTCGCGAGCGCCATGGCGGCCGCGGCGCCCGCGCCCGCGAGCGCCTGCTCGCGGGCCGCGTCGGACGCCGCGGCGAACGTGCTCGCGCCGATGCGGTCGACGACGGCCCCGACCGAGTACGGGAGCCCGGCCAGCGACGCCGCAGCCGCGACGACCAGCGCGGGCACGGCCAGCCAGGTTGCGAGACCGGAGACCCGTGGCACGGGCAGACGGCCCAGCGCGGCCGCGACGACGGCGATCCCGCCCGCCGCGGCCGGAGCCAGCACGATCGCGGTGAGTGCCGGCTGCCGCGCCGCGACCTCCAGCACGGGTGCCAGTGCCGCGGCGATGCCGGTGATGACGGCGCCCACCCGTGCGGCGTCGCGTCGCGCGCGCTCCTCGGGGTGCAGCGCCACGAGCGACCACGCCAGCCACGTGGCGGCCACGATCCCGAGCGACCAGAGGACGTGCACGTCCTCCGCCCATGGAGCCGCCGCGAGCGCCACGACGCCCCCGGCACCGCCGGCCACGACCGCGACCACGCGCGACACGCCCGCGGGCAGCAGCCATGCGAGCGTGGCGACCACGAGTGCGGCGATGCCGCCCGCCCACGCGGACGTGGCGACGTCGTCCGACACCGCCGAGACCAGCAGGAAGCACGCCGCAGGCACGAGCGCCGCGGCCGACCAGCCGGGCACGCGCACGCCGGTCGCCCAGCGTGCGCCGCCCAGCAGCGCCGCGAGCACCAGCAGCGCGGCGCCCGAGTAGGTGCGCGCATCCAGCAGGTCGGTGTCGAACAGTGCGTTCGCGCGCACGATCCAGACGTCGAGCAGCAGCAGCACGACGGCGACGACGGCGACGCCCTCGGCGGTGCCGGCCAGCCTGCGCCGGCGCAGCAGCCACGCCACGCCGAGCACGAGCACGCTCGCGAGCGCGATGATCGCCGAGCGCACCTCGAGCGAGGCGACGAGGTACGCGACGAACAGGAACACCACGGCGGCGACCGAGGTCAGGATCACGCCGATCGAGAGGAGCAGCACCTGCACGCCCGAACGTGTGCGCGCCGGCTCGGCGGGCGCGGCGTCGGGCGACGCGGACGCCGGCGGGGGAGGCGGTGGGGCCGCTGCGAGCGGTTCGCCGGAGGCATCCGCCCGCCCTGCTGCCGGGGGAGTCGGCGGGGCCGCTGCGACCTGCGGGGACGCATCCGCGGATGCCGCGCGCTGCGCGTCCCGTTCGCGCACCGCCTGCGCCGAGCGCATCTCCGCGATGAGGTGCTGCCGGCCCTGCTCGGCGTCGAAGACGCCGCGTGACGCCTGGAGCAGTTCGCCCGCCCGCGGCACGTCGAGCGCGAGCCCGCAGGCACCGCAGGTCGTCGACGTCAGCGGGGTGAAGCAGGCGGGGCACCGCGTGGTGTCGACGAGGTGCTCGGGGGCCTCGGGCCAGCGCCGGAGACCGGGGCGTGGCGCGCGCGCGTCGCTCATGGCTGAATGCTGCCAGAGCACGGATGCCGGGTGGCGGATGCCTCGCGGCTGTGGATGACCGCGTGTCGCGCCCACCCGTGCAGGGGGCCTGCCCGGCCGCCCCGCGCGCCCGCGGAACGCGTGCAGTAGACTCGTTCGGGTTCTCTCCGTGCACCGGCGCGTTTCGGCGTGCCCGCAGGGATGAGACCACGAGTTGAGTGGCGACTCGGGGCGTAGCTCAGCTTGGCTAGAGCGCCCGCTTTGGGAGCGGGAGGTCGCAGGTTCGAATCCTGTCGCCCCGACGAGTCGCACGACGTCTCGAACTTCCACGAATTCAGGAGAACCGTTCCATGCCGACCACTTCGGTTGAGAAGCTGAGCCCGACCCGCGCCAAGCTCACCATCACGGTGACGCCGGAGGAGCTGAAGCCCAGCATCACCCACGCCTACGGACACATCGCCGAGCAGGTGAACATCCCCGGCTTCCGCAAGGGCAAGGTGCCGCCGCCCATCATCGACCAGCGCGTCGGCAAGGGCGCCGTGCTCGAGCACGCGGTCAACGAGGGCCTCGACGGCTTCTACCGCTCGGCCATCGAGGAGCACAAGCTGCGCCCGCTCGGCCGCCCCGAGGCCGACATCGTCGAGTGGCCCAGCGACAAGGACTTCTCGGGCGACCTGCTGCTCGCCATCGAGGTCGACGTGCGCCCCGAGATCGAGCTGCCTGAGTACGCCGGCGTCGAGCTGACCGTCGACGCGGTCGAGGTCGGCGACGACGAGGTGGCCGAGGAGCTCGATCGCCTGCGCACGCGCTTCGGCACGCTCATCACGGTCGACCGTCCCGCCACGACCGGCGACTTCGTGACCCTCGACCTGGTCGCGACCATCGAGGGCGCCGAGGTCGACACCGCCTCGGGCGTGTCCTACGAGATCGGCTCGGGCGAGCTGCTCGAGGGCATCGACGAGGCGCTCGAGTCGCTGACCGCCGGCGAGACCACGACCTTCGCGTCGAACCTGCTCGGTGGCGACCACCAGGGCGAGACCGCCGAGATCACCGTCAACGTCACCGCCGTCAAGGAGCGCGAGCTCCCCGAGGCCGACGACGACTTCGCGCAGATCGCCAGCGAGTTCGACACCCTCGACGAGCTCAAGGCGAGCCTCGTCGAGCAGGTCTCGAAGTCGAAGGTCTTCGGCCAGGGCACGCAGGCCCGCGACCTCCTCGTCGAAAAGCTCCTCGAGCTCGTCGAGGTGCCGGTCGCCGACTCGGTCATCGAGGACGAGGTGCACCGCCACCTCGAGGGCGAGGGTCGCCTCGAGGACGACGAGCACCGCGCAGAGGTCACCGAGTCGAGCACCAAGGCGTTCAAGACGCAGATCGTGCTCGACGCGATCGCCGAGCAGGAGTCGGTGCAGGTCAGCCAGGAGGAGCTCAGCCAGTACCTCGTGCAGGGCGCCGCGCAGTACGGCATGGACCCGAACGAGTTCGTGCAGGCGCTCAGCTCCAACGGCCAGATCCCGGCCATGGTCGGCGAGGTCGCGCGCAACAAGACGCTCGCGATCGTGCTCGGCAAGGCCGTCGTGAAGGACTCGAACGGCGCCGTCGTCGACCTGAGCGAGTTCACCGCGGTTCCGGGTGACGACGAGGCGGATGCCGCTGAGGCCGACGCCCCCGTCGAGGAGCCCGCTGCCGAGGAGGCGCCCGTCGAGGAGCCCGCCGCGGAGGAGAAGCCGAAGAAGAAGGCGCCGGCCCGCAAGAAGGCCGCCGCGAAGGACGCCGAGTAGGCGCCACGCGCACACGCGGGAGGGTCGGATGCCACGAGGCATCCGGCCCTCTCGCCGTCTGCGCCGACCGTGCCGGCGGGCGCCGCCGCGACACGTCCTCCGCCCACGGCGAACAGCACGACCCGGCCGAATCGGAGCGGATAGATTCGATGCCGAACGCGATTACCGAAATGGAGCGACACATGGCCGAACCGGCACTGCAGCCCAGTGTTTTCGATCGACTGCTGAAGGACCGCATCATCTGGCTGGGTTCGGAGGTGCGCGACGACAACGCGAACGAGATCGCCGCGAAGCTCCTGCTCCTCGCCGCCGAGGACCCGAAGAAGGACATCTACCTCTACATCAACTCGCCCGGCGGCTCGATCACCGCCGGCATGGCGATCTACGACACGATGCAGTTCGTGCCGAACGACATCGTCACGGTCGGCATCGGCATGGCGGCCTCGATGGGCCAGCTGCTGCTCACCGCGGGCGCCAAGGGCAAGCGGTACATCACCCCGAACGCCCGCGTGCTGCTCCACCAGCCGCACGGCGGCTTCGGCGGCACCGCGAGCGACATCCAGACGCAGGCGCAGCTCATCCTCGACATGAAGCGCCGCCTCGCCGAGATCACCGCGGCCGCGACCGGCAAGACGGTCGAGCAGATCAACGCCGACGGCGACCGCGACCGCTGGTTCAACGCCGAGGAGGCCCTCGAGTACGGCTTCGTCGACGCGATCCGCGAGTCGGCGACCGACGTCTCGGGCGGCGGCGGCACGGCGGCATAGGGCATCGAGAGAAGAGAGAACGACACCCACATGAAGACTCCCGACTTCGGCGGCACCGCGCACGGCGCCCTCGCCGCCCCCGGTTCGCGCTACATCCTCCCGAGCTTCGAGGAGCGCACGGCCTACGGCTACAAGCGCCAGGACCCGTACGCCAAGCTCTTCGAGGACCGCATCATCTTCCTCGGCGTGCAGGTCGACGACGCCTCGGCCGACGACATCATGGCCCAGCTGCTGGTGCTCGAGTCGATGGACCCCGACCGCGACATCATCCTCTACATCAACTCGCCCGGCGGCTCGTTCACCGCGATGACGGCGATCTACGACACGATGCAGTACATCCGGCCGCAGATCCAGACCGTCGTGCTCGGCCAGGCGGCGTCGGCGGCGGCGGTCATCGCCGCGGCGGGCACGCCCGGCAAGCGCCTCGCGCTGCCGAACGCCCGCGTGCTGATCCACCAGCCCGCGGTCGGCCAGGCCGGCCAGGGCCAGGCGTCCGACATCGAGATCCAGGCCGCGGAGATCATGCGCATGCGCACCTGGCTCGAGGAGACGCTCGCGCGTCACTCGAAGCGCGACCAGGCGCAGGTGCATGAGGACATCGACCGCGACAAGATCCTCTCCGCGGAGGAGTCGCTCGAGTACGGCCTCATCGACCAGGTGCTGACGAGCCGGAAGACCACCCCCGCCTCGATCACCCCGTAGCATCCGCTCGACCGACGGGCGGGAGGAGCACGCGCTCCTCCCGCCCGTTCGTCGTTTCGCGACATGATCCCGCGAGTTCCGGCACAGAGTCGGCGCATCGGGTTAGGCTCGAACCGTCGCACAACCGAGGAGGCACGCACATGGCTCGCATAGGCGAAAGCGCCGACCTGCTGAAGTGCTCCTTCTGCGGGAAGAGCCAGAAGCAGGTGCAGCAGCTGATCGCGGGCCCCGGCGTCTACATCTGCGACGAGTGCGTCGAACTCTGCAACGAGATCATCGAGGAGCGCCTCGCCGAGTCGGGCGAGGAGACGCAGGGGGAGTTCGACCTCCCCAAGCCGAAGGAGATCTTCTCCTTCCTCGAGGAGTACGTCATCGGCCAGGAGCCCGCGAAGCGCGCACTGGCCGTCGCCGTCTACAACCACTACAAGCGCGTGCGCGCCCGCACGACGCTCACCTCGGCCGACCATGCGCGCGACGAGGTCGAGATCGCGAAGTCGAACATCCTGCTGATCGGGCCGACCGGCTGCGGCAAGACGTACCTCGCCCAGACCCTCGCTCGACGGCTGAACGTGCCGTTCGCCGTGGCCGACGCCACCGCGCTCACCGAGGCCGGCTACGTCGGCGAGGACGTCGAGAACATCCTCCTGAAGCTCATCCAGGCCGCCGACTTCGACGTCAAGCGCGCCGAGACCGGCATCATCTACATCGACGAGGTCGACAAGATCGCCCGCAAGGCCGAGAACCCGTCGATCACCCGCGACGTGTCCGGCGAGGGCGTGCAGCAGGCGCTGCTGAAGATCCTCGAGGGCACGACCGCCTCGGTGCCGCCGCAGGGCGGGCGCAAGCACCCGCACCAGGAGTTCATCCAGATCGACACGACGAACGTGCTGTTCATCGTCGCCGGCGCCTTCGCCGGGCTGGAGGACATCATCTCCTCGCGCGCCGGCAAGCGCGGCATCGGCTTCGGCGCCCCGCTGCACAGCAAGGACGACGAGGTCGACATCTTCAGCGAGGTGCTCCCCGAAGACCTCCACAAGTTCGGCCTGATCCCCGAGTTCATCGGCCGCCTGCCGGTCGTCACGACCGTCTCGCAGCTCGACCGCCCGGCGCTCATGCAGATCCTCACCGAGCCGAAGAACGCGCTCGTGAAGCAGTACCAGCGCATGTTCGAGCTCGACGGCGTCGAGCTCGAGTTCGACCAGGGCGCGATCGAGGCGATCGCCGACCTCGCGGTGCTCCGCCAGACCGGCGCCCGCGGGCTCCGCGCCATCCTCGAGGAGGTGCTCGGGCCGATCATGTTCGAGGTGCCCTCGAGCGAGGAGGTCGCCCGCGTGGTCGTCACCCGCGAGGCGGTCATGGACAACGCCGCGCCGACGATCGTGCCGCACAAGCCGCGACGCCAGGAGAAGTCGGCCTAGTCGTCGGGTCGCTCAGCCCGCCGCATCCGTGCGCCGGAGTACCCGGCGCAGCTCGCCCGGCGCGTACCCGCCCCAGCGGAGCAGTTCCTCGTGCGTCATCCCGTCGAGCAGCGACGTCCACGTGACCGCCCGGTTGACCGCGTGCACGGTTCGCATCGCGCGCCATTCGGCGCCGCGCGGCGGCCGCACGCCCCACTCCGCCGACCACGCATCGCGCACCGGCGCCCACGCGACGTCGCGCCGTCGGGCGATCCAGTCGCGCGGCACCGCGAGCACCTCCAGCGCGTTCGCCCACTGCCCGTCGGCGAGGTCGAACAGCCGCACGTCGTCTCCGGCGGCATGCGCGTTGCCGGGGTGGAGGTCGCCGTGGTTCCAGGCGGCCGGGTAGGGCGAATCCGCGAGCCGCCGCACCGCATCGGCGACTGCCGGGCGCGCATCGCGCAACCGCGCCGCCTCGTCGGGTTCGAGGTGTGCCGGATGCCCCGGTGCGGTCTCCGCCAGCCGTGCGACCAGGTCGTCGAAGTGATCGACGACGACTGCGCCGTCGTGGTCCGGGAGGCCCGCGGCGAGCAGTTCCGCGCGGTGATCCGCGAGCTCATGCTGGAGTCGTGCCGCCGCGACGACGAGGGCGGTCCAGGTGTCGGTACCCGTGGCACCCCTGTCGGCCAGCGAGGCGCCGTGTTCGACGGTGAGGAGCAGTCCTGCATCAGCGTCGATCGCGAGCGGTTCCGGCACGGACCCGGGGGAGCGGCGGGCGAGTTCCGCCAGGAGCCGCGACTCGAACCCGAGCGCCGGATGGTCGTGCTTGCACCAGACGCGCCCGATGTCGGTCTCCACGGTGAGCTGGGTCGACCACGGTCGCACCCGGCGCTGCAGGAGCGGACCGAGTGTGCGGATCCCCAGCGCGCCGAGGCGCTCCTGCACCCGACGTCGCGTGGCGTCTCGCCACGCGACGGAGCGCACCTGCTCCGTGAACGCGGCCACCATGCGGACAGCCTAGGGAGTGGTCAGTCGTACGTGCGTGCGACGCTCCAGCGGTGCGTGGCCGGGTCCATCACGACGTCGAAGACGAGCGAGCCCGAGCCGTCGTCGGCCGTGCCCTGGAACCTCCAGCCGGTGATGTCGAGCGGTCCGGAGACCCCGACCGCGGCGAGTGGGCGCCACCACGGGCAGGGGCCCACGAGCGTCGTCGGCCGGTCGGTCACGCGGTAGCGCACGGAGCGCCACACCAGGCGCAGGGGCTCGCCGTCGTCGCCGGTCCAGACGACGGCCTCCTCCTCCACGGTGCGCATCGGCGATCCCTCCATTCGAACATCTGTTCGAATGGTACGCGTCCATCTCGCGACACGCCAAGCACGTGCGCGGCACGCATGGGGGTACCGGCGCCGCGCGCCCGGTGCGCGGTCAGGCGGGGTCGTCGTCGCTGCGCGCGCCGAAGACGATCTCGTCCCAGCTCGGCATCGACGCACGGCCCTTCTTCGCTCCGCCGGCGGATCGCGACGACGACGTGGAGCCGTCGCTCTCGCCCGAGGCCGCCACGCGGCCCCACAGCGAGTCGCCGCCGTTCGGAGGCTGCGGCCTCGCCGCCGGCTTCGCCGGCGAGGGCTGCTTCTTGCGGTCGGCTGACTGGCGCTTCGACGGGGCGGGGCGGGGCGTGCGCGCTGCGGGAGCGGGCTCCGGCGCCTCGTCGAACTCCTCGTCGAAGGTCGCGAGGGGGATGTCGAGCGCCTGATCGGCATCGTCCGCCTCGTCCGCCTGGGCGATCGTCGCGGCCGACTCGCGCTCACCACGGCGCTTGCGCAGCGCCTCGAGCAGGTCGGCCGTGTCGCTGAGCGCCTGCTCGGGCTCGGCGGCCCGCTTGATCGCGGCGTTCGCGGCCGCAGGGCTCGACGTCTTCACCGTGCGCGCGTACGGCACCGGCTCGAGCTGGGGTGCGGTGTCCTGCTCGTCCAGGTCGTCCTCGAAGGTGAACGCACCGCTGTCGAACCGCGACGCGTCCTCCTGTTGGCTCCCGACCGCACGCAGCTTGGGGATCAGGCCCTCCTTGGGCTCGCCCGGCTGCGAGAGCGTCATGGCCTCCGAGTTGAGCGGCTGCAGGGCGCGCTTGCGCGGCTCGAAGCCCCAGCGGGCGTCGTGGTCGATGTCGTCGGCCCGGAACTCGAGCTTGACCATCCAGCCCCGGTCCTCCTCCTTCCAACTCGCCCAGCGGGTGCCGTCGGCACCGAGCTTCACGAGCCGGTCGCGGATGACGCTGCCGAACGTCGGCGGGGCGTCGGGGTCGATCTCGCCCTCGATGTGCACCGGGACCGAGAGCGCGGAGTTCACGATGTGCTCGCGTTCGGCGAGCACGGGCCCCTCGAAGCGCCGGATCGACTCGAGCGAGGCGCCGGTGAGGCTGGCCACCTCCTCGGCCGAGAGGCCGGCCCGGATGTGGGCCTGGACCTCGCGCGGCGCGAGCCGCGGGGAGTTCGCCGAATCCGGCGGCGACTGGCGGAGCTTGGACTGCACCACGTCGTCGATCGGGATCCTGAATCTCGCCCCCTCGTCGGAGGCGGCGAGCAGTGCGCCGTTCTCGACGCCGATCACCTTCAGTTCCTGCATGTCGCCGGGCCCTTCCCTGCTCACTGTTGGTCGACAGGATGCCACGGGCGCGGGCGTGCACGGGGGAATACCACGGGCGTGCCGGAAGTTGCAGCGGCTGGATCGACCGTGCGCGTGTTCGTTTGCACTTCCACCACGGTTGATGCAGACTATGGCCGCCGATTTTCTTCGGCTGTCCCACCAAGAATGGACCGGAATGGCAACTGATTACGACGCACCGCGGAAGAGCGACGACGACTCGGAGTCGATCGAGGCTCTCAAGGAGCGCGTACCCGACAAGAACTCGGGAATGGTCGACGCTGAGGACGCCGACAACCCCGCAGGTTTCGACCTGCCGGGCGCCGACCTCTCGGACGTGGAGCTCGACGTCGTCGTGCTGCCGCCCCAGGCCGACGAGTTCACCTGCGTGAACTGCTTCCTCGTGAAGCACCGCTCGCAGATCGACCACGAGACCAAGCTCGGGCCGATCTGCCTGGAGTGCGCCGCCTGACGCGTTCCTACGCCGACTCCGATGGCCGTCGCGATCCGTTGATCGCGGCGGCCATCTGCGTGGGGTGGCGCGACGACACGAGCCAGTAGGGCGCGGGGTCGCGCTCGTCGACGATCGGCACCTTCACGACGTGCCGCACCCAGCCGCGGATGAGCAGCCAGGCGCGCGCGTCGAGCCGCACGCCGCGTTCCGCGGTCGCCTCCGCGCCCTCGAACGCCTCCGCCTCGCCCGTCAGCGACACGGGGATGCTCGCGCGTCCCGCTCGCAACTCGCCGTCGGCGACCTCGACGACGGGCGACGCCGCCACGAACGCGGCCACCGTGCCGAGGTACAGCACGATGCCGGTGACGATGCCCGCGGGCAGCGACACCGGCGCGAGGACCAGGATGCTCGCCGGGATCAGCAGCAGGCTGACGATGAACATCCAGGGGGTGGGCCAGAGTCGCTCTCGGTACGCGGGCATGCTTCCATTCGACCAGATTTCTTCGACTACCCTCGACACGTGACCGAATCCGTCGAGGTGCTCATCACCGCAGACCGCACGCCCGCCTACGCCCATCCGGGCGACGCAGGCGCCGACCTGCACGCGACCGAGTCGCTCGTGCTCGCTCCGGGGGAGCGGGCCGCGGTGGGCACCGGGGTCGCCATCGCGCTGCCCGACGGCTACGTCGGCTTCGTGGTCCCGCGCAGCGGGCTCGCCTTCAAGCACGGCATCACCATCGTCAACGCGCCCGGCACGATCGACGCGGGCTACCGCGGCGAGATCAGGGTGTCCCTGTTGAACACGGATGCCTCCGAGCCCTACGAGATCCGCGAGGGCGACCGCATCGCGCAGCTCGTCGTCATGCCCGTCACGCGGGCCAGGTTCGTACCGGTCGACCGGCTGCCCGGCAGCCATCGGGGGGAAGGCGGATTCGGCTCGACCGGGTTCGCCGCCGACGCACACCCGCACACCCAGTCAGGAGCAGCATCAGCGTGAGCGACCTCGAGAACGTCGACCGCCCGATCGACCACCCCAAGTCCGCGCCGGAGGACCGCGACACCGCCGGCCCGCTGGACGAGTCGGAGGCCAACCCGGTCCGTCCGTACGTGGACCTGGGCGGCGTGAAGGTGCTGCCCCGCGAGGGCCTGCACCTGCGCCTCGAGGTCGAGGAGTCGACGAAGCGCGTCGTGGCCATCGGCCTGGACTACGCGAACTCGACGCTCCAGGTGCAGCCGTTCGCGGCCCCGCGCTCGAGCGGGCTGTGGCACGAGATCCGCGAGCAGATCTCCGAGCAGATCAGCAAGCAGGGCGGCACCATCACCCCCCGCGAGGGCGCCTTCGGCCCCGAGCTGCTCGCCCAGATCCCCGTCGCGGCGACCGAGCAGCAGCCGGCGCACACCCGTCTCGCCCGGTTCGTGGGCGTCGACGGCCCGCGCTGGTTCCTGCGCGGCGTGATCGCGGGCGACGCGGCCGTCGACCCGTCCGCGGCCGCGCTGGTGGAAGACCTGTTCCGCAGCATCGTCGTGGTGCGCGGCACCACGCCGATGCCGCCGCGCGACCTGATCCCGCTGCGCATGCCGCAGGGCTCGGGCGGCGGCGCGAAGCCGCCCACGGCGTGACCCGCGTGTCGGAGGCCGACGGTCCCGAGCGGGACGAACCGGAGCCGGAGGGGTCGAATGCCCCCGGCGACGACGCGTCGGCCCACGAGACCGCGGCCGGCATCGGCGCGGGCCTCGCGCAGGCGGCCGAGCGCTCCGGCCTCGGCGGTTTCGCACGCGACGAGGCGCTGACGGCGCGCGAACTGCTGGGCGCCCTCGGCGGGGTGCGCGGCCTCGCCGAGGCGATCCTGCCCGGGCTCGTCTTCCTCGCGGTCTACGCGGTCTGGGGCGCGCTCGTGCCCGCGCTCGCGGCGTCCGTGGGCCTCGCGGTGGTGTTCACCGTCGCGCGCCTGGTCGCGCGCACTCCCGTGACCCAGGCGGTCGCGGGGCTCGTCGGCGCCGGGGCATCCGCGGCCCTCGCGCTCTGGACCGGCCGCGGCGAGGACAACTTCGTCATCGGCCTGTGGACCAACGGCGCGTACGCGACCGCCATCCTCATCTCGCTGCTCGTCGGCTGGCCGCTGCTCGGGCTCGCGGTGGGCTTCCTGATGGGCGACGGGCTCGCCTGGAAGCACGACCGGAAGCGCTACCGCGCGATGCAGCTGCTCACGCTGCTCTGGCTCGGGCTCTTCGTCGCCCGGCTGGCCGTGCAGCTGCCGCTCTACTTCGCCGCCAACGTCGAGGGGCTCGCCCTCACGCGCCTCCTCATGGGCGTGCCGCTCTACGCGGTGCTGCTCGTGCTGTCGTGGCTCGTCGTGCGCGCCGTGTACCCGGCTGGCGCGGCGCGCGACGAGTGATACAGTTATCTCGACATCGAGATAAATGACCGGGTGACGAGCCCGGTGCGCGACGGGGCGATTAGGTTACCCTTGCTGGCAACGGGTCCTGCCCGGCCGCGAGAATCACAGGGCGGGCCGGTCCGCGCCGGTCGCATCGAGCGAAGGAGAGGCCACACGTGTCTGCAGTGAACAGCTTCGGGGCGAAGGACACGCTCCGGGTCGGCGACGACTCGTACGAGATCTACCGCATCGACACGGTTCCGGGGTACGAGAAGCTGCCGTTCAGCCTCAAGGTACTCCTCGAGAACCTGCTCCGCACCGAGGACGGTGCGAACGTCACGAAGGCGCAGATCGAGGCGCTCGGCTCCTGGGTGCCGACGGCCGACCCCGACACCGAGATCCAGTTCACCCCCGCGCGCGTGGTCATGCAGGACTTCACCGGGGTGCCCTGCATCGTCGACCTCGCGACCATGCGCGAGGCCGTGGTGGCGCTCGGCGGCGACCCGAGCCGGATCAACCCGCTCTCGCCGGCCGAGATGGTCATCGACCACTCCGTCATCGCCGACCTCTTCGGCTCCGAGAACGCGCTCGAGCGCAACGTCGAGATCGAGTACGAGCGCAACGGCGAGCGCTACCAGTTCCTCCGCTGGGGCCAGACCGCGTTCGACGACTTCAAGGTCGTGCCGCCGGGCACCGGCATCGTGCACCAGGTGAACATCGAGCACCTCGCCAAGGTCATCTACTCGCGCGGCGTCGACGGCGTGACCCGCGCCTACCCCGACACCTGCGTCGGCACCGACTCGCACACCACCATGGTCAACGGCCTCGGCGTGCTCGGCTGGGGCGTCGGCGGCATCGAGGCCGAGGCCGCCATGCTCGGCCAGCCCGTGTCGATGCTCATCCCCAAGGTCGTCGGCTTCAAGCTGTCCGGCGAGATCCCCGCCGGCGTGACCGCGACCGACGTCGTGCTCACGATCACCGACATGCTCCGCCAGCACGGCGTGGTCGGCAAGTTCGTCGAGTTCTACGGCCCCGGCGTGGCGTCGGTGCCGCTCGCCAACCGCGCCACCATCGGCAACATGAGCCCCGAGTTCGGCTCGACGGCCGCGATCTTCCCGATCGACGACGTCACCCTCGACTACCTGCGCCTCACCGGCCGCAGCGATGCCGAGGTCGCCCTGGTCGAGGCGTACGCGAAGACCCAGACCCTCTGGCACGACGCCGCCAACGAGCCGTCGTTCTCGGAGTACCTGGAGCTCGACCTCGCCACGGTCGTCCCGTCGATCGCCGGCCCGAAGCGCCCGCAGGACCGCATCGTGCTCTCCGAGGCGAAGACGCAGTTCGAGTCCGACCTCACCAACTACGCCGACGTCGACCACGACCTCGTCGACCTCGAGATCGCCGAGTCCTTCCCGGCATCCGACCCGCCCGGCAACTCGCCCGAGGACGAGTACAGCCACCACGAGCACCACCACCGGAGCCACGCGCCGAAGACCGCGTCGAAGCCGACCACGGTGACCGCTGCCGACGGCTCGTCGTACACGCTCGACCACGGCTCGGTGACCATCGCCGCGATCACCTCGTGCACGAACACCTCGAACCCGTCGGTCATGCTCGCCGCGGGCCTGCTCGCCCGCAACGCGGTGAAGAAGGGCCTCAAGGCCAAGCCGTGGGTGAAGACGACGCTCGCCCCCGGGTCGAAGGTCGTCACCGACTACTACGAGAAGGCCGGCCTCACGCAAGACCTGGAGGACCTCGGCTTCTACACGGTCGGCTACGGCTGCACCACCTGCATCGGCAACTCGGGTCCCCTCATCGAGGAGGTCTCGGCGGCCGTGCAGGACAACGACCTGGCCGTGACCGCGGTGCTCTCGGGCAACCGCAACTTCGAGGGCCGCATCAACCCCGACGTCAAGATGAACTACCTCGCGAGCCCGCCGCTCGTGATCGCGTACTCGCTCGCCGGGTCGATGAACTTCGACTTCGCGTCCGACCCGCTCGGCACCGACACCGAGGGCAACGACGTCTTCCTCAAGGACATCTGGCCGGATGCCTCGGAGGTCCAGGACACGATCGACTCGTCCATCAACAAGGACATGTTCACGACGCAGTACGCGAGCGTGTTCGAGGGCGACGAGCGGTGGCGCACGCTGCCGACGCCGACCGGCGCGACCTTCGAGTGGAACCCCGAGTCGACCTACGTGCGTCGCCCCCCGTACTTCGAGGGCATGACCATGGAGACGACGCCGGTGACCGACATCACGGGCGCGCGGGTCCTCGCGAAGCTGGGCGACTCGGTCACGACCGACCACATCAGCCCCGCGGGCGCCATCAAGGGCGACAGCCCGGCCGGCAGGTACCTCGTCGAGCACGGCGTGGAGCGCAAGGACTTCAACTCCTACGGCTCGCGCCGCGGCAACCACGAGGTCATGATCCGCGGCACGTTCGCGAACATCCGCCTGCGCAACCAGCTCCTCGACAACGTCGAGGGCGGCTACACGCGCGACTTCACGCAGGCCGACGCCCCGCAGTCGTTCATCTACGACGCGTCGATGAACTACCAGTCGCAGGGCATCCCGCTGGTCATCTTCGGCGGCAAGGAGTACGGCTCCGGCTCGAGCCGCGACTGGGCGGCGAAGGGCACGAACCTCCTCGGCGTGAAGGCCGTCATCACCGAGAGCTTCGAGCGCATCCACCGCTCGAACCTCATCGGCATGGGCGTCGTTCCGCTGCAGTTCCCGGCCGGCCAGTCGGCCGACTCGCTCGGGCTCGACGGCACCGAGGTGGTCTCGATCACGGGCCTCGAGGCGCTGAACGCGGGCAGCACGCCGAAGACCGTGCACGTCGTCGCGGCGCCCAGCGAGCACTCGCCGGCCGGCAAGGAGACCGTGGAGTTCGACGCCGTGGTGCGCATCGACACCCCCGGTGAGGCCGACTACTACCGCAACGGCGGCATCCTGCAGTACGTGCTGCGCAGCCTCGTCTGAGCATCCGCCTGTAGCACGCGAGCGGCCCGGCAGTCCAGCTGCCGGGTCGCTCGTCGCTTCCCCAGACTCCCGGCGTAGACTCGGCGGACGGCGTCGACCCCACCGGTCGCCCGCGTATCGGAAAGGCATCCTGCATGACCCTGCTCGAGACGATCAACGGCCCTCGCGACCTGGATGCGCTCTCGGAGGACCAGCTCGTCCAGCTCGCACGCGAGATCCGCGAGTACCTCGTGGCGAGCGTCGCGCAGACCGGCGGGCACCTGGGCCCGAACCTCGGCGTCGTGGAGCTGACGCTCGCCATCCACCGGGTCTTCGACTCGCCGCGCGACGCGATCGTCTTCGACACGGGGCACCAGTCGTACGTGCACAAGCTGCTCACGGGTCGGCGCGACCTGTCGACCATCCGATCGACCGGGGGGCTGGCGGGCTACCCGCAGCGCTCCGAATCGGTGCACGACATCGTCGAGAGCTCCCACGCGTCGAGCTCGCTGTCGTGGGCCGACGGCATCTCCCGCGCCTTCCAGATGACCGGCCAGCAGGACCGCCACGTCGTGGCCGTGGTCGGCGACGGGGCGCTGACCGGCGGCATGACGTGGGAGGCGCTCAACAACATCACCGACGACAACAACCGCCGCCTGGTCGTCGTCGTCAACGACAACGGCCGTTCGTACGCGCCGACGATCGGCGGCATGGCGAGGTTCCTGAACTCGGTGCGCACGCGCCGCAGCTACCGTGCGCTGCACCAGTCGAGCCGTCGCGCGTTCGACCGGCTCGGTGGGCCCGCCCGCGCGGTCTACCGCGGTGTCCGGGGCGGGCTGCACGGGTTCCTCAGCCGGTTCTCGAACAACGAGGCGCTCTACTCGAACCTCGACATCAAGTACATCGGACCGGTCGACGGCCACGACGAGGTCGCCGTGGAGCGCGCGCTCGTCCAGGCCCGCGACTACGGCACGCCCGCGATCGTGCACGTCATCACCGAGAAGGGCCGCGGCTACGAGCCCGCCCTGCGCGACGTCGCCGACCAGTTCCACGCGGTCGGGCAGATCGACCCCGAGACGGGGGAGCCCCTGGTGGCGTCGTCGGCGCCGTCGTGGACCGGGGTGTTCTCGGAGGAGCTCGTGCGGGTCGCGGAGGCCGACGAGCGCATCGTCGGGATCACCGCGGCCATGCTGCGACCGACCGGCCTGCACCGCATGGCCGAGCGGTTCCCCGACCGGGTGCTCGATGTCGGCATCGCCGAGCAGCACGCGGTCACGTCGGCCGCCGGGCTGGCGTTCGGCGGCATGCATCCGGTCGTGGCCGTCTACGCCACGTTCGTGAACCGCGCCTTCGACCAGGTGCTGATGGACGTCGCGCTGCACCGCGCCGGCGTCACCTTCGTGCTCGACCGCGCGGGCGTGACCGGCCCCGACGGGCCCAGCCACCACGGCATGTGGGACCTGTCGATCCTCCAGGTGGTGCCCGGCATCCGGCTCGCTGCGCCGCGCGACGCCGAGCGGCTCCGCGAGGAGCTGCACGAGGCGGTCGCGGTGCAGGACGCGCCGACCGTGATCCGCTTCCCGAAGGGCTCGGTCGGCACCGAGTACCCGGCCGAGCGACGCACGTCCGACGGCGTCGACGTGCTGCGAGAGACGGAGCGTCGCGACGTGCTCGTCGTGGCCGTCGGCCCGATGGCGGGCATCGGCCTCGAGGTGGCCGACCGGCTCGCCGACCAGGGGATCGGCGCGACCGTCGTCGATCCGCGCTGGGTCGTGCCCGTGCCGACGAGCGTCGTGGAGCTCGCCCGCGACTACCGCATCGTCGTGAGCATCGAGGACGGCATCCGCGTCGGCGGCATCGGCACCCGCATCCGCCAGGACCTCCGCGAGGCCGACGTCGACACGGCGGTGACCGAGATCGGCCTGCCCGACGAGTTCCTCGACCACGGCTCGCGCGGCGACATCCTCGAGCGCGTCGGGCTCACCCCGCAGCACATCGCCCGCGACGTGACGGCCATGGTGCTCGGCAGCAAGCTGCCGCACGCCCGTGCGGTGCCCGCCGACGAGGAGGCCTCGACGCACTGACGGCCCCGGACCGGGCGAGCCCGTGCCGGGCCCCCGTCCGCCGTCGCGTCAGCGGACGGCCCGCCAGACGACGAACGCCCCGGAGCTCGCAGCTTCCGGGGCGTTCCTCGTATCGCGGTGGCGTCAGGCGCCCACGCCCGCAACCGGCGGGTGGTGGAACGTGTCGCCGAACGCGCGCTCGCTGGCACCGACCCGGTCCAGGTAGGGGGTCGCCCCGCCCATCTGGAACGGCCAGCCGGCACCGAGGATCATGCACAGGTCGATGTCCTCGGGCGCGTGCACGACGTCGTCCTCGAGCATCCGGTGGATCTCGTCGGCCAGGCCGTCCTCGAGCCGGGTGCGGATCTCGTCGGCGGTCAGCGGGTTCGTGCCGCCGGCGACGATCTTCACGGCGCCCGTGTCGTAGCCGGTGACGTTGCCCTTGCCGTCGCGCGCGAGCAGCTTCCCGTGCTCCGCGAGGCGGTGCAGGTTCTCGCTGGCGAAGAAGCGCTCCGGGAAGGCGGCGTGGTGCGTGTCGAGCACGTGCGCGCCGACCTTCAGGCCGACGAGCTCGAGCAGCTCGAACGGGCCCATCGGCAGGCCGAAGGGCTTCACGGCTTCGTCGACGACCTCGAACGGCGTGCCCTCGTCGACCGCGTGCATGGTCTCGCCGAGCACCTTCGCGAGCACCCGGTTGACGACGAACCCGGGGGTGTCGCGCGTGATGACGGCGTTCTTGCGCAGCTTGGCCGCCGTGACCATCGCGGTCGACAGCGTGGCCTCGTCGGTCTGCGGCGCGTTCACGACCTCGATCAGCGGCATGACGGCCACCGGGTTGAAGAAGTGGAAGCCCACGAGCCGCTCGGGGTGGGCGAGCTTCGCACCGATCTGCTCCACCGACAGCGACGACGTGTTCGTGGCGAGCACGGCCTCGGGGGAGACGTGCTGCTCGATCTCGGCGAACACGTCCTGCTTGATGCCGAGTTCCTCGAACACGGCCTCGATGACCCAGTCGCAGTCGGCGAAGTCCGCCTTGTCGGTCGTGCCGCTCACGAGCGCGCGCAGGCGGTTCGCCTCGTCGGGGGAGATGCGGCCCTTCTGCTCGAGCGTGCCGATCTCGTCGCGGATGTACGCGAGGCCCTTGTCGACGCGCGCCTGGTCGAGGTCGGTGATGACCACCGGCACGCGCAGGCGGCGCACGAACAGCAGCGCGAACTGGCTCGCCATGAGGCCCGCGCCGATGACGCCGACCTTGGTGACCGGCTTGGCCAGGGCCTTGTCGGGCGCGCCGGCGGGCTTCTTCGCGCGCTTCTGCACGAGGTTGAACGCGTAGATGCTGGCCTGGAGCTGGTCGCCCACGATGAGGTCGGCGAGCGCCTCGTCCTCGGCGGCGAAGCCGGCCTCGCGGTCGTTCGCCTTGGCACCCTTGAGCAGTTCGAGGGCCCGGTAGGGCGACTGCTGCACCTCGCCGATGCGACGCTTCAGCATCTTGGTGGCGATGCCGATCGCGGCATCCCACTTCACCAGGCGCTCGACCTTGCCGGGCTCGTTCGGTCGCTTCACCTTCACGCGACCGGCGAGCACGTCGTCGGCCCACCGGATCGAGTCCTCGAGGAACGCGGCCGACGCGAACATGCGGTCCGCGATGCCGAGCTCGAGCACGTCCGTCGCCTTGAGCGTGCGGTTCTGCTTGAGCGGGTTCTCGATGACCACCTTGAGGGCGTTCTCGATGCCGATCAGGTTGGGCAGCAGCGTGGCGCCGCCCCACGCGGGCACGATGCCGAGGAACACCTCGGGCAGGGCGACGGCGGGCGCCGAGGCGTCCACCGTGCGGTAGTCGGCGTGCAGGCCGATCTCGAGGCCGCCGCCGAGGGCGAGGCCGTTGATGAAGGCGAACGACGGCACGCCGACGGTGTGCAGCTTGCCGAGTGCGTGGTGCCCGAGCTGGGCCATGCGCAGGGCGATCTCGCGGTTGGGGATCTCGGCGATCTTCGAGAGGTCGGCGCCTGCGGCGAGGATGAACGGCTTGCCGGTCACGGCCACCGCGTCGATGTCCCCGGCGGCGGCGCGCTCGGCGAGCCGGTCGAGGGTGT
Source organism: Agromyces sp. SYSU T00194 (assembly GCF_040496035.1). Lineage (NCBI taxonomy): Bacteria > Bacillati > Actinomycetota > Actinomycetes > Micrococcales > Microbacteriaceae > Agromyces > Agromyces chitinivorans. The sequence goes on along the minus strand of NZ_JBEPJZ010000002.1, from coordinate 448,422 downwards.
CGGCGTAGCCGAGCAGCGACTTCGGGCCGAGGGTGTTCGGCCGGGTGTGGTCGCGCCCGTTGTCGAGGGTCACCAGCGCGAGCACGCGTCCGTCGGAGAGGGGGATGTCGCGCACGTACGAGTGCGTGACGACCTCGTCGTCCGACAGGCTCTCGAGCTCCGTGAAGTCGATCTTCGTGTAATCGGTCATCGCGGTGCTCAGCCCTTCCTGCTCTTGCGCTCGGCCGACTTCGACCAGTTCGGGTTCTCCCAGATCATCGTGCCGCCCTGCCCGAGGCCCACGCACATGGCGGTGACCCCGTAGCGCACGCCCGGCTGCTCCTCGAACTGGCGGGCGAGCTGGTTCATCAGGCGCACGCCGGAGGAGGCGAGCGGATGCCCGAGGGCGATCGCGCCGCCCCACTGGTTGACGCGCGGGTCGTCGTCGGCGATGCCGAAGTGGTCCAGGAACGACAGCACCTGGATCGCGAAGGCCTCGTTGAGCTCGAACAGGCCGATGTCGTCGATCGACAGGCCCGCCCTGCGGAGCGCCTTCTCGGTCGACGGCACGGGGCCGATGCCCATGATCTCGGGGTCGACGCCGGCGAAGGCGAAGCTGACGAGCTTCATCTTCGGGGTGAGGCCGAGTTCCTTCGCGGCGTCGCCGGAGGCGAGCAGCGCCACCGTCGCGCCGTCGTTCAGGCCGGACGCGTTGCCGGCCGTGATGCGGCCGTGCGGCCGGAACGGGGTCTTCAGGCCCGCGAGGCCCTCCATGGTGGTCTCTGGGCGCGGCGCCTCGTCCTTCGTGGCGAGGCCCCAGCCCTCCCCGGTGCGGATCGCGACCGGGATGAGGTCCTGCTGGATCTTGCCGGCCTCGTAGGCGGCCGCGACCTTCTGCTGGCTGCCGAGGGCGAACCGGTCGGCACGCTCCTTGGTGAGGTGCGGGAAGCGGTCGTGGATGCGCTCGGCGGTCGCGCCCATCACGAGGGCGTCCTCGGAGACGAGCTTCTCCGCCACGAACCGCGGGTTCGGGTCGACGCCCGAGCCCATCGGGTGGCGTCCCATGTGCTCGACGCCGCCGGCGATGGCGAGGTCGTACGCGCCGTAGCCGATCGATGCGCCCATCATCGACGCGGCGGTCATCGCGCCGGCGCACATGCGGTCGATCGAGAAGCCCGGCACCGACTTCGGCAGGCCCGCCAGGATGGCGGCGCTGCGGCCGAGGGTGAGGCCCTGGTCGCCGGTCTGGGTCGTCGCGGCGATGGCCACGTCGTCGATGCGGTCCTTCGGGACCTCGGGGTTGCGCTCCAACAGCCCGATCATCGCCTTGATGACGAGATCGTCGGCGCGGGTGTGCCAGTACATCCCCTTCTCACCGGCCCGGCCGAACGGGGTGCGCACCCCGTCGACGAATACGACTTCAGCTCTTCCGGCCACTCTGCCTCCACCTTTCGCTTCGGAACGGTCCGATCCTAGGGAGGGGGTTCCGGCCCGAGGAATCGTTTGCCGGTTCCTACGAACCGGTCGTGACGGCCGCGTCGTCGGCTTGGGTCGCCTCTACAAAGGCATCCGCGATTCTCTGTGCGGTTGCCTCAACTTGCCAGCGCCTGGCGCCCAGTTCGGCGAGCGCGGCGCCGATCGCGGCGGTCGTCGCGGGCTGCGGCGGGTCCCAGGCGACGCGTCGCAGGTACTCGGGGGTGAGCAGGTTCTCGACCGGCATCTCCAGCGACTCGGCGACCTCGGTGAGGGCCGCGCGCGCGGGCTTGAGGCGCGCGTCGGCCTCGGGGTTCCGCGACGACCAGGCCCGCGCCGGCGGCAGCGTGTCGGCGGGCACCCGGGTGGCGGGCAGGTCGCCGGTCGTGCGCCCGGCGTCGATCGCGGCCCACCAGCGGTCGATCTCGCTGCGGCTCGCGCGGCCCGTGAAGGTGCGCAGGTCGGCGAGCGCCCGCTTGCTGTCGGGCATCGACTTCGCGACCGACACGATCGCCGCGTCGGGCACGAGCCTGCCGGGCGCGACGTCGATCTCGCGCGCGTACTCGTCGCGTGCCGTCCAGAGGGCGCGCGCGACGGCGAGGGCGCGCTGGCCGCGCACCCCGTGGATGCCGGAGAGTCGGCGCCACGGCTCCGCGGGGGGCGGCTTGGCCTCGCGCCGCAGCACCGCGTCGAACTCCTCCTCGGCGATGGCGCGCTTGCCCGCCGCGTCGAGCTCGGCCCCCATGCGTTCGCGCACGTCGACCAGGTAGTCCACGTCGAGCGCGGCGTAGTGCAGCCAGGACTGCGGGATGGGCCGGGTCGACCAGTCCGCCGCCGAGTGCTCCTTCGCGAGGGTCACGCCGAGCAGGTCCTCCACGACCGCCGCGAGGCCGACCCTCGGTCGCCCGAGCAGGCGCGCGCCGAGTTCGGTGTCGAAGATGCGTGCGGGGTCGAGCCCGACCTCGCGCAGGCAGGCGAGGTCCTGGCTCGCCGCGTGCAGGATCCACTCCTCGTCGCCGATGACCGCCTGCAGGTCGGCGAAGTCGCCGATGGGCGGGGGGTCGAAGAGGAACGTACCGGCGCCGCGGCGGAAGACCTGGATGAGGTACGCGCGCTGCGAGTACCGGAAGCCGCTCGCACGCTCGGCGTCGACGGCGACCGGGCCCTCGCCCGAGGCGATCGCCGCCGTGGCGGCAGCGAAGCCGTCGGCGGTGTCGATCACCTGGTAGTCAGCCACGCCGGGCCCTCTTTCGTGCGAGGAGGGTCACTCCCTCCGTCGATGGCGGCAGCCCCGCGAGCATGCAGAGCAGTTCCCCCCACCCTTCCACATGAGCGGCCACCTCGTGGTCGAGGGGCGTCCAGGAGGCCCGCAACTCGATCTGGGCGCCGTCGCCCTGCTCGGCGAGCTCGCCGTAGCCCGTCGACAGGACCTTGGTGGCGGTGCCGGACGCGGCGGTGTAGCGCGCCCCCCGTGCGTCGAGCGCGTCGACGAGCCACGACCAGGCGACGTCGGCGAGGAACGGGTCGAGGCCGATCTCGGTCTCGAGGGGGGCCTGCGCGAAGCAGATGATGCGGAACCTGCCGCCCCACTCCTCGGGCTCCTCGGGGTCGTAGAGGAGCACGAACCGTCCGGTGCCGAGCTCCGAGTCGGCGCCGTGCGGGGCGGGGGAGACGTCGGCGGCCAGCGCGACGGCGTACGGCGCGAGCGACGACGGTGCCGGGATCTCGGTGACGGCGAGCTCGGACCGGGTCGACGCCCGGCGCAGCGCGTCGAGCGCAGCCGCGAACTCCGGCGGCGGCGGAGGTGACGCTTGCTCGGGCACGTGTGCAGACTAGAGTCTCGAACAGGGACCGCGGCAGCGGCACGCCGTCGCAGCGGGTCACGGGGAGGCGGGGTTGCACGTGCCGGGGAGCAGCAGCAGGTCGGATGCCTCGGAGGGCGCACGCGCCCTGCTCGGGATCACCGCCGGGGGAGCGCTCGCGGTCTCGGCCGCCGTGGCCGCGGTCGGCGCCGCCTCCGCGCTGGTCGCCTCGTTCGTGGCGCGAGCCGTGGTGACCCCCTCGCGATACAAGCTCGAGGACACGCGGGTGGTGGCCGTGGACCCCGCTCGACACGAGATCACGCTCGGCGCGACCCCCGATGCGCGCATGCGCGGCGAGTACTCGTTCTGGTTCCACCAGGACACCGGGCACGCGCGCCTGGGCGACGTCATCGAGACCACTCCGACCATCGTGCGGCGGCGCCTGCTGAGCGTGGACTTCGGCGTGCTCGCGACGGCGCACCGCGGCCGCTTCGGGGGCTGGTTCCACCTCGGGCCCTGGGAACTCGGGCACCCGTACCGCGACGTGGTGGTCGACACCCCCGTCGGGCCGGCGCCGGCCTGGCTCGTGCCGGCCGCCGAGGACACCGGGCGGTGGATCATCCACGTGCACGGTCGCGCGGTCCGCCGGCAGGAGTGCCTCCGCGGCGTGCCCGCGGCGCACGCGGCGGGGTACACGTCGCTCGTGGTGAGCTACCGCAACGACGGCGAGGCGCCGAGCGGTCCGGACGGGCGGTACCGCCTGGGCGACACCGAGTGGCTCGACGTGGATGCCGCGATCGCCTACGCCGTGGCGCACGGCGCCCGCGAGGTCGTGCTCATGGGCTGGTCGATGGGCGGAGCGACGGTGCTGCAGGCCGCGCTCCGGTCGCGACGCTCCCGCGAGACGGTCGTCGGCATCGTGCTGGAGTCGCCGGCGATCGACTGGCACGACATCCTCTCCTACCAGGGGGCGACCTACCGGCTGCCACGGCCGCTCACGCGCCTCGTGATCGCGATGCTCTCGCACCGGTGGGCGCGCCCGTTCACCGGGCTCTCGGCGCCCATCGACTTCGACCGGCTGGACGTCGTGGCACGGGCATCCGAGTTCGACGTGCCGATGCTGCTATTCCACAGCGCGGACGACGGCTTCGTGCCCGTCGCCGGCTCCGACCGGCTGGCGGCGGCCAGGCCCGACCTGATCACGTACGAGCGGTTCACCCGGGCGCGTCACACCAAGCTCTGGAACGACGACCCGGTGCGCTGGAACGGCGCGCTGGGGGTCTGGCTCGGGGAGCTCGCCGCGCGACGGGGGCCCGCGGCGTCGACCGCCGCGGTGCCCGCGAGGGGCTGAGCGGGCCGGTCAGGCCGCCCGGGACTGCCCGAGCTGGCGCTTGACGCGCGCGAGCATCGCGGTCATGCCGCGGATGCGCAGCGGCGAGACGGCCTCGGTGAGCCCGAGCGACTGCGGGTAGTCGCCCGGCACGTCGAGCACCTCCTGCACGCTGAGCCCCTCGATCCCCTGGGCGAGGATCGACGCGAACCCGCGAGTGGTGGGCGCCTCCACGGGCGCCGTCGCGTGCAGGTGCACCGCGCCCGAGGCATCCGTCTCGGTGAAGATGTACACCGGCGACTGGCACTCCTCGACCCGCTCCAGCAGGTCGGGGTGGTCGCGGTACCGCTCGGGCAGCTCGGGGAGCTCCCGGGAGAACTCGAGCAGGAGCTGCAGGCGATCGCGCACGCCGAGTGCGAGGAAGTCCTCGCGGATCTCGGCGAGCTGGGCGGGGAGGGCGGTCGTGGTCATCGCGTCCATTCTCCCATCCGGGGCGCGTGCGATCGCCGTGCGCTCACCGGCCCGGGACCTCGCCGGGCTCGGCGCCCGTGACGATCGGTACGCGCACCGCGCTGCCCCACTCGGTCCAGGAGCCGTCGTAGTTGCGCACGTGCTCGAAGCCGAGCAGGTGGGTGAGCACGAACCAGGTGTGGCTCGACCGCTCGCCGATGCGGCAGTACGCGATGACCTCGTCGCCGTCGGCCAGGCCCGCCTCGCCCCGGTAGATCGCGTCGAGCTCGTCGCGGGTGCGGAAGGTCGCGTCGGGCGCCGCTGCGCGGGCCCAGGGCACGGATGCGGCCGAGGGGATGTGCCCGCCGCGCAGCGCGCTCTCGTCGGGGTACGCCGGCATGTGGGTGCGCTCCCCGGTGTACTCCTCGGGGGAGCGCACGTCGATCAGCGGGTTGCCGAGGTGGGCGAGCACGTCCTCCTTGAAGGCGCGGATGGTCGCGTCGTCGCGCTCGACCACCGGGTACTCGGTCGGCGCGGGCGCGGGGACGTCGGTCGTGAGCTCGCGGCCCTCGGCGACCCACAGGTCGCGGCCGCCGTCGAGCAGGCGCACGTCCTCGTGGCCGAAGAGCGTGAAGACCCAGAGCGCGTAGGCCGCCCACCAGTTGTTCTTGTCGCCGTAGACGACGATCGTGGTGTCGCGCGAGATGCCCTTCGAGCCGAGCAGCGCGGCGAACTGCTCGCCGTCGAGGTAGTCGCGCACCACGGGGTCGTTGAGGTCGGTGTGCCAGTCGACCTTGACGGCGCCGGGGATGTGGCCGGTCTCGTAGAGCAGCACGTCCTCGTCGGACTCGACGACGACCAGGCCCGGCTCGCCGAGGTGCGCCGCGAGCCAGTCGGTCGACACGAGCCGCTCGGGGTGGGCGTATGCGGCGAACTTCTCGGCGGGGTCGAATGCGACGGACATGGAGCCTCCAGGTGTCGCCCGGGTGGGCGGGGGTGGTCGGGGAGCGGACTAGGCTGGTGGCCTGTTCCACTACGAATGTACGCGGAGGGTCGGTCCCGGTCAGGCGGGCTGTAACCCGGTGCAACACGGGAGGCCCCCCAGGTGAGTGCGACCACGCCCGGCACGATCATCCGGCTCGTCGAGCGGGATCCGTCGATCTCCGGCGCGGAGATCGCCGCGGAGCTCGTGCCGCCGCCGCAGTTCGCCCACGCGAGCTTCGAGTCCTACCGTCCCGACCACGACTACCCGTCGCAGCTGGCCGCGGTCGAGCGCCTCCAGGCGTTCGGGGCGACCTGGACGTCGAGCCAGCGGCCGGGCGGCTTCTTCTCCTGGAACCGCAAGGCGAAGGCCGAGCTGCCCGGGGTGTACCTCGACGGCGGGTTCGGCGTGGGCAAGACGCACCTCCTGGCCGCGCTGTGGCACACGGCGCCGGGGCGGAAGTACTTCGGCACCTTCATCGAGTACACCGCGCTGGTGGGTGCGCTCGGCTACGCGAACGCGGTCTCGCTGCTGCGGGGCGCGGAGCTCATCTGCATCGACGAGTTCGAGCTCGACGACCCGGGCGACACGATGCTGATGACGCGACTGCTCGGCGAGCTCATGGCCGGCGGCACGCGCGTCGCCGCGACGTCGAACACGCCGCCGAACGCGCTCGGCGAGGGCCGGTTCGCCGCGGCGGACTTCCTGCGCGAGATCCAGGCGCTGTCGTCGAACTTCGAGACGCTCCGCATCGACGGCCTCGACTACCGGCGGCGCGACACGACGGGCGAGGCGGTCGCGGTCGACGCGGAGTCGCTCGGCCGGATGGTCGCGGCGCTCGCCGAGCGCGGCCACACCGTGGCATCCGCCGGCTTCGACGAGCTGATCGCCCACCTGGCCACCGTGCACCCGTCGAAGTACATCCGTCTGATCGAGGGGCTCGAGGTCCTGGCGATCGAGGAGGCGCGCGTCCTGCACGACCAGAACGCGGCGCTGCGGCTGGTGGCGTTCGTCGACCGGCTCTACGACGCCGAGGTGCCGATCGTGTCCAGCGGCGTGCCGCTCAGCGAGGTGTTCGACGACGACATGCTCGGCGGCGGGTACCGCAAGAAGTACCTCCGGTCGATGTCGCGCCTGGTCGCGCTCACGACCGGCGAACTGCCGCCGCACGACTGATCCGGGCGCCTGCGCGCACGGGGCGCAGCGTTGTAGCCACACCCGGCCGGCTGACGCGGAATCGCTGCGTGCTCTTGCGGCATCCTCGCGGCGCCACGAAACATCCTGTTTACATTCGGGCGATCTTCGTAACCGACCCGAAACACTTACGGCATCCTGACCGAAACGTCCCGGCACCATTCTGAGTGGCGTACCCGCGCCGGAACCCGAACTTCGGACCTTCGCGGGGCTCCCCTGCAAATCCGAGAGGTGTGAGGAAACGAATGGATACGGGCAACATCGCATGGGCCGTCACAGCATCGGCCCTGGTGCTCTTCATGACGCCGGGCGTGGCGTTCTTCTACGGCGGACTGGTCAAGGCCAAGAGCGTCGTCAGCATGATGATGATGAGCTTCGGAGCAATGGGTCTCATCAGCGTGCTGTGGGTGCTCTACGGCTTCAACATGAGCGCGGTCGGGAGCGTCTGGGACTTCTCGGGCAACCCGTTCTCCGACTTCGCCATCTCCGGCCTCGCCTCGGGTGAGACCGCCAACGGCGACCTGCTCGGCGTGATCTTCGGCGCGACGTTCGCCATCATCACCGTCGCGCTGATCTCGGGCGCCATCGCCGACCGTGCCAAGTTCGGATCGTGGATGATCTTCGCCGGCATCTGGGCGACGGTCGTCTACTTCCCGGTCGCGGCCTGGGTCTGGGGCGGTGGCTGGATCCTCAACCTCGGTGACGAGCTCGGCGGGCTCCCCGGCGTCATCGACTACGCGGGTGGTACCGCGGTCCACATCAACGCGGGTGCTGCGGCCCTCGCCCTGGCGCTCGTCCTCGGCAAGCGCGTCGGCTTCGCCAAGGGCATGGACCAGCCGCACAACGTGCCGCTGACCCTCATCGGCGCCTCGATCCTCTGGTTCGGCTGGTTCGGCTTCAACGCCGGTGCCGAGTTCCTCGCCGAGGACATGGGCGGCGTCGGCCTCATCGCCGTCAACACGCTCGTCGCGACCGCTGCGGCCATCCTCGGCTGGCTCGTCATCGAGAAGATCAAGGACGGCAAGCCCACCGCCGTCGGCGCCGCCTCCGGTGCCGTCGCGGGTCTCGTCGCGATCACCCCGGCCTGCGCCAACCTGACCCCGGGCTGGGCGACCCTCCTCGGCGTCATCGCCGGTGCGGTCTGCGCCCTGGCGATCGAGCTGAAGTTCAAGCTCGGCTACGACGACTCGCTCGACGTGGTCGGCATCCACCTCGTCGGTGGTCTCATCGGTACCCTCTACCTCGGCTTCTTCGCCATCGACACCGGCCTCTTCACCGGTGGCGACTTCGGCCAGCTGGCCGTGCAGGCGATCGCAGCCTTCGGCGTCCTGATCTACTCCTTCGTGGTGGCCTTCATCCTGGGCTTCGCGATCGAGAAGACCATCGGGTTCCGCGTGAAGAACGAGGACGAGCTCGCCGGCATCGACACCGTCGTGCACGGTGGCGAGGGCTACAAGCTCGATACCTCGGTCTGACACCGGTTCGGGCCGGCGCGGCACCCTGGGTCGCGCTGATCTGAACGCGAGGGCGGTGGGAGAGATCCCACCGCCCTTTCGCGTGCCGGAAGTCCCTTCCGGCGCGCCTGCGCGCAGGCCATGATGAGCACATGGAAGACGCCCCAGCGCCGAGGCGCCCCGACCGCGCACTCATCGGCATCGGCATCGCGATCGTCGTCGTCATCGTCGCAGCCGTCGTTGCGGTGCTGCTGCGCGGCGAGCCCGAGCAGTTCGACGAGACCACCCCGGAGGGGGTGGTGCAGCGCTACAGCACGGCCGTGATCGACGGCGACACGCAGGCGGCGATGGACCTCCTCGCGCCCGAGGTCGTCGACGCGTGCGAGCGCGTGGAGCCCTACGAGGACGACGTGCGCGTGGCGCTCGTCTCGGCCACGGACCGGGGCGACACCGCATCGGTCGAGGTCACGATCATCACGTCCTACAGCGGCGGATTGTTCGGACCCGACGAGTACCGCTCCGACGGGCGCTTCTCCCTGGTGCGGTCGGGAGACGGCTGGCTCATCGAGTCCGCGCCGTGGGAGCTCGCCGTGTGCGCTCCGGGAGCGTTCGGCTGATGGCCGCGAGGAGCGCGCAGTCGACGGTCCGGCGGGTCGTCATCGTCGTCCTGCTCGCCGTCGCGATCGGCGTCGCGGCGAGCGGCCTCGCCGGCCTGCTGGAGCGGCTCTTCCGCGCTGCGGACCCGATCGCGGGCTCCGACACGGCGGGGCTGGCCCTCGCGCTCGCGTTCTCGCTGGTGGGGGTGCCGCTCGCGGGGCTGCTGTGGTGGCTGCTCTGGCGGCGGCTCCCCGAAGCGGGGGAGCGCGATGCCCTCTCGTGGGGGGTCTACCTGCTGATCGCGCGCACGGTCTCGCTCGCAGTGGCGTCGTTCTCGCTGCTGGCCTGGGCGGAGTCCCTGGTCACCGGGCGGTGGCTCGAGGCGGAACTGGCCAACGGCATCGTGTGGTCGGGAATCTGGGCCTGGCACGCCTGGATGTCGCGTCGCCCCGGCCGTTCGCCGCTGCGGCTGCCGACGGCCCCGGCGGTCGTGGGCGCCGCGTTCGGCCTGGTCCTGTGGGCAGTGGGCGGGGTCCGCGCGATCGGTGCGTCGGTCGACGGGGCGCTCGGCCCCTGGGCGGCGCCCGGCATGGCCGGATCCGCCTGGTGGACCCCGGTCGTCGAGGCGCTGCCGTGGGTGGCACTCGGCCTGCTCGTGTGGTGGTGGCACCTGCGGATCGACGGTGCAGCGGCGGTCCGCACGGTCTTCGCCGACGTGGTGACCCTGCTCGTCGGCATCGCGGCCGCCGTCGCCGCGACGCTGTACGGCGCGGGCACGCTCCTGGATGCGCTCCTGCGCCTCGCGCTCGATGCCTCCGCGACCACCGGGGAGGTCGTGCTCGGCATCGGCGACGGGATCGCGCTGGCACTCGTCGGGGTGCTCGTCTGGCGCATCCACCACCTGCAGCTCGTCGGGCGCGAGCCCGAGGTGCGACGGGCCGAGACCTTCGCGGTCTCCGGGGTGGCGGTCGTCGCCACGGCCATCGGCATCGGCGTGAGCGTCAACGGCGGCCTCGCGGCGCTGGTGCCCGCACCGCTTGCGGGCGAGTTCGCGCCGACGGTCCTGATCGCCGGTGTCAGCGCGCTCATCGTCGGTGCGCCGACGTGGTGGCTGTCCTGGCGACCGCTGCGGGCCGTCGGTCCCGAGGAGGCCGCATCGACCGGGCGCCGCGTGTTCCTCGTGCTCCTGTTCGGGGTGAGTGCGCTGGTCGCGCTCATCGCGCTGCTGATCATCGGCTACCGGCTGTTCGAGCACCTCCTCGGCGGCGGGGGAGCAGCGGGGAGCCTCCTCGACGAGGTGCGTGCCCCCCTCGGTTGGCTCGTCGCGACCGCGGTCGTCTCGGCCTACCACTTCGCGACGTGGCGCGTGGACCGGACGCATGCGGCGCCACGGCCCGGGCCGGCGCGACGGAGGTCGGTGCTGCTCGTCACCGGAGGCGAGGCGGAGGCGCTCGGGCGTCAGCTGCACGAGCGCACGGGCGCGGCGGTGGCGGTCCGCCGTCGAGCCGACGACGCGGCCGGCCCCGACGTGGAGGCGCTGGTCGATGCGTTCACCGGAACCGATGCGCCGGACGTGCTGCTGATCGCAGGCAAACGCGGGGTGGAATGCGTGCCGCTGGAGGAATGAATTCCGGTGGGCGATACCAGACTCGAACTGATGACCTCTTCCGTGTGAAGGAAGCGCGCTACCAACTGCGCCAATCGCCCGTCGCGGCATCCGGAGTCCGGAGCCAGCGGACTCGATAGTAGCCGATGGACGGCCTCCCGCGCACATCGGCGGGGGCGATGTCACACGAGGGTCCGTCAGTTTGTGATTCGCGCCGGGAGTGGGTTAGAGTCTCTCTGCACGCAGCGATGCGGGCAGTGCGGATGTGGCGCAGTTGGTAGCGCATCACCTTGCCAAGGTGAGGGTCGCGAGTTCGAGTCTCGTCATCCGCTCGGAAATGATCGGGCGAAAGCCCGTTTCTTTCTGTGGTGGGAGAACCCAGGAAACGGTGGATTGGCCGAGAGGCGAGGCAGCGGCCTGCAAAGCCGTATACACGGGTTCGAATCCCGTATCCACCTCGAACCGCTCCGAGTGAGAACGGTAGCGGGCGATTGGCGCAGCGGTAGCGCGCTTCCCTGACACGGAAGAGGTCACTGGTTCGATCCCAGTATCGCCCACACACAGAAACCCCCGGCTCGCCGGGGGTTTCGTCGTTCCGGGGGTGACGTCGGCGTGGCCGCGCCGCTACCCTGTGGGCCATGAGCCTCCTGGACCTCACGGTACAGGCCACGATCTCGCTGGTCGTGCTGGTCGACCCCATCTTCCGGGCGATCTTCTTCCGAGTGCTCACCGAGAACGAGCCCGAGAACCGGGCGAAGTACGTGCGCCGGCTCATGATCGTGATCGCGGTCATCCTCCTCGGCAGCGCACTGGTCGGAAAGTTCCTGCTCGACCTCATCGGCATCAACCTCGGTGCCTTCGGCATCATCGGCGGGCTCGTGCTCGTGCTGATGGGCTTCGAGATGCTGTTCGCGGGGCGGCCGAGCCGGGCGCAGGGTGGTGCGGCGGCGGCCGAGGCGCATCCGGTCGAGTCCGCCGCCGATCAGATCATCGTGCCCTATGCGATCCCGTTCATGGCGGGTCCGGGCGCGATCACCACGGTCATCACGATCTCGACGGCGGGGGAGGGCTTCCAGGGCACGATCGCCGCGGTCATCGCCTCGGTGATCGTCGTCGCGCTGATCCCGGTCGGACACCTCGTGCTCGTGAACCGCATCCGCTTCAGCGAGCAGGGGCTGTCGCTCGCGCAGAAGTTCGGCGGCCTGTTCGTCGCGACCATCGGTGCCCAGCTCATGTTGAGCGGTGTGCAGACGTTCTACGGGTTCTGAGGGCGAGCGGATGCCTCGGGCCATCCGTCCCCCGCGTCGATCCGCACGCGCTGCGACGGAGTAGCCTCGGCCGCGTACCGGCGATGGGGGGACATCATGCTGGTCGAAGCAACGCGAACCGTGCAACAGCCCGTGGCGAAGGTCTGGGACTTCGCCGCAGTGCATCACGAGCAGAACCATCCCAGATGGGACCATGACATCTCGCTGCGGAAGCTCACCGACGGGCCCGTGGGCGTGGGCACGGTCTACGAGCGGCGCAACACGCGGTTCGGCATCGACTCGACCGGCACGACCGAGGTCGTCGAGTTCGACCCCGAACGGGCGATGACCGTGGTGACTGCGGAGCGCGGCATCGAGTTCCGCGGCATCATGCGGCTCGCCCAGGATGGCGAGGGCCGCACCTCCATGACGCTCGGGGCGGACATGCCCGGCCTCGACGACGAGGGGGCCGCGCAGTTCCGGCCCATGCTCGAGCGATCGATCACGGCGATCGAGTCGCTGATGGCTGAGGACGACTGAGCGCCGGCGAGGCACCGTGCCCGGCCGCGGGCGCGCCGCTCGGACGCGCCCGCAGCCCGGGCTCACCAGGCCGTCGGCGCCGGCGGCGCGACCACCGGTGGGCGATCGTCGCAGGTGATCGTGTTCGGCAGCACCCAGTCGGCCAGCCATGGGCCGGTGGTGTTCACGCCGCTGGAGTCGTTGCCGCCCAGGTCGACGAGCGAGAACTCGCTGCCGGTCGGCGGGAAGTTGAACGACCCGCAGTTGTTCACGCCGACCGCGCCCACGTTGCGTGCGTCGACGTTCTCGAACGACGCCGAGCCGGCGACGCGGGCGCTCACGACCGAGGTGCCGGTGCCGTCGACCCGCACGTCGGCGAACTCCACGCCCGAGATCGAGACCTGGTCCTTCACGGGCCAGTCCGACACGAGCATGATCGCGTTGTACGTGCTGTCGAGGTAGTGGTCGCCGGTCACGCGCACGTCGGCCTGGTCGATCGACCGGTCGAGCGCATAGAACCAGATCGCGCCGAGCCCGATGTTCCAGTTGAGCTCGTATGTGCCGGCCCGCACGGTCGTGTTGTCCGTGAACGCGAGCGTGCCCGTGAACGGCTCGGCGCCGAACCGCGCGCCGGCGTGCAGCGCGCTGCCCTCCCGAACCGGGTCGGCGACGAGGTTGCCCTCGACCGTGATGTCCGCTCCGCCGTAGATCGCGATGCCGTTCGCGAGCGACGGTGACTGCACGGTGTTGCCGACGAACGCGTTGCCGGCGTTGGTGTCGCCCTGCGCCCACATCGCGAGCCCGTCGTCGCCGGTGTTGCGCACGAAGTTGCCCTCGGCGACCGAGTCCGTCACGCCGGTGTGGAAGTTCAGGCCGTCGGCGATCTGGTCGACGACGATGTTGTCGCGCACGGCCGTGCCGTCCATCGGCCCGTCGAACCAGAGGCCGACCTTCGTGTGCGAGATGTGCAGGCGCTCGATGGTGGAGTCGCTCATCGCGCCGCCGATGCCGTTGACCTGGTCGGTGTCGATGCGCTCGCGCACGTCGCCGCGGATCGCGAAGTCGGCCAGGTGCACGTTCGCGCTGCCGCCGTCGGCGGCGTCCCTGCCGTAGAACCCGACGCCCGTGTGCACCGAGCCGTCGTCGGCCGGATGCTTCAGCGCGACCTCCTCGCCGAACACGACCGAGTGCCAGTTGCCGGCGCCGCGGATCGTGACGTCGTCGACGACGAGGTGCTCGCTGACGCGGAACTCGCCCGCGGGGATGAACACCTCGACGTCGTGCCGCTGCGCCCAGCGGATGGCGGTGCGGAACGCCGGCGCCGCGTCGCGCACGCCGGTCGGGTCGGCACCGAACTTCGCGACGCTCACGGAACCCGCGGGCTGGGGGAGCGGCGGCGCGACGAGCTCGGAGTCGAGCAGGTCGATGACCGTCCACGCGGCATCCGTGCCCATCGGCGCCGTGAGGCGCAACACCGACCCCGCGGGGTAGGTCGCATCCAGCAGCATCCGCTCCTCGTCGTAGAAGTGCATCGGCCGGAACGGCGTCTCGACCTCGTAGCCCTCGCCGGGCACGCACCCGCACTCGGTGATCCACCAGTCGGGGTGCAGCAGCTGCGCTCCGGGGTCGTTCGAGAACGGGTACTGGTTGTACAGCCAGGCGTACTCGCTCGTGAGCTGCATCGTCGCGGGTTCGCCGCCGTCGACCGAGACGGCCAGGGGTGCGCGGATGCCTCCGCCCTCCGGCGCGTCGGGAATGCTGTACCGCACCGTGATCGCGTTGGCGGCCGCGGGCAGCGTGAACTCGACGTACTCGCCCGGGTCGAGCAGCACGGCACTGCGGCCGGATGCCTCGGCAGGCAGCGTGTACGCGGTGCGGTCGGGCCCGATCACCTCGCCGGAGGTCGTCGCGTGCTCGGCCTCCTGCTCGAGGAACGGCACGTCGGCGCCGCGACCGGCGACGAGCATCGGGTCGAGCGCGGCGCGCGTGACCGCGGGGCTCGCGACCGGCTGGGCGGATGCGGCCACTGGCGCGACGACGGCAGCGCCGAGGGCGAGCGCCGCGGAGGCGGCGATCGCGAGGGCGCGGCGCGTGCGCGCGGGGGCGGCCTGCGGCGGGGGAACGGGCGTGCTGGGGCGGGTCATCGTCGACTCGTGTCCTCTCGGTCGTGCGCGTCATCGGGCACTGCGGGCGTCGCGGTGCCCTCGAGTGGGGCGAGGCTATTGCGGCTGCGGAGCAGTGGACAAGGGACTGCGGTGAAATGCCGTGGGAAAGTTCAGTTCTTGCGGAATCGAGCGCAAGTGATGGAACATCGCGCGTGCTGCGCGTCGCGGCTTGCGCGATCGGTGCAAGCCGACGGCAGCGCCGGCCACGACCCCTCCGCGGCGGCGCGCGGGCGTCGTCACGACTACAGTTGAGTGATTGCGTCTCACACTGCTAGGGAGTGGATCCACTTGGTCGACGGCTTCGAGCTCTTCACCGATCGATCCGTCGTCGCGATGCGCGTCGACGGCGAGCTGAAGGACCTCGCGACGACGGTCACGGACGCCCACGAGGTCGAGCCGGTCACCATCGACTCGCCCGACGGCCTGGCCATCCTGCGCCACTCCACCGCGCACGTGCTCGCACAGGCGGTGCAGCAGGTGAATCCCGACGCGAAGCTCGGCATCGGCCCGCCCGTGACCGACGGCTTCTACTACGACTTCGACGTCGCCGAGCCGTTCAGCACCGAGGACCTCAAGGCCCTCGACAAGGCGATGGCCCGCATCATCCGCTCCGGCCAGCGCTTCGTGCGCCGCGTCGTCACCGACGACGAGGCGCGCGCCGAGCTCGCGGGCGAGCCGTACAAGCTCGAGCTCATCGGGCTGAAGGGCAGCGCCTCGGCCGGCGGCGAGAACGAGGGCGTCGAGGTCGGCGCGGGCGAGCTGACCATCTACGACAACGTCGACCCGAAGACCGGCGAGGTCGCCTGGAAGGACCTCTGCCGGGGTCCGCACCTGCCGAACACCCGCATGATCGGCAACGGCTGGGCGCTCATGCGCGTCGCCGGCGCGTACTGGCGCGGCAGCGAGAAGAACCCGCAGCTGCAGCGCATCTACGGCACCGCCTGGCCCACCAAGGACGAGCTGCGCGCCTACCAGCACCGGCTCGAGGAGGCCGCCAAGCGCGACCACCGCAAGCTCGGCCGCGAGCTCGACCTGTTCAGCTTCCCCGACGAGATCGGCTCCGGCCTGTCGGTGTGGCACCCCAAGGGCGGCATCGTCCGCGGCGAGATGGAGCAGCACGCGCGCCGCCGCCACCTCGAGGGCGGCTACACCTACGTGTACACGCCGCACATCTCGAAGGAGGACCTCTTCATCCAGTCGAACCACCTCGTCACCTACAAGGAGGGCATGTTCCCGCCCATCGTGATGGACGAGGAGCGCGACGAGGAGGGCAACGTCACCAAGCAGGGCCAGGACTACTACCTGAAGCCCATGAACTGCCCGATGCACATCCTGATCTTCAAGGAGCGCGCGCGCAGCTATCGCGACCTGCCCATGCGGTTCGCCGAGAACGGCACGGTCTACCGCAACGAGCTCTCCGGCGCGCTGCACGGCCTCACCCGGGTGCGCGGCTTCACCCAGGACGACTCGCACCTGTTCGTGACCCCCGAGCAGCTCGAGGACGAGACGTCCCGCGTGCTCGAGTTCGTCATCTCGATGCTGCGCGACTTCGGCCTCGACGACTTCGAGCTCGAGCTGTCGATGCGCGACGACGAGAAGTCGAAGTGGATCGGCTCGGACGAGTTCTGGGACTACTCGACGAACGCACTGCGCAACGTCGCGGTCGCGAGCGGGCTGAAGCTCACCGAGGTGCCCGGCGAGGCGGCGTTCTACGGTCCGAAGATCGACCTCAAGACCCGCGACGCGATCGGCCGCACCTGGCAGCTCTCGACCGTGCAGGTCGATCCCAACCTGCCCGAGCGCTTCGGCCTCGAGTACACCGGCCCCGACGGCGAGAAGCACCGGCCGATCATGATCCACCGGGCGCTGTTCGGCTCGATCGAGCGGTTCTTCGCGATCCTGCTCGAGCACTACGCCGGCGTGTTCCCGGTCTGGCTCGCGCCGGTGCAGGTCGTCGGCATCCCGGTCGCCGAGGAGTACGAGTCGTACCTCGGCGCCGTGATCGAGCAGCTGCGCGCCTCGGGGGTGCGTGCCGAGCTCGACGCGAGCGACGACCGCATGCAGAAGAAGATCCGCACGCACACCAAGCTCAAGGTGCCCTTCCAGCTCATCGCGGGCGAGGAGGACCGGTCGCAGAACACGGTCAGCTTCCGCTTCCGCGACGGCAGCCAGGAGAACGGCGTGCCGATCGACCAGGCCGTCGCGCGCATCCATGCCGCGATCGACGAGCACCGCCAGGTCGTCTCGCGGGACGACTTCTGATGCCGGGTCCGTACAGCCCCGACGAGTTCGAGGAGGTGCCGACGGATGCCTCGGGCGAGATGCCCGGCGTGCCCGATGCGTTCCAGCGGCTGTGGACCCCGCATCGCATGGTGTACATCGAGCAGGGCCAGCAGCCCGAGCAGCACGCCTGCCCGTTCTGTCGCGCCCCGGAGCTGCCCGACGAGCAGTCGATGATCGTCGCGCGCGGCGAGCACGCCTACGCGCTGCTGAACCTGTACCCGTACAACAGCGGCCACCTGCTCGTCTGCCCGTACCGGCACATCGCCACCTACGACCAGGCGACGCCCGAGGAGGTCGACGACATCGGCCGCATCACCCAGGTCGCGATGCGTGTGGTGCGCGAGGTCTCGCGCTGCGACGGGTTCAACATCGGCATGAACCAGGGCCGCATCGCGGGCGCCGGCATCTCCGAGCACCTGCACCAGCACATCGTGCCGCGCTGGGCGCTCGACGCGAACTTCTTCCCGATCATCGCCAAGACCAAGGCGATCCCGCGGCTGCTCGGCGACGTGCGCCAGGAGATCGCGGACGCCTGGCCGCACTGACCCGGGGCGCCCCCCCCCCCGCGAGGTCGGCGAGTCGCGCGGCGACACGGCCGAGCGGATGCCTCCGGGAGCGCGAGCGCCCCGAGGCATCCGATCGCTCAGCGCACCTGCTGCACGTCGAACTGCAGGCGCGGGTGCGCGTACGCCTCCTGCGACTCGACGAGCTGCAGTTCGCGCGCGCCCGACGCGTGGGTGTTCGCAAGCAGGTCGAACACGCTCGACGCGGTGCGCGCGAGGGCGCCTGCGGCGTCGCCCGTGCGACGGTGGTGCGCGGTGAACAGCGCCGCCGTGACGTCGCCCGAGCCGTTGGCCTTCATCGGCAGGCGCGGGGTCTGCACGATCCACGCGCCGCGCTCGTCGACGGCGAGCATCTCGATCGTGCCCTCCGGCCGGTCGGGGCGCTCGACGCTCGTGACGAGCACGGTGCTCGGCCCCGAGGCGCGCGCGAGGTCGACCGACGCGAGCGTCGACTCGAGCGTGTCGGGCTCGGTGCCGGTCAGGTAGCCGAGCTCGAACTGGTTCGGCGTGATGAGGTCGGCGGCGGGCACCACGCGGTCGCGGAGCAGCACGGGGATGGCCGGCGCCACGAAGCATCCGCTCTTCGCATTGCCCATCACCGGGTCGCACGAGTAGATCGCGTCGGGGTTCGCCGCCTTGATGCGGGCGACCGCGTCGAGGATGACGTCGGCGATGCCCTCGCCGCCCTGGTAGCCCGAGAGCACCACGTCGACGTCGGCGAACGCGCCGCGGTCCTCGATGCCGTCGATGACCGCCCGCACGTCGTCGGGTGCGATCATCGGGCCGCGCCACGCGCCGTAGCCGGTGTGGTTGGAGAAGTTCACCGTGTAGACCGGCATCACCTCCACGCCGATGCGCTGGAGGGGGAAGACTGCCGCGGAGTTGCCGACGTGCCCGTAGGCGACGGCGGACTGGATGGAGAGGACCTTCACCCGCTCGATCATTCCATCCCGGCGGGCACGAGTCGTCCACCGGCGGCCCGCACGGCCGCGGTGACGTCGGTGGCCAGGCGCTCGGCGTCGACGTCGGCGAGATCGTGCACGGTCAGGCGCAGGCGCGGCACGGCGGGGAGCTCGCCCAGCACGAACTCGTCGCCCGCGCGTGCGAGCCAGCCGCGGCGCATGAGCTGCTCGGAGACGTCGCGGGCGGCGACCGGCAGCGGGATCCAGAGGTTCAGGCCGTCGCCTGCCGCCGCCGGGACGCCCAGCTCGGTGAGCCGTGCGGCGAACGCGGCGTTGCGCGCGGCGTAGTGGGCACCGGCCTCGTCGATGCGCGCCGTGACGGCCGGGTCGGTGACGAGTGCGAGCGTGAGGCGCTGGAGCAGGTGGCTCACCCAGGTCGTGCCCGGGCTCAGGCGCATCGCGAGGCGGTCGGCGGTGTCGGGGTCGGAGGCCGTGACCGCGAGGCACATGTCGGGTCCGAGGAACTTCGACACCGACCGCACGAGCGCCCACCGACGGTGCCCGGGCCCGATGATCGACCGGAACGGGGTGCGCGCGAGCATCGAGAAGTGATCGTCCTCGATGACGAGCACGTACGGGTGGTCGGCGAGCACGGCGCGCAGGTCGGCCGCGCGGCGCTCCGACAGGCTCGCGCCGGTCGGGTTCTGGGCGCGCGGCGTGCAGACGACGGCGCGCACGCCCTGGTCGAGCGCGGCGCGCAGGCCGTCGACCGTCATGCCCTCGTCGTCGACGGGCACCGCGACCGGTCGGTAGCCGCCGACCCGGACGGTGTGGATGCTGGTGAGGAAGCACGGGTCCTCGAGCGCGACCGCGTCGTCGCGCACGAGCGCGAGCGCCAGCAGGCGGTCGACCGCGTCGGCGGCGCCGCTGGTGACCGTGAGCCGCAGGTCGGCCGGTGCGAGGTCGGCGGCCATCCACTCGCGCGCCCAGCCTTCCAGCCCCGGGTCGATCACGGGCTCGCCGTAGAGCACGGGTCGGCCGGCCATGCCCGCGAGCGCGAGCGTCGGATCGGGGATGCGGTTCGGGTCGGGGTTGCCGGTCGCGACGTCGCGCAGCACGCTGCCCTGCGCGAACCCCTCCTGGGGGACGACGGCGGGGTCGGCGACGTGCGTGCCGCCGCGACCGCGCGTGACCACGAGGCCCGCGGCGGTGAGCTGGCGGTAGGCCGCCACCGCGGTGTTGCGGTTCACGCCGAGCTGCTCCGCGAGGCTTCGCACGGGCGGCAGCGGGTCGCCGGGTCGCAGCGTGCCGCGCTCGATGAGCGCACGCACGCTGTCGGCGATGTCCGCGGCCGAGCGGCCGGCGATCTCGATGGTCATGTCGCGATCCGATCGATGTGCGTGGGCGGTGTCCCGCCCATGCTATCTTTTGGCCTAGGTCAAGCAAGGCGCTTGTCCGACATCTGCGCGGTTCGCGCGACCTCCGTCGAAGGGAAGCACCGATGAGCACTGCCGAGTTCGGCTCCAGCCGCGTCAAGCGCGGTCTCGCCGAGATGCTGAAGGGCGGCGTGATCATGGACGTCGTCACGGCCGAGCAGGCCCGCATCGCCGAGGACGCCGGCGCCGTCGCCGTCATGGCGCTCGAGCGCGTGCCCGCCGACATCCGCGCCCAGGGCGGCGTCGCGCGCATGAGCGACCCCGATCTCATCGAGGCGATCATCGCCGAGGTCTCCATCCCCGTCATGGCGAAGGCCCGCATCGGCCACTTCGTCGAGGCGCAGGTGCTCCAGGCGCTCGACGTCGACTACATCGACGAGTCCGAGGTGCTCTCGCCCGCCGACTACGTGAACCACATCGACAAGTGGCAGTTCAACACGCCGTTCGTCTGCGGTGCGACCAACCTCGGCGAGGCGCTGCGCCGCATCAACGAGGGCGCGGCGATGATCCGCTCGAAGGGCGAGGCCGGCACGGGCGACGTCTCCGAGGCCACCAAGCACATCCGCAAGATCACCGCCGAGATCAACGCGTTGAAGTCCATGACCAAGGACGAGCTCTACGTCGCCGCCAAGGAGCTCCAGGCCCCGTACGAGCTCGTGCTCGAGGTCGCCGAGACCGGCAAGCTGCCCGTCGTGCTGTTCACCGCGGGCGGCGTTGCCACCCCGGCCGACGCGGCCATGATGATGCAGCTCGGCGCCGACGGCGTCTTCGTCGGCTCGGGCATCTTCAAGTCGGGCAACCCCGAGGCGCGCGCCGCCGCGGTCGTCAAGGCCACCACCTTCCACGACGACCCCGCGGTGATCGCCGAGGCGTCGCGCGGACTCGGCGAGGCCATGGTCGGCATCAACGTCGGCGACCTGCCCGCCCCGCACCGCCTCGCCGAGCGCGGCTGGTAGCGGGGAAGACGACGAGCGGATGCCGCGCGCAGCGGCGTCCGGAACGGTGACGTCATGACGCGAGTCGGTGTACTGGCCCTGCAGGGCGACTTCCGCGAGCACGTCGCGGTGCTCTCGGGGCTCGGCGCCGAGGTCTCGACCGTGCGTCGCGCCTCGGAGCTTGCCGAGGTCGACGGGCTCGTGATCCCCGGCGGCGAGTCGACCGTGATGGACAAGCTCTCGCGTGCGTTCGGGCTCGCCGACCCGCTGAAGCAGGCGATCGCCGACGGCCTGCCCGTCTACGGCACCTGCGCCGGCCTCATCATGCTCGCCGACACGGTGCTCGACGCGATCGCGGGCCAGCAGAGCCTCGGCGGGCTCGACGTCGTCGTGCGGCGCAACGCGTTCGGCTCGCAGAACCAGTCGTTCGAGACCGACCTCGACGTGCCGGTGATCGGCGACGACCCCGTGCACGCGGTGTTCATCCGCGGGCCGGTCGTCGAGTCGGTCGGGCCGTCCGCCACGCCGCTCGCGACGCTCGAGGACGGCCGGGTGGTCGCGGTCGAGCAGGGGAACCTGCTCGGCACCAGCTTCCACCCCGAGATCACGGGGGAGTACCGGTTCCACGAGTACTTCCTGTCGAAGGTGCGTGCCCGCGGCTGACGCGGTCGCCGCGGCGTGCCCGGCGTGTCGGCGGCGGCGCGTAGCGTGAGCGCCATGACCCGGTACATCGCCCTGCTCCGCGGCGTGAACGTCGGCGGCGTGACCATCCGATCCGCCGACCTGCGCGACGTCTTCGTCGGGCTGGGCTACGACGCGGTGCGCACGGTGCTCGCGAGCGGCAACGTCGTCTTCGAGGCATCCGCTGCGCCCGATGCCGTGAAGCGCACGGTCGAGCGCGCCCTCGAGGAGCGGTTCGGGTACGACGCGTGGATCGTGCTCACGACCGTCGATGCGGTCGCCGACGTGATCGACGCGTTCCCGTTCGACGCCGACGACGACGAGCGGCAGCCGTGGGTCGTCTTCGCGAGCGACGCCTCGGCACTGGACGAGCTCGAGGCGACCGCATCCGGGCTCGACGCCGAGGTCGACCCGCTCCGCCGCGGCGACGGCGTCATGTACTGGAACCCGGTGAAGGGCACGACCACCGACACCCCGTTCGCGAAGCTGCTCGCGAAGGCGAAGTACAGGCCGACCACCACGAACCGCAACCTGCGCACGCTGCGGCGCATGACCTGACGGAGTGCCGACGGGCCGTCGGCGACGAGCGCTGTCCTACAATGGCATGTCGGCGCGGATGCATCGCGCGCGCCGCGAGAGACGACCCGGGAGATTCATGTCAGGCCATTCCAAGTGGGCGACGACCAAGCACAAGAAGGCCGTCATCGACGCGCGCCGTGCGAAGTCGTTCGCGAAGCTCATCAAGAACATCGAGGTCGCCGCGAAGCTCGGCGGCGCCGACCTGGCGGGCAACCCGACGCTGTACGACGCCGTGCAGAAGGCCAAGAAGACCTCGGTCCCGAACGACAACATCGATCGCGCCATCAAGCGCGGCGCCGGCATCTCCGGTGAGTCGATCGAGTACACGACCATCATGTACGAGGGATACGCGCCGAACGGCGTCGCGCTCCTCGTCGAGTGCCTCACCGACAACAAGAACCGCGCGGCGGCCGAGGTGCGCACCGCGATGACGCGCAACGGCGGCACGATGGCCGACCCGGGCAGCGTCGCGTACAACTTCAACCGCAAGGGCCTCATCGTCGTCGGCGCCGCCGACGGGCTCACCGAGGACGACGTGCTCGCCGCGGTGCTCGACGCGGGCGCCGAGGAGGTCACCGACGAGGGCGAGACCTTCGAGGTCATCACCGAGGCGACCGACCTGGTGCAGACGCGCACCGCGCTGCAGGACGCCGGCATCGACTACGACTCGGCCGACGTCGCGTTCGTGCCGTCGCTCAAGGTCGAGGTCGACGCGGAGACGGCGCGCAAGGTGTTCCGGCTCATCGACGCCCTCGAGGACTCGGACGACGTGCAGAACGTCTACAGCAACTACGACGTCAGCGCCGAGGTGCTGGCGGAGCTCGAGGCGGACGAGTAGCCGCCATGCGCGTGCTCGGCATCGACCCGGGGCTCACCCGGTGCGGTGTCGGCATCGTCGACGTCGCCCCCGACCGTCGGGCGACGCTGGTCGACGTGGTCGTGCTGCGGTCGCCGGCCGACCTCGCGATCGAGCGGCGGCTGCTGCGCATCGCCGAGGGCCTGGAGGCGATCCTGGAGGAGCACCGGCCGCAGGCCGTGGCCCTCGAGCGGGTCTTCGCCCGCAGCGACGTGTCGACCATCATGGGGACCGCCCAGATCTCCGGCGTCGCGATGCACCTGGCCGCGCGCCGGGAGCTCCCGGTCGCGCTGCACACGCCCAGCGAGGTGAAGGCGGCGATCACCGGCTACGGTCGCGCCGACAAGAAGCAGGTCGGTGCGATGGTGGCCCGCATCCTCGGGCTGGCGACTCCGCCCACGCCCGCGGACGCCGCCGACGCACTGGCGCTGGCGATCTGCCACGCATGGCGGTCCGGACCGGCGTCGCGCGACGCATCCTCCGCCGACGCGGGCGCGGACGCGGGGGCGACTCCCGCGCAGAAGGCATGGCTCGCCGCGGAGCGTGCCGCGAAGACGTCGGGGGCCGCACGTAGTCTGAAGCCGTGATCTCCTCGCTCAGTGGAACGGTGCTCGCGGCATCCGGCGGAACGGTCGTCATCGACGTCGGCGGCGTCGGCTTCCAGGTGGCGACGACGCCCGCGCTCGCCCTGTCCTCGCGCGAGGGGGAGAGGCTCCGCGTGCACACCGCGCTCATCGTGCGCGAGGACGCCCTCGCCCTGTTCGGGTTCGCCACCCGTGAGGAGATCGAGGTCTTCGACCTGCTCATCGGCGTGACCGGCGTCGGCCCGAAGTCGGCGCTCGGCGTGCTCTCGGCACTCTCGCCCGACCAGGTGGCGCACGCGGTCGCGAACGAGGACGACGCGGCCTTCCGCAAGGTCAGCGGCATCGGGCCGAAGACCGCCAAGCTCATCGTGGTGTCGCTGACGGGCAAGCTCGTCGTCACGGCGCCCGTCGCCGCGGTCCCGACCGTGCGGGCGACCGCGGGCGACGACGTGCTCGCCGCGCTCACCGGGCTCGGCTGGCCCGAGCGGCAGGCGCAGCAGGCGCTCGAGGAGACGCTCGACGAGGCATCCGATGCCGACGCCGCATCCGTGCCGGTGCTGCTGCGGCTCACGCTCGCCCGGCTCGGCCCCGCCCAGCACGCGGGGAGGGCGTCGTGACCGATCCGTCCGTCGACCTGACCAGCCCCGAACTCGCCAATGAGGCGGAGCTCGCGTTCGAGGGCGCGCTGCGCCCGCGGAGCCTCGGCGAGTTCGTCGGGCAGTCGCGGGTGCGCGGGCAGTTGCAACTGCTGCTCACGGCCGCGCAGATGCAGCAGCGCACCCCCGACCACATCCTGCTCGCGGGCCCGCCCGGGCTCGGCAAGACGACCCTCGCCATGATCGTGGCGCACGAGGGCGGGCGGCCGCTGCGCATGTCGAGCGGCCCGGCCATCCAGCACGCCGGCGACCTCGCGGCCGTCCTGTCGTCCCTGGTGCCCGGCGAGGTGCTCTTCATCGACGAGATCCACCGCATGGCGCGCTCGGCGGAGGAGATGCTCTACCTCGCGATGGAGGACTTCCGCATCGACATCATGGTCGGCAAGGGCGCCGGCGCGACCAGCGTGCCGCTCGACCTCGCACCGTTCACCCTCGTCGGTGCGACCACGCGCTCGGGGCTGCTGCCGAACCCGCTGCGCGACCGCTTCGGGTTCACGGCGCACCTCGAGTTCTACGGCGAGGACGAGTTGCGGCAGGTGCTCGGCCGGGCCGCGGAGATGCTCGGCCTCGACGTCGACGGCGAGGCGCTGGCGGAGATCGCCGGCCGGTGCCGGGGTACGCCGCGCATCGCGAACCGCCTGCTGCGCCGCGTGCGCGACTACGCGCTCGTGCACGGCGGGCGCGCCGACCTCGGCGCGGTGCGGGCGGCACTGGAGCTCTACGACGTCGACGCATTGGGACTCGACCGCCTCGACCGGGCGGTCATCGAGGCCATCCTGACCCGGTTCGGCGGGGGACCGGTGGGGCTGAACACGCTCGCCGTCTCGGTGGGCGAGGAGGCGGAGACCATCGAGTCGGTCGTGGAGCCGTTCCTCGTGCGCATCGGGCTGCTCACGCGCACGCCGCGCGGGCGTGTGGCCAGTCCGGCGGCATGGCGGCACTTCGGGCTCCGTGGACCGGAGACGGGCCTCCCATTGGATGACCTATAATCCTTTGAGGCTCAGGCCGATCCCACCCGCGCGCAGCTCCCCGTGGCCGCGCACCCCAGACTTGGCGTGACCGCGACGTCGCGCACCGGAAGGCACCCCCAGATGGATCCGTTCACACTCATCATGCTCGCCGTCCTGGCGCTGCTCATCTTCTTCATGTTCCGCAACTCGCGCAAGCGCGCGGCGGAGCAGCGCGAGCTGCAGTCGAAGGTGGCCACCGGGGCGCAGGTGATGACGAACTTCGGAGTCTTCGGCACCATCCTCTCGATCGACGAGGAGGAGAACCAGGTCCTCCTCGAGTCGAGCCCGGGCACCGTGCTCACCGTGCACCGCCAGACGATCAACCGAGTCGTCACGCCCGCTCCCGGTTCGGAGCACGACGACGACGCCGAGCTCGAGGGCGAGCCGGAGTACGGCGAGCGCGTCGACGACGCCGACCAGGCGCCCGACTCGGGCACCGAGCCGAAGAAGTCGGACGACTAGAGACCCCTCCACACCACACGACGGCGCCGTCGGCGCCGTCGTGCAGAGAAAGCGGTATTCGTGGCTGCACCCTCCAAGCGGTCGTCCCGGCCGACCACCGTCAGAAAGGCCTGGCGCTCCCTCAGCTGGCTGGGCGTCCTGATCATCGCGCTCATCGCGGTCAACGGCGCGGGCGTGCTCTGGGGCAACGGCTCCTGGACGCCCAAGCTCGCGCTCGACCTCGAGGGCGGCACGCAGATCATCCTGGCTCCCGAGCTCGCCGAGGGGCAGAGCGTCACGGGCGAGCAGCTCGACCAGGCCGTCTCGATCCTCCGGCAGCGCGTCGACGCCTCCGGCGTCTCCGAGGCGGAGATCACCACGCAGGGCGATCGCAACATCGTCGTGGCGATCCCCGGCGAGCTCGACGACGAGACGCGCCAGCGCATCGAGTCGTCGGCCAAGCTCGAGCTGCGTCCGGTGATCCTCGCCGATGTCGCCGCCACGGAGTCGGCCCAGCCGACCGACGAGGCGACCGATGACGATGCGTCCGGTGAGACCGCCGAGACACCCGAGCCGACCGACGCCAGCGACCCTGCGTGGATCACGGACGAGCTGCAGGCCGAGTACGACGCGTTCGACTGCTCGAGCATCGACGAGGCCGAGGCCAACGTGCACCCGGCCGACGAACCGCTCATCACGTGCGACACCACGAACTCGATCAAGTACGCGCTCGGCCCGGTGGAGGTCAGCGGCGAGAACATCGTCGACGCCACCAACGGCATGGTGCAGAGCTCGACCGGCGTCTCGACCGGCACCTGGGCCGTGAACCTCCGCTTCGACGACCAGGGCACCGAGGACTTCGCCGCGGTCAGCACGCGCCTGTACGGGCTCGAGTCGCCGCGCAACCAGTTCGCGTTCGTGCTCGACGGACGCATCATCTCCGCGCCGAGCATGAACGGCATCATCACCGACGGTCGTCCGCAGATCACGGGCAGCTTCACGCAGGAGTCGTCGAAGGCCCTCGCCGACCAGCTGAAGTTCGGCGCGCTCCCGATCAGCTTCACGGTGCAGAGCTCGGACACGATCTCGGCCACGCTCGGCTCGTCGCAGCTGCAGAGCGGCCTCATCGCGGGACTCATCGGTCTGATCCTCGTCGTGATCTACACCCTGTTCCAATACCGTGCGCTCGCGTCGGTCACGATCGCATCGCTCGTCGTGGCGGGCGTGATCACCTACTTCTCGATCACGATCCTGTCCTGGTACCAGGGCTACCGGCTCTCGCTCGCGGGCGTCGCGGCGCTCATCGTCGCGATCGGATTCACGGCGGACTCGTTCATCGTGTACTTCGAACGCGTGCGCGACGAACTGCGCGACGGACGTGCGCTGGTCGGCGCCGTCGAGGCGGGCTGGAAGCGCGCGCTGCGCACCGTGCTCGCGTCGAAGACCGTCAACCTGCTCGCCGCGATCGTGCTGTTCATCTTCGCCGTCGGCAGCGTGCGCGGGTTCGCGTTCACGCTGGGTCTCACGACCGTCATCGACGTCATCGTCGTGATCCTGTTCACGCACCCGATGCTGCAGCTGCTCGCGCAGACGCGGTTCTTCTCGAGCGGCCACCCGTGGTCGGGCCTCGACCCGACGGCGCTCGGCGCCGTCTACCGCGGCCGGGCGGAGTTCCGCAAGCCCACCGCGAACGTGACCAAGACGAAGGTCGCCTCCAGCTCGCGCGAGGCGCAGCGTCGGCAGACCATCGCCGAGCGCAAGGCGGCCGAGCTCGCCGCCGTCGGCGACACGCCCTCGAACGAGGGGAAGGACTCCTGATGGCCAACCGGCTCACCACCTTCGGCAACGACCTCTACACGGGGAAGCGCTCGTTCAACTTCGTCGGCGGACGCCGCAAGTGGTACGCGATCGCCGCCGTGCTGATCATCCTGTCGGTGCTCGTGCCCGTGCTCCGCGGGTTCAACTTCGGCATCGAGTTCCGCGGCGGGTCGCAGTTCCTCATCTCCAACGTGAGCGAGGCGACCCAGCAGCCCGCCATCGACGCCGTCGCGTCGGTCGTGCCCGACGCGGTCGCGCGGGTGACGATCGTCGGCGACTCCGGCGTGCGCGTGCAGACCGACCAGCTCGAGGCCGCGGAGACGCGCGAGGTCACGACCGCCCTCGCCGAGGCGTACGACGTGCCCGAATCGGAGATCACGTCGTCGTTCATCGGTGCGAGCTGGGGGGCGGATGTCACCCGGCAGGCGATCATCGGCCTCATCGCCTTCCTGATCTTCGCCGCCCTCTTCATGGCGTTGTACTTCCGGACCTGGAAGATGTCGGCCGCGGCGATCCTGTCGCTGTTCGCCGACCTCGTGGTGACGGCGGGCATCTACGCCGCGAGTGGGTTCGAGGTGTCGCCGGCGGCGATGATCGGCATCCTGACGATCCTCAGCTACTCGCTCTACGACACCGTGGTGGTCTTCGACAAGATCCGCGAGAACACGTCGCACGACGGCGAGGAGTCCCGGCGCACCTTCGCCGAGTCGGTGAACCTCGCGGTGAACCAGACCCTCGTCCGGTCGATCAACACGAGCGTGGTGGCGGCCCTGCCGGTCGCCGCGATCCTGTTCATCGGCGCGTTCGCCCTCGGGGCGGACACGCTGCGGGACATCTCGCTCGCGCTGCTCATCGGCATCCTCGTCGGCACCTGGTCGACCGTGTTCATCGCAGCCCCGATGTACTCGCAGTTCCGCGAGGGCGAGCCCGCGATCAAGCGGCACGACGATCGCGTCCGCAAGGAGCGCGAGCGCGCCGGCGGCACGGCCGAGGCGCCTGCGGCGGTGGGTTCCTGACCCGGCCGACGCGGGGCCTCACGGCCCCCGTGCACCGCCTCCGTCGCCGAGCGGCGATAATGAAGGCGGAGGTGGTGCGATGGTGAGCGAGTCATCCGTCGCGACGGGCAACCCGTCGCTGCGCCGCCTCGTGCCGCGCATCTTCTCGAAGGCGCAGCCATCTGGGGCGGTCGACACGCTGCTCCGCACGGTCCGGATGCACCATCCGAAGGCCGATCTCGCGGTCATCGAGCGTGCGCACGCGGTGGCCGAGCGCGCACATCGCGGGCAGCAGCGCAAGAGCGGCGAGCCGTACATCACGCACCCCATCGCGGTCGCTCAGATCCTCGCCGACCTCGGCATCGGCTCGAAGACGGTCGCCGCGGCGCTGCTGCACGACACGGTCGAGGACACCGAGTACCGCCTCGATGAGCTGCGCGACGACTTCGGCGACGAGATCGCGATGCTCGTCGACGGGGTCACCAAGCTCGACAAGGTCAAGTACGGCGACTCGACGCAGGCCGAGACCGTCCGCAAGATGATCGTGGCGATGTCCAAGGACATCCGCGTGCTCATCATCAAGCTCGCCGACCGCCTGCACAACGCGCGCACCTGGGGCTTCGTGCCCGCGGCATCCGCCACCCGCAAGGCGACCGAGACGCTCGAGATCTACGCACCGCTCGCGCATCGGCTCGGCATCCAGACCATCAAGTGGGAGCTCGAGGACCTGAGCTTCGCTGTGCTCTACCCGAAGCTCTACGCCGAGATCGAGAGCCTCGTGCGCCAGCGCACGCCGCAGCGCGAGGAGTTCGTGCAGTCGGTGATCGACCTCGTCAACGACGACCTCAAGGCCGCGCGCATCCGGGGCAAGGTCGTCGGACGGCCCAAGCAGTACTACTCGATCTACCAGAAGATGATCGTGCGCGGACGCGAGTTCGACGAGATCTACGACCTCGTCGGCATCCGCGTGCTCGTGAACTCGGTGCGCGACTGCTACGCGGTGCTCGGCGCCATCCATGCGCGCTGGACGCCGCTTCCGGGTCGCTTCAAGGACTACATCGCCACGCCCAAGTTCAACCTCTACCAGTCGCTGCACACGACGGTGATCGGGCCCAAGGGCCGCGCGGTCGAGATCCAGATCCGCACCCACGAGATGCACCAGCGCGCCGAGTACGGCGTCGCGGCCCACTGGAAGTACAAGGAGCAGGTCAACGGCAAGGCGACCGACTCCAAGGCCGTCGGCGACGCCGACATGGCGTGGCTCGCGCACATCTCCGACTGGCAGGCCGAGACGGCGGACCCCGGCGAGTTCCTCGATTCGCTGCGCTACGAGATCGGTGCGAAGGAGGTCTACGTCTTCACGCCGAAGGGCCGGGTCATCGGACTGCCCGCCGGCGCGACGCCGATCGACTTCGCGTACGCCGTGCACACCGAGGTCGGTCACCGCACGATGGGCGCGAAGGTCAACGGACGTCTCGTGCCGCTCGAGACGCAGCTCGCGAGCGGCGACGTCGTCGAGGTGTTCACGTCGAAGAACCCCGACTCGGGCCCGAGCCAGGACTGGCTGAACTTCGTCAAGAGCCCGCGGGCGCGCAACAAGATCCGCCAGTGGTTCACGAAGGAGCGCCGCGACGAGGCGATCGAGCAGGGCCGCGACTCCATCGCGCGCGCGATGCGGAAGCAGAACCTCCCGCTGCAGAAGCTGATGGGGCAGGACTCCCTCGCGGAGATCGCCGCGCAGCTGCGCTACGAGGACGTCAGCTCGCTCTACGCCGCCATCGGCGAAGGGCACGTGTCGACCCAGTCGGTGCTCGAGAAGGTCATCTCCCTCGTGCGCGACGAGGACGAGGACGACGACACCACGGACGTGCCGATCGCGGCGCGCCCGTCGATCGCCTCGCGCAACTCCGACTCGGGCGTGCTCGTGCGGGGCGCGCCGGACATCCTCGTGAAGCTCGCGCGCTGCTGCACCCCGGTGCCCGGGGACGAGATCGTGGGCTTCATCACCCGCGGCTCCGGCGTCTCGGTGCACCAGGCGTCCTGCCACAACGTGCAGTCGCTCCTCCGCGAACCCGAGCGCATGATCGACGTCGAGTGGGCGCCGACCTCCAAGGGCGTGTTCCTCGTGCAGATCCAGATCGAGGCGCTCGACCGCGGCGGCCTGCTGTCCGACGTGACGAGGGTGCTGAGCGAGCACCACGTGAACATCCTCTCGGCGAACGTGTCGACCTCGACCGATCGGCTCGCGATCAGCAAGTTCGTCTTCGAGATGGGCGACACGACCCACCTCGACCGGGTGCTCAACGCCGTACGGCGCATCGACGCGGTGTACGACGTCTACCGCGTCAGCGACGGCTGAGGCACCGCGCCCGTCTGCGGCCCGGGAGCCGCCTCGAGTGCGGCGTCGACCGCGGCGAGCACCGCCAGCCTGCCCGGAAGCCGTGATCGCCCGACGACGCGCCCGCGGAACTCGTCGAGCGCGATGCCCGCGAACTCGAGGACGCGCATCGCGGCGCGCCGATGCGCCTCGGGAGCGTGCGCGGTGCGCAGCAGGTCGAAGGCGGTGCGCTCGGGTGTCGTCGCGGCGGCGGGCCCCCAGCGCACGATCTCGTCCTCGGCGAGGCGCAACTCGCTGAGCTCGCAGCGCACGGTCGGGTCGTTGCCGCGACGCGCCCCGATGCGCACGCAGACCTGCGGCACCGACGGGGGAGCGGGAACGGCACCGTGCACCCACGCCGCCGTCAGCCGCGCCGCGATCACGTCGCGTCCGACCGCGAGGCGCACCGAGCGGGCCC
This sequence comes from Agromyces sp. SYSU T00194, assembly GCF_040496035.1. Classification (NCBI taxonomy): domain Bacteria; kingdom Bacillati; phylum Actinomycetota; class Actinomycetes; order Micrococcales; family Microbacteriaceae; genus Agromyces; species Agromyces chitinivorans. The sequence goes on along the minus strand of NZ_JBEPJZ010000002.1, from coordinate 417,090 downwards.
GCTGCTCGGGCCGGTCGGGCTCGTCGACCGGCGCCCAGCCCGCGGGCAGTGCCATCACCTCGCCGTCGATGCGCAGCGCGCACAGTTCGGCGAGGGGGAGGTCGTCGGCCGACAGCAGCGAGGGGAGCCGGGTCATGTGCTCCATCGTGGCCGCGTCGCGGCAGCGCGCGGCGTTGCCCGGCCGTGCTGTGGACAGTCACCCGGGGTGTGGAGGAGCCTCCGGTCAGCCGGAGATGGCCTTGAGCCACGCCTTCCGCGCCGACAACGCCTCCTCGGCTTCGGTGACGGCCTTCCCGTCGCCGCGGCCGCGCGCCGCGTCGAGCTCGGACTCCAGCTGCTCGATGGCCTCCTCGAGCTGGCCGGCGAGCCCCTCGGAGCGTGCCTTCTTCTCGGGGTCCTCGCGCTCCCAGCGCTCGTCCTCGAGGGCGCGCACCGCGTTCTCGATCTTCCGGAGGCGATCCTCGACCGTGCGCAGCTGCGCACGGGGCACCTTGCCGATCGCGTCCCAGCGACGCTGCACGTCGGTCAGCGTCGAGCGCGCCTTCGCCGCATCCGTCGCCTTCAGGAGCGGCTCGGCCTCGTCGAGCAGCGCGAGCTTCGCGGTGAGGTTCTCCTCGAACTCGGCGTTCTCGACCGCGTCGATCTCGGCCTTCGCCTGGAACAGCACGTCGCCGGCGGCCTTGAACCTAGCCCAGAGGGCGTCGTCCTGCTTCTTGCCGGCCCGGCCGGCGCGCTTCCAGTCGTCGAGCAGCGAGCGGTACTCGGGGATGCCGTCGGCGCCGCGCGGCGCGAGCTGCTCGGCGCGGTCGATCAGGCGCTGCTTGGCCGCGCGCACCTCGCGGTGCGAGGCGTCGAGCTCGGCGAAGAACGCCTTGCGGTGGGTCTCCACGGTCGAGCGCGCGGCACGGAACCGCTTCCAGAGGTCGTTGGCCTGGCCCTTCGGCAACCGCGGGCCGTCCTGCTGGTGACGCTGCCAGCGGGCGAACAGCTCGTCGAGCGTCGCCGTCGCCTGCTTCCACTGCGTCTTCGACGGGTCGGCGGCGGCGAGCGCCTCCGCCTCCTCGACGATGGCGGTGCGCTCCGCGATCGCGGCCTCGAGGGCCTCCGCGGCCTCCGCCTTCTGCTGCTCGGTCTGCTCGCCCACGGTGCCGCTGAGCGCCTCGAGGCGCGTGCGGAGCGTGGCGAGGTCGCCGACGGCGTTCGCGCCCGCGACGGTCTCCTGCAGGTGGGCGACGGCCTTGGCGACGTCGGCGGCGGATGCCCCGGCGCGCGAGCGCTGCTCGAGCAGCGTCACCTGGCCGGCGAGGTCGTGGTACTTGCGCTCGAAGTAGGCGAGCGCCTCCTCGGGGGTGCCGTCGGGGTACTGGCCCACGGCGCGTTCGCCGTCGCCGTCCTTGACGTACACGGTTCCCGTCTCATCGACGCGACCCCACTGCTGCTGATCTTCTTGAGCCACGGCCTCACCTTGTCGAACTCGACGCCGCCGAGACGGCGACGCCGGCACCCAGCCTATTGCACCGTCCGCCGGAGGCCCTCGCCGTTACTCGATCGTGAACGCGGTGATGGTGGTGGGCACCGCCGGCGCGCCGTCGGTGCCGCCGCCCTCGACGCCCGCGTCGGTGATCGACGCGCGCAGCTCGTCGAGACCATCGGTCACGGTGCCGATGACGGAGTAGCCGCCCGCCTCGTCGGGGGTCAGCGTCGTGTCCTCGTAGACGATGAAGAACTGGCTGCCGTTGCTGTAGGCGTCGAACGACGCGCGCGCCATGGCGATGGTGCCCGCGGGGTAGAGGTCGTCGGCGGGCGCGTTCTCGATGGGGCCGTAGCTGTAGCCCGGGCCGCCGGTGCCGTCGCCTGCGGGGTCACCGCACTGGAGCACCCAGATGGAGCCCTCGGTCAGGCGGTGGCAGGAGAGTCCGTCGTAGAAGCCCGACTGGATGAGCGTGACCTCGGATGCCACCGCCTGCGGCGCGGCGGCGCCGTCGAGCTCGATCCCGAGTGGAACGTCGTTCAGCGTCAGCGTGCCGGTCCAGGTGCGGTCCTCGGCGAGGTCGGGCGACGGGACGTCGCCGACGTTCTCGCCGTCGGCCGCGTCGTCCGTCGGCACGGGCGTCTCGGTCTCCGCGACCGGGGCTCCGGGTCCCGCCGAGAAGTAGGCGATCTGGGCGAACGTCGCGACCACGAGCACGAGCAGGAGCACCGACCCGGCGATGACGTTGTCGCGCACGCGCCGCCGCTGCTTGTGCTCGTGGACCTGCTTCCGGGCCCGGTACGCGCGCAGGCGCTCCCGCTCGACGCGTTCCTGCGTGTTCTTCGCTGCCACACCGCTCCTCGTGCTCGACGGTCCGAGTGCTCGACGGTCGAGTGCTCGTCGGTCCGGATGCACTCTAGGGGAGGCATCCGCGTGCGGCCAACTGCGGGCGACCCGCCGTCGGTGCGCGCCGTTACGCTGGAGTCATGGTCGAGTCCGCCCCGGGGCTGCGCTCCGGCGCGACGCCCCTCGCCGTGCGCATGCGCCCGTCGGGCCTCGACGAGGTCGCCGGGCAGCGGCACCTGCTCACGCCCGGCTCGCCGCTGGTCGCGCTCGCGAGCGATGCGTCCGGGCGCTCCGGCTCGGTCTCGGTGATCCTGTGGGGCCCGCCGGGCACGGGCAAGACCACGCTCGCGCAGGCGATCGCCCGCTCCTCGGGCCGGCGGTTCGTCGAGCTCTCGGCGGTCTCGGCCGGGGTGAAGGACGTCCGCCAGGTCATGGAGGAGGCGCGCTCGAGCCGCGACCTCTACGGCGTCTCGACGGTCCTGTTCCTCGACGAGATCCACCGCTTCACGAAGGCCCAGCAGGACGCGCTGCTGCCGGGCGTCGAGAACGGGTGGGTGATCCTCGTCGCGGCGACGACCGAGAACCCGTCGTTCTCGGTCGTCTCGCCGCTGCTGTCGCGCTCGCTGCTGCTCACGCTCGAGCCGCTGTCCGACGACGACCTGGGCGTGCTCGTCGACCGCGCCGTGCGCGATCCGCGCGGGCTGGGCGACCGCGTGGTGCTCGATCCCGAGGCGCGGGCGGCGCTCATCCGGCTGGCGTCCGGTGACGCCCGGCGCGCGCTCACGGCACTCGAGGCGGCCTCGGTGACCGCGGCGAGCGAGGCGGCCGCGGCATCCGCCGCGACCGGCGAGGGCGGGTCCGGCGACGAGGACGGCCAGGACGAGAGCGACCGGGCCGATGCGCGTGCGGGCGACGACGCGCCGGGCGTCGGCGAGGACCGGGACGACGCGGGCGACGAGGCGGATGCCGGTGGGGGCGAAGCCGCCCCCGACGACGAGCCCGACCACGACCCGCGCCCGGTGATCACCGCCGAACTGGTCGCGCGCGCCGTCGACCGTGCGCTGCTCCGGTACGACCGCAACGGCGACGAGCACTACGACGTGATCAGCGCGTTCATCAAGTCGGTGCGGGGCTCCGACGTCGACGCGGCACTGCACTACCTCGCGCGCATGATCGAGGCGGGGGAGGACCCGCGGTTCATCGCGCGCCGCATCATCGTGCTCGCCTCCGAGGACATCGGCATGGCCGATCCGCAGGCACTGCAGGTCGCGGTCGCGGCGGCCGACGCCGTGCAGTACATCGGCATGCCCGAAGGCCGCATCCCGCTCGCACAGGCCGTCGTGCACCTCGCCACCGCGCCGAAGTCGAACGCGGCCTACCTCGGCATCGACCGGGCCATCGCCGACGTGCGGGCCGGCCACGCGGGCCCCGTGCCGAAGCACCTGCGCGACGCGCACTACCCGGGCGCGAAGCGCCTCGGCCACGGGAAGGGCTACGCGTACCCGCACGACGCCGCAGCCGGCGTCGTACGTCAGGACTACCTGCCCGAGGGGCTGGAGCGCGCCCGGTACTACCTGCCCGGCGACCACGGCAACGAGCGGGAGATCGCCGCGCGACTGGAGCGGCTGCTCAAGATCGTGCGCGGGTGAGCGCGTGGTTCGGCCGGGGCATCCGCTTCGTGCTACCATCGATGCGGCCTGAAGCCAGGTCTCAGCGAGCGGCTGCGCGGAGAACCACGGCGAACGGATGCGACCTGTAGCCGGTCGCCCCCAGGCGAATCCCTCATACTTCCTCCCGTGCGCTGTGCCCGGGAGTCCATACGTACGAGCATCCCCTCCGAAAGGAACCCGTGTCCACCACGTCACGCACCCGTAGCAAGACCCGCCTCTCGCGCGCCCTGGGCATCCCGCTGACCCCGAAGGCCGCGCGCCACATGGAGAAGCGCCCCTACGCACCGGGCGAGCACGGCCGCACCAAGCGCAAGGCCGACTCCGACTACGCCATCCGCCTCCGCGAGAAGCAGCGCCTCCGGGCCCAGTACGGCATCCGCGAGAAGCAGCTGCGCATCGCCTACAACGAGGCCAAGCGCACCGAGGGCGCCACCGGCGAGAACCTCGTCGAGCTGCTCGAGATGCGCCTCGACGCGCTCGTGCTGCGCGCCGGCTTCGCCCGCACCACCGCGCAGGCACGCCAGTTCGTCGTGCACCGCCACATCCTCGTCGACGGCAAGCTCGTCGACCGTCCCTCGTTCCGCGTGAAGCCGGGCCAGACCATCGGCGTCAAGACCCGTTCCGAGGGCTCCGAGCCGTTCCAGGTCGCGGCCGCCGGCGGTCACGTCGACGTGCTCCCGAAGACCCCGGGCTACCTCGAGGTCGAGCTCGACAAGCTGCAGGCGAAGCTCGTGCGTCGCCCGAAGCGCGCCGAGGTCCCCGTGACCTGCGAGGTCCAGCTGGTCGTCGAGTACTACGCCGCTCGCTGACATCCGTTCGACGAAGGGGGTCGTGGCTCGTGCCACGGCCCCCTTCGTCGTCCCCGGCGCTCGCTCCGGGAACCCGTGCCGCGGCGGGCGGTGGCCCCCGACGACGCCACTAGACTGGTCCCCGGCGCGCCGCGTCGCAGGCACACGACAAGCAGTGAAGGAGACAGCAATGAAGAACATCCTCTGGTTCACCGTCGGCGTTGCGGCCGGATTCGTCGCCGCGCACCAGGTCAACAAGACCCAGCAGGGCCAGCAGTTCTTCGCGACCGTCGACGCACGTGCGAAGGAGTTCGGCAAGGCCGTGGCCGACGGCTACCACGCGCGCGAGGCCGAGCTCCGCGCCATGGTCGACGAGGTCGTGGCCAGCGCCAAGGAGGCCGCCGCGGAGACCGCGGACGAGCTCGCGGACGCGGCCGAGGAGGTCGCCGAGGCCGCCGAGGACGCGAAGTCCTAGGCCACCCGCACCGCACCGCCCCACCCGCCGCCGCGGGTGACGACCACCCCTGAACGGAACCATGCAGACTGCCGACATCCGCCAGCGCTGGCTGGACTACTTCGCCCAGCGCGGACACACCGTCGTCCCCTCCGCCTCGCTCGTGAGCGACGACCCCACCCTGATGTTCACGGTGGCCGGCATGGTGCCGTTCGTGCCGTACCTCACCGGGGTCGTGCCGGCGCCGTTCCCGCGCGCCACGAGCGTGCAGAAGTGCATCCGCACGAACGACATCGAGGAGGTCGGCCGCACGCCGCGTCACGGCACGTTCTTCCAGATGAACGGCAACTTCTCGTTCGGCGACTACTTCAAGGAAGGCGCCATCGGGTACGCGTGGGAGCTGCTCACCACGCCAGAGTCCGCGGGCGGCTACGGGTTCGACGAGCGCGACCTGTGGGTCACCGTCTACAAGGACGACGACGAGGCGATCGCGCTGTGGAAGCGGATCGCGGGGTTGCCCGACGACCGCATCCAGCGGCTCGACAAGGACACCAACTACTGGTCCACCGGCCAGCCCGGCCCCGCCGGGCCGTGCTCGGAGATCTTCTTCGACCGCGGCCCGGCGTACGGCGTCGACGGCGGTCCCGCCACGGACGACGACCGCTACGTGGAGATCTGGAACCTGGTGTTCATGCAGTACCTCATCGAGGACGTCCGGTCGAAGACCGACTTCCGCATCGTGGGCGAGCTGCCGAAGAAGAACATCGACACCGGCATGGGCCTCGAGCGCGTCGCGTTCCTCAAGCAGGGCGTCGACAACATGTACGAGATCGACCAGGTGCGCCCGGTGCTCGACGCCGCGGCCGAGCTCTCGGGCCGACGCTACGGCGCCGACCACGAGGACGACGTGCGCATGCGCGTCATCGCCGACCACGTGCGCTCCTCGCTGATGCTCATGAGCGACGGGGTGGCGCCCTCGAACGAGGGTCGCGGGTACATCCTGCGCCGCCTGCTGCGACGCTCCATCCGCGCCATGCGCCTGCTCGGCGTCGAGGAGCCGACGTTCGCCACCCTGTTCGGCGCCTCGCGGGACGCGATGAAGGCCGCATATCCCGAGGTCGAGCACGACTACGGGCAGATCTCGCAGCTCGCGCTCGGCGAGGAGGAGACCTTCCTCCGCACGCTGACCGCGGGCACGTCGATCCTCGACCTCGCGGTCGGGTCGACGAAGGAGGCGGGCAGCACCGCGCTGCCGGGCGACACCGCGTTCCTGCTGCACGACACCTACGGGTTCCCGATCGAGCTCACGCTCGAGATGGCCGAGGAGGCCGGGCTCTCGGTCGATCGCGGCGCGTTCGACACGCTGATGGCCGAGCAGCGCTCGCGTGCGAAGGCCGACGCGAAGTCGAAGAAGAAGGCGCTGGCCGACCTGTCGGTCTACGCCGACCTGCGCGCTCGGGGCGAGACCGTCTTCACGGGGTACACCGACCTCACGACCGAGTCGTCGGTGCTCGGCCTGCTCGTCGCAGGCCGCCCGGTCGCGGTCGCCACCGCGGGGCAGACCGCGGAGGTCGTGCTCGCCGAGACGTCGCTCTACGCGGAGTCCGGCGGCCAGGCCGCCGACCAGGGACTCATCGTGGGCGACGGCTACGAGCTGAAGGTGCTCGACGTGCAGAAGCCCGTCAAGGGGCTGATCAGCCACACGGTCGAGGTGACGAGCGGGCAGGTCGCCGTCGGCGATCGCGCGACCACGCTGGTGGACGAGACCTACCGGCGCGGCGCGACCCAGGCGCACTCGGGCACCCACGTGATCCACGCCGCGCTCCGCCAGGTGCTCGGCCCGAACGCGCACCAGTCGGGCTCGTTCAACAAGGCCGGCTACCTGCGGCTCGACTTCGGCTGGAACAGCGCGCTGTCGGCCGAGACGCGCAGCGAGATCGAGGAGATCTCGAACAATGCCGTGCGCGACAACCTCGAGGTCGTCACGCGCGAGATGCCGCTCGCGGAGGCGAAGGAGCTCGGGGCGATGGCGCTGTTCGGCGAGAAGTACGGCGACGTCGTGCGCGTCGTCGACATCGGCGGCCCGTGGTCGCGCGAGCTGTGCGCCGGCACCCACGTGCGCACGAGTGCCGAGATCGGCATGATCAACCTGATCGGCGAGTCGTCGGTCGGCTCGACCATCCGCCGCGTCGAGTCGCTCGTCGGCCTCGACGCGTTCCGCCGCTTCGCCGCGGAGCGCGCGCTCGTCGCCGAGCTCACCAGCAACCTCAAGACGCCGCAGGACCAGCTGGTCGACCGCGTCAACGAACTCGTGCAGGGCCTCAAGGCCGCCGAGAAGCGCATCGCCCAGTACGAGGCTCGCGCCCTGGCCGACCGCATCCCCTCGATCGCCGCGCAGGCCGCACGGATCGGCGACGTCCGACTGATCGCCGAGGACCTCGGCGAACTGGGCTCGGGCGACGACCTGCGCATGCTCGCGACGGGCGTGCGCGAGCGCCTCGGCACGGATGCCGCGGTCGTGGCGCTCACCGCGGTCGTGAAGTCCCGCCCGGTGGCGATCGTCGCCACGAACCCCGCCGCCCGCGAGCACGGGCTCAAGGCGGGCGCCCTCGCGAAGCAGATGGCGGGCGTGCTCGGCGGTGGCGGCGGTGGCAAGGACGACCTCGCGCAGGGCGGCGGGCAGGACGCCTCCGCGATCCCCGCGGCGCTCGAGGCCGTGCGCCGGGCGGTCGCGTGACGCTGCGCCCGGGGGTGCGGATCGGGGTCGACGTGGGGCGCGCCCGGGTGGGCGTGGCGCGCTGCGACCCGCACGCCATGCTGGCGACGCCGGTCGAGACCGTGCCGCGCGACGACGAGTCGGGGGCGGACGTCGGCCGCATCGTCGGCCTGGCCGACGAGCTCGACGCGATCGAGATCGTCGTGGGGCATCCGCTCTCGATGTCCGGCGCCGCGACGGCGTCGACGGACGACGCGGTCGCCTTCGCGGGGCGACTCGCCGCGGCCGCGCGGGTGCCCGTGCGCCTCGTCGACGAGCGGCTCTCCACCGTCTCCGCGCACTCGGCGCTGCGGAGCTCCGGCAAGCGCACCAAGCACCACCGTCCGGTCGTCGACCAGGTGGCTGCGGTTATCATTCTCCAGCACGCCCTCGATGCCGAGCGGTCGGCTACGACGCCGCCGGGATCGCTGGTCGACCCGAACGAAGGACCCTAGCCCCCGTGTCATTCCCCCCGCCGAGCGACGGACGCGACTCGCGCGCACGCCACGACGACGGTCTCGATTGGGACCACGTCCTGACCGGCGTGCCCGGCGGCGGGCGGCCGGCACCGCCGCCGGCCCCGGAGGGCGGGGAGGCGCCCACCGGCCGGCCGATGACGCGCCGCGAGGCGCGCGAGGCCGAGGCCGCCGCCGCGGCTGCAGCGGCCCGGGGGCGCAAGGGCTCCGGCTCGCGACGGGACGCACGCGAGGCGGCGACCGGCCCGCAGCGGACCCCGGCGGGCCAGGCCGCGCCGCAGCGGAACGCCACGCCGTCATCCGGGGCGCAGCGGCGGCCCGCGAACGACGGCCCGGCGGGCCTCGAGTTCGGCGACGCGCATGAGACGGCGCCGCCGCGGCGCCGGGGTGGCTGGGGCTGCCTGATCGTCGTGCTCATCATCGTGGGCGCGCTCGTCGGCGGCTACTTCGCCGTGCAGGCGCCGCTCGCGACGTTCATGGAGCGGTTCGAGCCCGCGCCCGACTACTCGGGTGCGGGCACCGGCGAACTCGTCTTCATGATCGAGGACGGCGACACCGGGGAGGACATCGCCGCGAACCTCCACGACCAGGGCGTGACCGCCTCGTTCGACGCGTTCTACGAGCTCATCCTCGAGCAGAACCCGGTCTTCTACCCCGGGGCGTACCAGCTCGCCGCCGAGATGAGCGCGCAGGCCGCGCTCGACGCGCTGCTCGACGAGGCCAACCGGCTCGAGAACACCTTCGTCATCACCGAGGGCATGTGGGCCGACAACGCGCTCTCCGCGGCGGCGCAGGGAACGGGCATCCCGGTCGAGGACCTCGAGGCCGCGGCGTCCGACCCCGCCGCCCTGGGCCTGCCCGACGAGGCGACGACGGTCGAGGGCTTCCTCTTCCCGGCGACGTACACGTTCGGACCCGACGCGACGGCCGAGGAGGTCGTCCGCACCCTGGTCGATCGCCAGTTCCAGGCGCTCGACGAGGCGGGGGTCGCCCCCGAGGACCGCTGGGAGACGATCATCATCGCCTCGATGCTGGAGCGCGAGGCGGGCCTGCGAGACGACTACTACAAGGTGTCGCGGGTCATCCGGAACCGACTGTCGGACGACTCGCCCACGAACGGCCTGCTCCAGTTCGACTCGACCGTGCACTACGGCATCGGCGAGGACGGCGTGATCACGACCACCGACGCCGAGCGCGCCGACGCGTCGAACCCCTACAACTCGTACGTGCACCCGGGGCTGCCGCCCGGACCGATCGGCAACCCGGGCGACCTGGGCATCGACGCCGCGCTGCACCCCGCCGACGGCACCTGGGTGTACTTCGTGACGGTGAACCTCGATACCGGCGAGACCGTGTTCAGCACGACCCTCGCGGAGCACGAGGCGGCCGTCGCCCAGTACCAGGCCTGGCTCCGCGACCACCCCGAATATGGCGGCTGAGCTCCCGCGAGGGCGGCGCCTCGCGGTGCTCGGCTCGCCGATCGCGCACTCCCTGAGCCCGACCCTGCATCGGGCCGCCTACGGCGCGCTCGGCCTGGACTGGACCTACGAGGCCATCGAGATGACCGGCGACGGCATCGCGGACTTCGTGCGGGCCCTCCGGGACCCGTGGCGGGGGCTGTCACTGACGATGCCCCTGAAGCGCGACGTGATCCCCGCGCTCGACGGGATCGACCGCGTCGCGCGCCTCACGAACGCCGTGAACACGGTGCTCCGGGCCGACGACGGACGATTGCTCGGCTTCAACACGGATGTCGCGGGCATCGTGCGCGCGCTCGGCGAGCGGGGCGTCGGCGAGGTCGGCCGGGCGGTGCTGGTCGGCGCCGGTGCGACCGCGACGTCGGCGCTCGTCGCGATCGCGGAGCTCGGCGCAGACCGGGTCGACGTCTACGCGCGCACGCCGGCGAAGGCCGACGGACTCGTCGCGCTCGGGCCGGAGCTCGGGGTCGACGTGCGCGCGCTGCCGCTCGCCGGCCTCGCCGACGCGGGCCCGGCGAGTCTCGCGGTGGGCTGCCTGCCCGGCGGCACGGCGCCCGGAGTCCGGGTCGACGAGGCCCTCGTCGCGTCGTCGACCCTGTTCGACGTCGTCTACGCCCCGTGGCCGACCGCGACCTCCTCGATCTGGTCGGATGCGAGCAGGCCGGTGATCTCCGGACTGCCGATGCTGCTGCACCAGGCGCTCGTGCAGGTGCGCATCTTCGCCTTCGGCGACCCGGGCGCCCAGTTGCCCGACGAGGCGGCCGTGCTCGCTGCGATGCGTCATGCGCTCGACGACATGGGAGGATAGTCCCCATGCTTCGATGGCTCACCGCGGGGGAATCGCACGGCCCCGAACTCGTCGCCGTCCTCGAGGGCCTGCCGGCGGGCGTGCCGGTCGCGCTCGACGACATCCGCTCCGACCTCGCTCGTCGCAAGCTCGGCTACGGGCGCGGCGCACGCATGAAGTTCGAGCAGGACGAGCTCGCGATCTCCGGCGGCGTGCGCCACGGCCTCAGCATGGGCAGTCCGATCGCGCTGCGCATCGGCAATACCGAGTGGCCGAAGTGGACCGAGGTCATGAGCCCCGAGCCCGTCGATCCCGAGCGGCTCTCGCGCGGCCGCGGTGCGCCGCTCACGCGACCGCGTCCGGGCCACGCCGACCTCGTCGGCATGCAGAAGTACGGCTTCGACGAGGCGCGGCCGGTGCTCGAGCGCGCGAGCGCCCGCGAGACCGCCGCGCGCGTGGCGCTCGGCGCCGTCGCGCGGTCGTTCCTCGCGGGGCTCGGCATCCGCCTGGTCGCCCACACGATCGCGATCGGCCCGGTGCGCGTGCCCGAGGGACGCCCGCTGCCGATGCCCGACGACGTCGACGCGCTCGACGCCGACCCGCTGCGGTGCTTCGACGCCGAGACCTCGGCGCGCATGGTGGCCGAGGTCGACCTCGCCCACAAGGAGGGCGACACGCTCGGCGGCGTGGTCGAGGTGCTCGCCTACGGGGTGCCTCCGGGGCTGGGCTCGCACGTGCACTGGGACCGACGTCTCGACTCGCAGCTCGCCGCCGCCCTCATGGGCATCCAGGCGATCAAGGGCGTGGAGGTCGGCGACGGCTTCCTCACCACGACGCGCCGCGGCTCGGAGGCGCACGACGAGCTCGACCTCGACGACGGGCTCATCTCGCGCGTGAGCGACCGTGCCGGCGGTACCGAGGGCGGCATGTCCACGGGCACCGTCCTGCGGGTGCGCGCGGGCATGAAGCCGATCGCGACGGTGCCGCGTGCGCTGCGCACGGTCGACGTGGCGTCCGGCGAGGCCGCGACCGCGCACCACCAGCGCTCCGACGTCTGCGCGGTGCCCGCCGCGGGCGTGGTCGCCGAGGCGATGGTGGCGCTCACGCTCGCCAACGCGGTGCTCGAGAAGTTCGGCGGCGACGCGGTCGCCGAGACCGCGCGCAACCTGCGCGGCTACCTCGACGGCATCCCCGAGCGCCTCGCCACGCACGTGGCCTCCGCCGTGACCGCCGACGCGGATGCCTGAGCGGCCCCTTCCGCTCGTGCTCATCGGCCCGATGGGATCGGGCAAGACCAAGCTCGGCCGACGGGTCGCCGCCGCCCTGGACCTGCCGTTCATCGACACCGACGCCGAGATCGTGGCGGCGCACGGTCCCATCCACGAGATCTTCGCGACCGAGGGCGAGGCCGGGTTCCGCGCGAAGGAGCGCACCGCGGTCGCCGCGGCGCTGCGCGAGCGGGCGGTCGTCTCGCTCGGCGGCGGCGCGGTGCTCGATGCGGGCACGCGCGAGGACCTCGGCGAGGCATCCGTCGTGCTGCTGCACGTCGATGCGCGCACCGTCGCGGCTCGGCTCGGTGCGGCCGGCGCGCGCCGACCGCTGCTCGACGGCGGCGGCATCGAGACCTGGACCCGCATCGCGGCCGAGCGGAAGCCGGTCTACGACGCGCTCGCCGACCTCGTGGTCGACACGCGCAGCGGCACCGCGGCCCAGCTGACCGACCTGATCTGCGACTGGTGGAGGAACGAGACGTGACCGACGAGACGACGACGATCCGGGTCGGCGGCGCCGACGGCTACGACGTGCGCGTCGGGCGGGGCATCACGGCCGACGGCGTGGCGGACGCCCTGGGCGGCGGCGTCGCGAAGGTGCTCATGGTGCACCCGCCGACGCTCGGTGCGAAGGCCGCGGCGCTCCGCGAGGCGCTGCTGGGCCGCTACGAGGTGCTGCTCGCGGAGGTGCCCGACGCGGAGGCCGGCAAGCGCGTCGAGGTCGCCGCGTTCTGCTGGCAGGTCATGGGCCAGGCCGACTTCACCCGCAGCGATGCGGTCATCGGCTTCGGCGGGGGAGCGGTGACCGATCTCGCGGGATTCGTCGCGGCCACCTGGCTGCGCGGGGTGAAGCTCGTGCAGGTGCCGACCACGGTGCTCGGCATGGTCGACGCTGCGGTCGGCGGCAAGACCGGCATCAACACCGCCGAGGGCAAGAACCTCGTGGGCGCCTTCTACGCGCCGGCCGCGGTGCTCTGCGACCTCGACCACCTCGACACGCTGTCGCGCAACGAGATCCTCGCGGGCTTCGCCGAGATCGTGAAGGCCGGCTTCATCCGCTACCCCGAGATCCTCGACGTCATCGAGGCCGACCCGGATGCCGCGACCGACCCGTCGACCCCGCAGTTCCGCCGTGTCCTCGAACTGGCGATCACGATGAAGGCGGAGGTCGTCAGCGAGGACTTCACCGAGCAGGGCCTCCGCGAGATCCTCAACTACGGCCACACCCTCGGCCACGCGATCGAGCACGCCGAGCGCTACCAGTGGCGCCACGGCGCCGCGGTCGCGGTGGGCATGATGTTCGCGGCCGAGCTCTCGCGCCTCGCGGGCCGGCTCTCCGACGAGGTCGTCGACCGGCACCGCCGCGTGCTCGACCTGCTGAACCTGCCCACGACCTACCCCGTCGGCCGGTGGAACACGCTGCTCGCGACCATGCAGCGGGACAAGAAGGCCCGCGGCGCGATGCTGCGCTTCATCGTGCTCGACGACCTCGCCAAGCCGACCGTGCTGCAGGCGCCCGAGCAGTCGCTGCTGTTCGCGGCGTACCAGGAGATCGGTTCGTGATCTCCGGCAGGGCCGCGGCGATCGCGGCCCTGGCGGTCGGGATGCTGCTCACGGCCGCGCCCGCGCAGGCGGCCGATGCCGGCGCCGGCGCCGCCGCGGGCGACGTCGAGGTCGGCAGCTGCGTCGACCTCGTCGCGCGCGACGGTTCCGGCGTGGCGGCCGAGGCGACGGTCGCCTCGTGCGATGCGGCGCACGACGGCGAGGTGTACGCCCGGCTCCGGGTGCATGGCGCGTACCCGGGCCACGACGCGCTCCTGGTCCGCGCGGCCGCCCTGTGCGATCGTGCGGTGGTGCCGTCCGGGCTCCGGATCGAGCAGAGCGTGCTGGAGGCGGTGTACCGGATCCCCGACGAGGCATCCTTCGCCGACCGTCCGGAGCTGGAGTGCGTCGCGGTGCCCCGCGACGGGTCGCGGCTCGCGACCTCGCTCGCTGCGGCGGACGCCGCGGGCACGCTCGCGGACCCGGACGTCGTCCACATCTCCGCGGTGCGCATCGGCGAGTGCCTCGACCCGGCGCAGGACGCCGGGGGCGAGTTCGGGAGCCTGGTGCGGCTCGTGGACTGCGACGCCGGCGCTGCGGCGAGGTTGGTGCACCGGGAGGACCTCGAGGGCGCGTATCCGGGGACCGAGGCGATGGCCGAGACGGCGCGCGCCGTCTGCTCCGTTGCGATCGGCACGTCGGAGCCGGAGTTCGCCCCGTGGGTCTGGTACCCGGCCTCGGGCACGTACCTGAACGAGCCGACGATCGAGTGCGCGCAGGCGGTCGGCGGAGACGGTGCGCTGGTGCGGAAGCCGTCCTGGGACCTCGGCGGCGCGTCGGCGGGGTCCGGTCCGACGTCGCCCCTGGTGCCGCCGCTCGAGTTCGTCGTGGCGCTGGGAGCGTTCGTGCTGCTGGGCCTCGTGTTCGTGTCCGCGGTGCTCGTCGGTTCCTGGGTGCTCATGGGGGCCGGGCTCACGGTGCTGTTCGGCCGGGTCGGCATCCCGGCGTGGCGTGCGTGGGTCCCGCTCCTGCGCACGTACTCGTGGCTCCGCCTCGGCGGGCAGCCGGGCCACCTGACCTGGCTGCAGCTCGTCCCCGGCGGGTCGTGGGTCACCTCGATCTTCCTGTGGATCGGGATGCACCGGACGGGGCTCGCGTTCGGTCGCGACGCCGGCTACGTGGCGCTCGGGGTCCTCGTGCCCTTCGTCTGGGCCTTCACCGTGGGTGCCGGCGAGGCGTACCGGCCCGAGCGGATCGTCGCGCACGGCTACCCGCCCCCTGCGGAGGGAACGCCGGCCGCGGAGCCGGAAGCGTGGTGGCCCGGCCCCGCGCCGAGCCCGCCGACCTCGCCGCTAGGCTGAGCGCATGACGACGGTGCTGGTGCTGAACGGACCCAACCTCGGCCGCCTCGGCACGCGCGAGCCCGACGTGTACGGCACGGCGACCCTCGACGACATCCGCGCGCGGCTCGAGTCGTCCGCTCCCGCCGGCATCGACATCGAGCTGCGCCAGACCGACCACGAGGGCGAGCTGATCGGCTGGCTGCACGAGGCGGTGGACCGCGGATGCCCCGTGGTGCTGAACCCCGCCGCGTTCACGCACTACAGCTACGGCATGCGCGACGCGGCCGCGATGGTGTCGAAGTCGGGCCTGCCGCTCATCGAGGTGCACCTGTCGAACCCGCACTCGCGGGAGGCGTTCCGCGGCTACAGCGTCGTGTCGGAGGTCGCGACGGGCGTGATCGCGGGGTTCGGAGCCGACTCGTACCGGCTCGCGATCGACCAGGTGGCGCGCCTGGTCGCCTGACGTATTCGGCCGTTCGGCGGCCCGGCGTCTAGACTGCTCTGCGGGCCGCAGCCGATTCGGCGCGCCCGCGGACTTCTCTATCGAAACGGAAACCACCACATGGCGAGCACTGCGGACATCAAGAACGGCGTCGTCCTGAGCATCGACGGCCAGCTCTGGAGCGTGATCGAGTTCCAGCACGTCAAGCCCGGCAAGGGCGGTGCGTTCGTGCGCACCAAGCTGAAGAACGTCGTGAGCGGCAAGGTCGTCGACCGCACCTACAACGCCGGCGCCAAGGTCGACATCCAGAACGTCGACCGCCGCGACTACACGTACCTGTACAACGACGGCGAGAGCTTCGTGTTCATGGACGCGACCGACTACGACCAGATCACCGTGACCGACACGGTCGTCGGCGACGCCAAGAACTACATGCTCGAGAACCAGCCCGTGACCATCGCGCTGCACGACGGCAACCCGCTCTACCTCGACCTGCCGGCCTCGGTCGTGCTCGAGATCACCTACACCGAGCCGGGCCTGCAGGGCGACCGCTCGACCGGCGGCACCAAGCCGGCGACGCTCGAGACCGGCTACGAGATCCAGGTGCCGCTGTTCCTGGAGACCGGCACCAAGGTCAAGGTCGACACCCGCACCGGCGACTACCTCGGCCGCGTGAACGACTAGTGAGCGCCCGCACGAAGGCGCGCAAGCGCGCGCTGGACATGCTCTACGCGGCGGACCTCCGCGGCGTGCCGGTCGAGCGCGTCCTCGCCGACGAGGCGGAGCGCGCGGTCGGCGAGCCCGAGCGCCAGGCGTCGTGGCTGTACGCGCGGGAGATCGTCGACGGCGTCATCGACCACCGTGCCGAGATCGACGAGCTCATCACGTCGCACTCCCGCGGCTGGACCCTCGAGCGCATGCCCGCGGTCGACCGTGCCGTGCTCCGCATCGCGGTCTGGGAGATCGCGTACAACGACGAGGTGCCCGACGGCGTCGCCATCTCGGAGGCCGTCGAGTCGGTCACCGTGCTCTCGACCGACGACTCGGCGAGCTTCGTGAACGGCCTGCTCTCGGCCGTGGCGGGGGACCGCGCGTGATCCGTCGCGTGCTGGCGATCGCGGGCGGCATCGCGCTGGCGGCCTCGCTGGCGGCCTGCGCGCCCGACACCGCGAGCGAGACCGGCACGGGCGGGGCGGATGCCTCGGCCGACCTGCCGACCGGCACGATCGGCGCGGCGCACTTCGACGAGTTCGCGCTCGTCGCGGGCGACGGCGACATCCGGGTCGCTGCGTACGTCGACCCGTCCTGCCCGCACTGCGCGGACTTCGAGGCCGAGGTCGGCGACACCATCGCGGAACTCGTCGAGGACGGCACCATCACCTACGCCGTCCACCCGATGAACTTCCTCGACCGCGCCTCCGACACGGCCTACTCGTCGCGCGCGGGCTCGGCGATGACGTGCGTCGCGACGGAGGCGCCCGAGGCGCTGCTGCCGATGGTGGCCGCGGTCTTCGCGAACCAGCCGTCGGATGCCGCCGGGCTCGACGACCCGGCGCTGTCGCAGCTCGCGGCCGACGCGGGCGCGCCCGGCGCAGCGGACTGCATCGCGGCGAACACCTACGTCGACTGGGTGCAGGCGTCGAACGACCAGGCGTTGACCGGGCCCATCGAGGGCGCCGAGATCGAGCGCGTCGAGGGCACGCCCACGCTGCTCGTGGACGGCGCCCCGTACACGGGCGCGTTCGACGCCGACGAGGTGCGGGCGTTCATCACCGGCAACTGATTCCGCCGCGTCAGCCGGCGTCTCTCGCGGGACGCCCCGCTCGCCGCCGCTCGACGAGCGCGATCGTGTGGGCGACGACCTCGCGCGGCCCGTCGTGGGTGCGGAGGGCGCGGCCGATCTCGGCGGCGCGCTCCCGGTAGCGGGGGTCCCCGGAGAGCCGCCGCCACGCGCGCAGGATCGCCCGCGGCCTCGGCGTGCCGGTGCGCAGGTCGATGCCCGCGCCGGCCCAGCCGACCCGAGCGGCGATCACCGGCTTGTCGATGTCGCCGCCGGCGACGATGAGGGGAACCCCGTGCGCGAGCGCGGCGAGCACGCCGCCCCACCCGCCGTTGGTGATCATCGCGTCGAGCCGCGGGAGCAGCGCCGCATAGTCGACGAGCCCCGTCACGTGCGCGTTCGGCGGGGCCGGGAACGGCAGCTCCGGCGCGTCGGCCCGCCCCGTCGTCGCCACGATCGACACCGGCTGGCGGCCGAGGGCCGTGAACGTCGGCCGGATCAGGTCGTCCGGGTCGACGTTCAGCGTGCCCTGCGTCACGTGCACGATCGGGCGGTCGTCGGGCAGGTCCGCCCACCATGCCGGCGGCTCGGGCCGGATCGACCCCGTCGGCGCGAGGGCGCCCACGAACTCGACGCGCACGGGCCAGGAGCTGCGGGGGAACTCCAGTTCGGGCACTCCGGACGCGCAGACCAGGTCGGGCGAGTGCCACGCATCGTCGAGCGGCCCGTCGGTCGGCGGCAGGCCGAACGCCGCGCGCTGGGCGTCGTACGCCCGCCGCACGCCGCGCGAGAGCACGTCCAGCGCCGTGAACAGCACGCGGTCGCGGAGGCGGCCGAGCGGACCGGTCGCCGGGAGCAGCGGGAGGATCGGCGGGGGCAGCTCCGGGGTCGGCATCGAGAGCGGGACGATGCTCACGGTGACCGACGGCGTCCCGAGGCGTTCCGCCGCGAGGTGCGTGCCGAGGCTGAGCCCGTCGGCCACGATGACGTCCCACGGGCGTGCCGCGAACGCACGGGCGAGGTCCTCGCCCTGTGCGGCGCCGGTGCCCACGAACAGGTGCTCGACGTTCGCGAGCAGCTGGCGCGGACCCTTCCGGCCACGGAGCGCGGGGAACGTGGCGGCGAGGTCGAGCTCGTCGAAGTCCGGTGCGCACGTCCAGGGAACCACCTCGGCGCCGAGCGCCGCGAACCGTTCGGCGTAGGCGCGGCCGGTGTAGACGCGCACGTCGTGGCCGGCCTCGACGAAGGCCGCGGTCACCGCGGCCAGCGGTGCGACGTGCCCCGCGAAGGGCATCACGGCGATCATGACGTCGGCCATGGCGTCATTGTCCGGTAGAATCGACGAAACCGACATCCTTTGAAGTCCGTCCCGTGAGGCGGAGAAGGGAGTCTGCATGGCTGTGCGCCCCGTGCTGCAGCAGGCCGACATCGAACGCGCGCTCACGCGCATCGCCCACGAGATCCTCGAATCCAACCGCGGGGCGGACGGCCTGGTGATCCTCGGCATCCCCACGCGCGGCGTGGTGCTGGCCTCCCGGATCGCCGACGTCATCCGTCGCATCGAGCCCGGGGCCCCCGACGCCCTCGCCGGCGCGCTCGACGTGACCATGTACCGCGACGACCTCTCCCACACGCGCACGCGCACGCCCGCGCCGACCGACGTGCCCGTCGGCATCGACGGCCGCACCGTCGTGCTCGTCGACGACGTCCTCTACTCGGGGCGCACCATCCGCGCCGCGCTCGACGCGCTGGCCGACATCGGCCGGCCGCGCGCGGTGCGCCTCGCCGTGCTCGTCGACCGCGGTCACCGCGAGTTCCCGATCCGCGCCGACTTCGTCGGCAAGAACCTGCCGAGCGCGGCGACCGAGCGCATCAACGTGCACCTGCGCGAGATCGACGGCGAGGATGGCGTGACCATCGAGGGGGGCGTGCGATGAGGCACCTGCTCTCGACCCGCGATCTGGGGCGCGAGCGGGCCATCGAGCTGCTCGACGTCGCCGAGGACATGGCGGCGGTCCAGCAGCGCGAGGTGCGCAAGCTCCCGACGCTGCGCGGCCGCACGGTCGTGAACCTCTTCTTCGAGGACTCGACCCGCACCCGCGTCTCGTTCGAGGCGGCGGCGAAGCGACTGTCGGCCGATGTCATCACGTTCAGCGCCAAGGGCTCGAGCGTCTCGAAGGGCGAGAGCCTGAAGGACACCGCCCAGACGCTGCAGGCGATCGGTGCCGATGCGGTGGTCGTGCGCCACCAGGCATCCGGTGCCCCGCAGGTGCTCGCGACGAGCGGCTGGATCGACGCGGGCGTCGTGAACGCGGGCGATGGCACCCACGAGCATCCGACCCAGGCGCTGCTCGACGCGTTCACGATGCGCCGGCGCCTGCACGGCGGCGCCTCGCGCGGTCGCGGGCTCGACGGCGCGCGCGTGGTGATCGTCGGCGACGTGCTGCACTCGCGCGTCGCCCGCTCGAACGTGTGGCTGCTCGACGCGCTCGGCGCCGAGGTGACGCTCGTCGCCCCGCCGACGCTGCTGCCGGTCGATGTCTCGGCGTGGCCCGCACAGGTCGGCTACGACCTCGATGCGGCGATCGACGCGGGCCCCGACGCGGTGATGATGCTGCGCGTGCAGGCCGAGCGCATGCACGCCGCGTTCTTCCCCAACAGCCGGGAGTACTCCCGCACGTGGGGGCTCGACGACGCCAGGTTCGCGCGACTGCCGCGGACTACGATGGTCATGCATCCGGGGCCGATGAACCGGGGTTTCGAGATCGCGGCGTCGGCCGCCGACTCGGCCCAGTCCACGGTGCTCGAACAGGTTGCGAACGGAGTTTCGGTGAGAATGGCTGCCCTGTACCTGCTGCTGTCCGGTGAGCGGGAGGAGGCGGCGTGAGCCGCACGCTCATCCGCGGCGCGACCCTGGTCGACGGCACGCGGGGCGACCTCCTGCTCGCGGACGGACGGATCGCCGAGCTGGGCTCGGTGACGGATGCCGCGGGCGCGACCGTGATCGACGCCGACGGCCTGCTGGCCCTGCCCGGCCTCGTCGACCTGCACACGCACCTGCGCGAGCCCGGGTTCGAGCAGAGCGAGACGGTGCTGACCGGCAGCCGCGCGGCCGCGGCCGGCGGCTACACGGCGGTGTTCCCGATGGCGAACACGTCGCCCGTGGCCGACACCGCGGGCGTCGTGGAGCAGGAGCTCCGGCTCGGAGAGGACGCCGGCTACGTCACCGTGCAGCCGATCGGTGCCGTCACCGTGGGCCTCGCGGGGGAGCGGCTCGCCGAGCTGGGCGCGATGGCCGCCTCGCGGGCGAAGGTGCGCGTGTTCTCCGACGACGGGCTGTGCGTCGCCGACCCGCTCCTCATGCGCCGCGCGCTCGAGTACGTCAAGGCCTTCGACGGCGTGATCGCCCAGCACGCGCAGGAGCCGCGCCTCACCGAGGGCGCGCAGATGAACGAGGGCGCCCTCTCGGGCGAGCTCGGCCTGCGCGGCTGGCCGGCGGTCGCCGAGGAGGCGATCATCGCGCGCGACGCGCTGCTCGCCGAGCACGTCGGCAGCCGGCTGCACGTGTGCCACCTGTCGACCGCGGGCTCGGTCGAGGTCGTCCGCTGGGCGAAGGCCCGCGGCATCCGCATCACCGCCGAGGTGACCCCGCACCACCTGCTCCTCACCGACGACCTCGTCGCCAGCTACGACGCGCGGTACAAGGTGAACCCGCCGCTGCGCACGGCCGACGACGTCGAGGCGCTGCGCGACGCGCTGGCCGACGGCACCATCGACATCGTCGCGACCGACCACGCTCCGCACCCCGTCGAGTCGAAGGAGTGCGAGTGGGATGCCGCCGCGAACGGCATGGTCGGGCTCGAGTCCGCCCTGTCGGTCGTGCACGAGGCCATGGTCGAGACCGGCCGGTTCGCCTGGGCGGACGTCGCGCGCGTGATGTCGGCGGCGCCGGCGCGCATCGGCAGCCTCGCCGGCCACGGGCACGCGCTCGAGGCGGGGGCGCCGGCCGAACTGACGCTCTACGACCCCGATGCGCGCGCCGAGTTCGGCGTGGGCTCGCTCGCCGGACGCAGCCGCAACTCGCCTTATCTCGGCCGCTCGCTGCCCGGTCGCGTGCTCGCCACGTTCCACCGCGGCGTCGCGACCGTGCTCGACGGCCAGGTGCGCCCGGCCGACGAGGTCGCGGGAGGCGCCCGTGGATGAGTACCTGGTCGGCGGCCTCGTCGCCGCAGCGCTCGTCGCGCTGTTCGCGACGCTCATGATCCGCTCCTGGCGCGCCCGGCGCGGGCGCGACGCCGGCATCGTCGACCACCCGCAGCCCGCGGAGCCCGGCGCGCCCGTGCTCGAGGCGCCCGTGATGCACGTGGCGACCACGCCGCACCGGCGGCCCGTGGAGCGCCTCGCCCCGCGCGGACTCGGGTTCCGCGCCGCGGGCCGCATCGACGTCCGCGCCGACGGGCTCGTGCTCGACCTGCGCGGCGAGCAGCCGGTGTACGTGCCGGCGGACGCCCTCGTCGAGGTCACGACCGCGAGCTGGGCGATCGACCGCGGCGTGGAGCCGGAGGGGCTCATCGCGCTTTCCTGGCGTGCACGCACCGCCGGGGACGCCGACGCATCCGACGACCTCGTCGTCGACACCTACCTCAGGGCCCAGCGGGTCGGCGACGCCACCCGCATCGTGGACGCCCTCACCACACTCGCCGGGGCCGGGACGGCCCCAGGCGGCGACAACGGAAGCGAGGCCTGACATGGCGATCCCCGGGACGGACGCAGGACCCGCGGTCCTCGTCCTCGAGGACGGCACCCGATACGCCGGACGCGCCTACGGCGCGACCGGCCGCACGCTCGGCGAGGCGGTGTTCGCCACCGGCATGACCGGCTACCAGGAGACCCTGACCGACCCGTCGTACGCGGGCCAGATCGTGCTCATGACCGCGCCGCACATCGGCAACACGGGCACCAACGACGAGGACATGGAGTCCTCGCGTATCTGGGTCGCCGGGTACGTCGTGCGCGACCCCTCCCGCGTGGTGTCGAACTTCCGCGCGCAGCGCAGCCTCGACGACGACCTCGTCGCCGGCGGCGTCGTCGGCATCAGCGGCATCGACACGCGCGCGGTCACGCGCCACATCCGCGCCGACGGCGCGATGCGCGCGGGCATCTTCTCGGGCGACGACGCGTCGCTGCCCGAGGCGGAGCAGCTCGCGCTCGTGCGCGGCGGCCAGGAGATGACGGGCCGGAACCTCTCCGGCGAGGTGTCCACGACCGAGGGCTACCGGCTCGACCACGAGGGCGAACGGGTCGGCTCGGTCGCCGTGCTCGACCTGGGCGTCAAGACCTCGACCCTCCGCTACCTCGCCGAGCGCGGATTCGACGTGCACGTGCTGCCGCAGACCGTCACGGTCGAGGAGCTGCTCGCGCTGGCGCCCGACGCGCTGTTCTTCTCGAACGGGCCGGGCGACCCCGGGGCATCCGACCACCACGTCGAGCTGCTGCGCGCAGCGCTGCGCACCGGCCTGCCGTACTTCGGCATCTGCTTCGGCAACCAGCTGCTCGGCCGCGCGCTCGGCTTCGGCACCTACAAGCTGCCGTTCGGCCACCGCGGCATCAACCAGCCCGTGCTCGACCGCGCCACCGGCCGGGTCGAGATCACCGCGCACAACCACGGGTTCGCGGTCGACGCGCCCCGCGAGGGCGTCACGGAGTCCGGCGAGGGCTTCGGCCGCGTCGAGGTCAGCCACATCGACCTCAACGACGACGTGGTCGAGGGCCTCAACTGCCTCGACATCCCCGCGTTCTCCGTGCAGTACCACCCCGAGTCGGCGGCCGGCCCGCACGACGCGAACTACCTCTTCGACCGGTTCCGCGACATGGTCATCGCGAGCAAGGAGAACGGCAACTGATGCCCAAGCGCGACGACATCAATTCGGTCCTCGTCATCGGGTCCGGCCCGATCGTCATCGGCCAGGCGGCCGAGTTCGACTACTCCGGCACCCAGGCGTGCCGCGTGCTCCGCGCCGAGGGCGTGCGGGTCATCCTGGTCAACCCCAACCCGGCGACGATCATGACCGACCCGGGCTTCGCGGACGCGACCTACGTCGAGCCGATCAACCCCGAGATCCTCGAGTCGATCATCATCAAGGAGCGGCCCGACGCGGTGCTCCCCACCCTCGGCGGGCAGACCGCGCTGAACGCGGCCATCGCCCTCGAGGAGGCCGGCATCCTCGCCAAGCACGGCGTGGAGCTCATCGGCGCGAAGGTCGACGCCATCCGCAAGGGCGAGGACCGCCAGCTCTTCAAGGAGCTCGTGGTCGAGTGCGGCGCCGACGTCGCGCGCTCGCACATCGCCCACACCATGGACGAGGTGCTCGCCGCCGCCGACGACCTCGGCTACCCGCTCGTCGTGCGCCCGTCGTTCACGATGGGCGGCCTCGGCTCGGGCTTCGCCTACGACGAGACCGACCTCCGCCGCATCGCCGGCGCGGGCCTGCACGACTCGCCCACCACCGAGGTGCTCCTCGAGGAGTCGATCCTCGGCTGGAAGGAGTACGAGCTCGAGCTCATGCGCGACACGGCCGACAACACGGTCGTCGTCTGCTCGATCGAGAACGTCGACCCGGTCGGCGTGCACACCGGCGACTCGATCACGGTGGCGCCCGCGCTCACGCTCACCGACCGCGAGTACCAGCGGCTGCGCGACATCGGCATCGACATCATCCGCGCCGTGGGCGTCGACACCGGCGGCTGCAACATCCAGTTCGCCATCGATCCGTCGAACGGTCGCGTGATCGTCATCGAGATGAACCCGCGCGTCTCGCGCTCGTCGGCGCTCGCATCGAAGGCCACGGGCTTCCCGATCGCCAAGATCGCCGCGAAGCTCGCCATCGGCTACCGCCTCGACGAGATCCCGAACGACATCACCAAGGTCACGCCGGCGAGCTTCGAGCCGACGCTCGACTACATCGTGGTGAAGGTGCCGCGGTTCGCGTTCGAGAAGTTCCCGGCCGCCGACCCGACCCTCACGACCACCATGAAGTCGGTCGGCGAGGCCATGGCGATCGGCCGCAACTACGCCTCCGCCCTCCAGAAGGCGCTGCGCTCGCTCGAGAAGCGGGGCTCCAGCTTCCACTGGGGCGACGAGCCGCGTCCGGTCGACGAGCTGCTCGAGGCGTCCACGGTGCCGACCGACGGCCGCATCGTGCTGGTGCAGCAGGCGCTGCGCAAGGGCGCGACGATCGAGCAGGCCTTCGAGGCCACGAAGATCGACCCCTGGTTCCTCGACCAGATCGTGCTGATCAACGAGGTCGCCGACGCCGTGGCATCCGCCGACGCCCTCGACGAGGGCACGATCCGGCTCGCGAAGGACCACGGGTTCTCCGACGCCCAGGTCGCCGAGCTGCGCGGCATGACCGAGGCGGATGCCCGTGCGGCACGTCACGGCCTCGGCATCCGCCCGGTGTTCAAGACCGTCGACACCTGCGCCGGCGAGTTCCCGGCGCTCACGCCGTACCACTACTCGAGCTACGACCTCGAGACCGAGGTGTCGCCGAGCGACCGCCGCAAGGTCGTCATCCTCGGCTCGGGTCCGAACCGCATCGGCCAGGGCGTCGAGTTCGACTACTCGTGCGTGCACGCGTCGTTCGCCCTCTCCGACGCCGGGTTCGAGACGATCATGATCAACTGCAACCCCGAGACGGTCTCGACCGACTACGACACGAGCGACCGGCTCTACTTCGAGCCGCTCACGCTCGAGGACGTGCTCGAGGTCATCCACGCGGAGTCGCAGTCGGGCGAGCTCGTGGGCGTGGTCGTGCAGCTCGGCGGGCAGACCGCGCTGGGCCTGGCCGCCGGCCTCGAGGCCGCGGGCGTGCCGATCCTCGGCACGAGCCCCTCGGCGATCGACCTCGCCGAGGAGCGCGGCCAGTTCTCGCGCATCCTCGACGACGCCGGGCTCCTGGCCCCCCGCAACGGCACGGCCACCGAGCTCGACGCGGCGATCACGGTCGCCGAGGGCATCGGCTACCCCGTGCTCGTGCGGCCGAGCTTCGTGCTCGGCGGCCGCGGCATGGAGATCGTCTACGACACCCCGTCGCTGGTCGACTACTTCGCGCGCATCGCCGACCAGGGCATCGTCGGCCCGTCGCATCCGCTGCTCGTCGACCGCTTCCTCGACGACGCGATCGAGATCGACGTCGATGCGCTCTACGACGGCGAGCAGCTGTACGTCGGCGGCATCATGGAGCACATCGAGGAGGCCGGCATCCACTCCGGCGACTCGAGCTGCACCCTCCCGCCGGTCACGCTCGGCAAGGCGCAGGTCGACCGCGTGCGCGAGGCCACCCTCGCGATCGCGCGGGGCGTCGGCGTGCGCGGCCTGTTGAACGTGCAGTTCGCGATCGGCGCGGGCGTGCTCTACGTGCTCGAGGCGAACCCGCGCGCGAGCCGCACGGTGCCGTTCGTCTCCAAGGCGCTCGGCATCCCGCTGGCGAAGGCCGCCTCCCGGGTCATGGTCGGCGCCACCGTCGCCGAGCTCATCGACGAGGGACTGCTGCCGGCCGGCGACGGCTCCACGGTGCCGCTCGACGCGCCGGTCGCGGTCAAGGAGGCCGTGCTGCCGTTCCACCGGTTCCGCACTCGCGAGGGCGACATCGTCGACTCGGTGCTCGGGCCGGAGATGCGCTCCACGGGCGAGGTCATGGGCATCGACCGCGACTTCCCGCGGGCGTTCGCGAAGAGCCAGCTGGCCGCGTACGGCGGCATGCCGCTGCAGGGCACGGTGTTCGTCTCGGTCTCCGACCGCGACAAGCGCGCCGTGATCCTGCCCGTGCTGCGCATGCGCGAACTCGGCTACTCGATCGTCGCCACCGAGGGCACCGCCGAGATCCTGCGTCGCAACGGCATCGAGGCGGGCGTCGTCCTGAAGTTCAACGAGAAGACCGACGACGCGCCGACCTCGGTGGTCGAGCTCATCCACCAGGGCATGGTCGACGTCGTGATCAACACGCCGAGCGGGCGCTCCTCGCGGGCCGACGGGTACGAGATCCGCGCGGCCGCGGTCGCCGCGGACATCCCGCTGTTCACCACCATCGCCGAGCTGTCGGCCGCGGTCGCGTCGGTGGACGCGGTGCGCGGCGGGTTCGACGTGACGAGCCTGCAGGACTACGAGCTGCAGCGGAAGGCGGTCTGACGTGGCATCCTTCGGGGCGCGACTCGGCGAGTCGTTCGACCGGTTCGGGCGGCTGTGCGTGGGCATCGACCCGCACGCGGGCCTGCTCGACGCGTGGGGTCTGCCGGCCTCGGGCGCGGGCGTGCGCGAGTTCGGCCTGCGCGTCGTCGACGCGATGGCGGGACGGGTCGGCATCTGCAAGCCGCAGGTGGCGTTCTTCGAGCGCTTCGGCTCGGCGGGCATCGCCGGGCTCGAGCGCGTGCTGGCCGAGGCGCGCGGCGCGGGCATCCTCGTGATCGCCGACGCGAAGCGCGGCGACATCGACACGACCATGGACGCGTACGCGCGGGCCTGGCTCGAGCCCGGCTCGCCGCTCGAGGCGGACGCACTGACCGTCAACCCGTACCAGGGGCTCGGCAACCTCGCCCCGACCCACCGGTTGGCCCAGCAGCACGAGAAGGGCCTGTTCGTGCTCGCCGCGACCTCCAACCCGGAGGCGGCGGCGATCCAGCGCTCGGTGCTCCAGCAGGGCAGTCGCGAGGGATCGACCGTCGCGGCGGCGATCTGCTCGGGCGTCGCGGCCTGGAACGCCGAGGAGCCGGAGGCCGCCCAGCAGCCGTTCGGCTCGACCGGCGTCGTGATCGGGGCGACCGTCGACCTGCGCGCGGCGGGCATCGACCCGGACGACACCGGGACGCCCCGCACCCCCATCCTGGCGCCCGGCTTCGGCGCCCAGGGCGCCGCGCTGTCCGACCTCGGTGACACGTTCGGCGCGCTCGCGGCGGGAGTGATCGCCAACGAGTCGCGGTCGATCCTGTCCGCCGGCCCCGACGGCATCCGCGACGCCATCGCGCGCCGCGCCGAGGCCACGGCGGTGGCCCGTGGCTGAGCCCGTGCGCAGCGGCCCGCCCGCACCGCCCGAGGTCGACCGCGTCGCGGCGTCGCGCGCGGCGGTCGCCGCCCGTCGCGCCCGCGCGGCAGTGAAGGCGTCGGTGTCCGACGGCAGCCGCAGCCCGCTCGACGTGCTCCGGGTCGCGTTCGAGGACCCGTCGACCCCCGAGGCGACGCTGCGGACGACGGAGTTCCTCACGTCGGTCCCCGCGATCGGCGAGACGAAGCGCGCGCGCATCATGCGCGACCTCGGCATCGCCGACGCGAAGCGGCTGGGCGGGCTCGGCCGCCGCCAGCGGCTCGCGCTGCGGGCCTTCCTCGCCGAGTGGATCGCCGCGCACGGCGGCATCGGCTACCGCCTCGTGGTGCTGGCCGGACCGACCGCGGTCGGCAAGGGCACGGTCGCGTCGTACATCCGCCGGCACCACCCGGAGGTCATGCTGTCGGTCTCCGCGACCACGCGCGCCCCTCGCCCGGGCGAGGTCGAGGGGGAGAGCTACTACTTCGTCGACGACGCCGAGTTCGACCGGCTGGTCGCCGCCGACGAGCTGCTCGAGTGGGCGGTCGTGCACAACACCCACCGCTACGGCACCCCGAAGGCGCCGGTCGAGCGCGCGATCGCCGAGGGCAACCGCGTGCTGCTCGAGATCGACATCCAGGGCGCGCGCTCGGTGCGGAAGGCCATGCCGGAGGCGACGCTCATCTTCCTGCTGCCGCCCACCTGGGACGAACTCGTGCGCCGGCTGGTCGGCCGGGGCACCGAATCGCCCGCCGAGCAGCAGCGCCGGCTCGAGACGGCACGGGTCGAGCTCGCAGCCGTCGACGAGTTCGACCACACCGTCGTGAACCACGACGTCGCCGAGGCCGCGCAGAACGTCGTAGACTTGATGCGGCCCCGGGCCCGGCGGGCGTGAGCCTGCCCGCATTCACGAACTTCCGCGCAGACCGTCCGCGCGACCCACGCACCCAGAAGGAGCACGCCATGGCTGACAAGCTGACCGGCATCATCGACCCGCCCATCGACGACCTGCTGTCGAAGGTCGAGTCGAAGTACGCACTCGTCATCTTCGCCTCGAAGCGCGCGCGCCAGATCAACGACTACTACGCCGACCTCCACGAGGGCAGCCTGTTCGACAACGTCGGCCCGCTCGTCGACTCGACCATCGACGACAAGCCGCTGTCGGTGGCGCTGCACGAGATCAACGAGGACAAGCTCAAGATCACCCCGGCCGGCGAGTAGCCGGGCCGCGTCAGGTGGCGCCGTTGAACGTCGTCGTCGGCATCACGGGCGGCATCGCCGCGTACAAGGCCGTCGGCGTCGTGCGCGAGCTGGTGCTCGCGGGGCACGACGTGCACGTCGTGCCGACCGAGTCCGCGCTGCGCTTCGTGGGTCGACCGACCCTCGAGGCGATCAGCCGCAACCCGGTGCACGACGAGCTCTACGAGGGCGTCGCCGAGGTGCGGCACGTCGCCATCGGCCAGGCGGCCGACCTCATCGTGATCGCCCCCGCGACCGCGAACACCATCGCGCGGCTCGCGGCGGGGATCGCCGACGACCTCCTCGGCAACACCGTGCTCGCGTCGGAGGCGCCGCTGGTCATCGCGCCCGCGATGCACACCGAGATGTGGCGCAACCCGGCGACGCAGGCGAACATCGCGACGCTGCGTGCGCGCGGCGTGACCGTCGTCGGGCCGGCCGTGGGCCAGCTCACGGGCGCCGACAGCGGGCCCGGCCGCATGGAGGAGCCCGCCGACATCGTCGCAGCCGCCCTCGCGCGCGTGGCCGCACCGACCGGCGACCTCGCCGGCAGGCGCATCGTGGTCACGGCGGGCGGCACCCGCGAGCCGCTCGACCCCGTGCGCTTCCTCGGCAACCGCTCGAGCGGCCGGCAGGGCGTCGCGATCGCCGACGCGGCGCGCGCCCGCGGCGCCGAGGTCACGCTCATCGCCGCGAACCTCGAGGTCGCACGGCCCGAGGGATGCGACGTGCGCGACGTGTCCACGGCCGAGGAGCTGCGCACGGCCGTGCGCGCGGCGGCCGTCGATGCGGACGTCGTGGTCATGGCCGCCGCCGTCGCCGACTACCGTCCCGCCGCGGTCAGCGAGCACAAGCTCAAGAAGGACGACTCGGGCGATGGGCTGACCCTCGAGCTCGTGCGCAACCCCGACATCCTCGCCGAGCTCGGCCACGCGCCCCACGAGGGCACCCTGCTGGTGGGCTTCGCCGCCGAGACGGAGCGCGACGACGCCCGGCTCCTGGAGCTCGCACGCGCCAAGCGCGCCGCGAAGGGCTGCGACCTGCTGGTCGTGAACCGGGTCGGTTGGACCGAGGGGTTCGGCACCGCGGACAACGCGGTCATGGTCGTGGGCGCCGACGGCGAGGTCGTCACACGGGTTCACGGGGACAAGCTGTCGGTGGCGCACGGCATCCTCGACGTGGTTGTCTGAGACGTCGGGCATCGCACGCTTCGCGACCGACGCGCCGTTACGAAGGGACATCGAACCAACCGCATGAGCGAACTGCGCCTGTTCACCTCCGAGTCGGTCACCGAGGGGCATCCGGACAAGATCTGCGACCAGGTCTCCGACAGCATCCTCGACGCACTGCTCACCGTCGACCCGCACAGCCGGGTCGCCGTGGAGACGCTCGTGACGACCGGCCTCGTGCACGTCGCGGGCGAGGTGCGCACGACCGGGTACGTGGAGATCCCCGCGATCGTGCGCGAGCGCATCACCTCGATCGGCTACGACTCGTCCGACGTGTGGTTCGACGGCCGCTCCTGCGGCGTGTCGATCTCGATCGGCGGGCAGTCGCCCGACATCGCGGTCGGCGTCGACCAGGCGTTCGAGTCGCGCGAGGGCTCGAGCATCGACGAGCTCGACCGCCAGGGCGCGGGCGACCAGGGCATCATGTTCGGCTACGCGGTGAACGAGACGCCCGAGCTCATGCCGATCCCCATCTGGACCGCGCACCGCCTCGCCGAGCGGCTCGCCGAGGTGCGACGCAGCGGCGAGCTCGACTACCTGCGACCCGACGGCAAGACCCAGGTCACCGTCGGCTACGAGGGCAGCGTGGCCCGCACCATCGACACCGTGGTGCTCTCGACGCAGCACTCGCCGCGGGTCGACACCGCCACGCTCCGGGCCGAGGTCGAGGAGACGGTCATCCGCCCGGTCGTCGAGCGCACCGGCCTCGACGCGAGCGACGTGCAGGTGCTCATCAACCCCACCGGCCGCTTCGAGATCGGCGGCCCGCAGGGCGACGCCGGCCTCACGGGCCGCAAGATCATCATCGACACCTACGGCGGCGCGAGCCGGCACGGCGGCGGCGCGTTCAGCGGCAAGGACCCGTCGAAGGTGGACCGCTCGGCCGCCTACGCCATGCGCTGGGTCGCGAAGAACGCGGTCGCCGCGGGCCTGGCCGACCGGCTCGAGGTCCAGGTGGCGTACGCCATCGGCAAGGCCTCGCCGGTGGGCATGTACGTCGAGACGTTCGGCACCGGCCGCGTGCCCGACGAACGCATCATCGGCGCGATCCGCGAGGTGTTCGACCTGCGACCGGCAGCCATCATCCGCGACCTCGACCTGCTGCGGCCGATCTACGCCAAGACGTCGACCTACGGGCACTTCGGGCGCGAGCTCCCCGAGTTCACCTGGGAGCGCACCGACCGCGTCGACGACCTGCGCAGCGCCGCCGGCCTCTGATGCCCGGCGGGCGCGTCGCCCGGGTGGCGATCGACTCCCCGCTGCCGCAGCTCGACCAGCTCTTCGACTACGCCGTCCCCGACGCGCTCGCGCGGTCGGCGGTACCGGGCGTGCGGGTGCGCGTGCCGCTGCGCAGCGGCGGACGCCTGGCCCACGGCTGGATCGTGGAACTCGCGGACGAGAGCGCGTTCGACGGGCGGCTCAGCGAACTCGACGAGGTGACCACGCTGGTGCCGGTGCTCGCGCCCGAGGTGTGGGCGCTCGCGCGCCGCGTGGCCGATCGTGCGGCGGGGTCGGCGAGCGACGTGCTGCGGCTGGCGATCCCCTCGCGGTACGTGCGCGTCGAGAAGGCGTGGGTGCAGGCGCAGGGGGCGGATGCCTCGGGCGGCGCGCCGACCGCGGGCGAGCCGGTTCCGTCGGCGCCGGGTCCGGCGTCCGCCCCGGCGGGCGACGAGGACGTCGACGGGTCGGAGGCCCACGCCGAGGGCGTCGACGCGCTCGACCGTGCCGTCGCCGCCCGCGCCCGCGTCGCGCTCCAGGCGCTGCCGGGCGTGGCACGCCTCGGCGACGGCGCCACGGTGGGGCGCTGGGCCATGACGCTCGCGTCCGCCGCCGCCGCCGTGCTCGCGCGCGGCGAGACCACGATCGTCGCGGTGCCCGACTACCGCGACCTCGAGCAGCTCGAGGCGGCGCTGCACGACGCGGTCGGCGCCGAGCACGTCACCCGCGTCGACGCGGGCCAGACGGGCGGCGCGCGCTACCGCGGGTTCCTCGACTGCCTCGACGGCTCCCCGCGCGTGATCATCGGCAACCGCTCCGCGGTCTACGCGCCCGCCGCCCGGCTGGGGCTCATCGCACTCTGGGACGACGGCGACCCCCTGCACGCCGAGCCCCTGAGCCCCGGCGTGCACGCCCGCGATGCGGCCCTGGTGCGCCAGGAGCAGTCGGGCGCGGCGCTGGTCTTCGCCGCCCACGCCCGCAGCACCGAGGTGCAGCGTCTCGTCGATGTCGGCTGGTGCGCGCCGATCGAGCCCGAGCGCCTCGCGCGGCCGCGCATCGTGGTCGACGAGGCGGGCTCCGATCCCGGCACGGCGCGCATCCCGTCCGCTGCGTGGCGCGCGGCGCGCGAGGCGTCCGCGCACGGGCCGGTGCTGCTCCAGGTGGCCCGGCCCGGCTACGCGGCCGCCCTGGCGTGCGCACGGTGCGGCACGCCCGCCTCCTGCGCCGCGTGCGGTGGCGCGCTCGAGCAGCGGGGGCCGCGCTCGGCCCCCGCCTGCCGGGTCTGCGGCACGCGCGCGAGTGCGTTCCGGTGCCCCGAGTGCGAGGGCGAGCGCCTCCGCATGGTCACCGTCGGCACCGAGCGCACGGCGGAGGAGCTGGGGCGTGCCTTCCCGGGCACGCGCGTGATCGTCTCCGACGGTGAGCGGCCGCTGACGACGGTCGGCCCCGAGCCGGCCCTCGTCATCGCCACGCGCGGCGCCGAGCCCGTGGCATCCGGCGGCTACCGTGCCGTGCTGCTGCTCGACGGCGAGCGGATGCTCCTGCGCGAGGCGCTCCGCGTCGCCGAGGACTGCGTGCGGTGGTGGGCCGACGCCGCGGCGCTCGCGGCCGACGACGCCCCGGTGCACCTGGTCGGCGTGCGCGGGCGCATCGCCACGGCGTTCGCGACCTGGACGCTCGCACGCTGGGCGGAGGAGGAGCTCGCGGCCCGCCGCGAGCTGCGCTTCCCGCCCGCGGTGCGGGTCGCGACCGTGACCGCGCGCGGGCCGGTGCTCGAGCGGCCGATCGCCGAGGTGCGGGCCATCGGACGCGGGGTCGACGTGCTCGGCCCGGTGCCGGTCGACGACGGGCTCGAGCGGGTGATCGTGCGGATGGACTACGGCGTCGCGCCGGCGGTGGCCGCGTCGCTGCGGGCGTCGATGATCCGCGTCGCCACCGAGCGGCGGCGCCCGGTGCAGGGCCAGCCGGTGCGGCGCCCGCCTACACTCAGGGTGAGGTTCGACGATCTGGAGGCATTCGGGTAGATGCGCATCGTGTACGCCGGCACGCCGGCCGTCGCCGTCCCCGCGCTCGAGGCACTCGCCGCGTCCGGCCACGACGTCGTCGGCGTGGTCACGCGCGAGGACGCACCGCTGGGGCGCAGGCGCGTGCTGACGCCGTCTCCAGTCGCCGCGGCCGCGGAACGACTCGGCATCCCCGTGGTCAAGGCGAACCGCCTCGACGACGACGCGACCGCCCGCATCACCGCGATGGACGCCGAGCTCGGCGTGATCGTCGCGTACGGCGGGCTGGTGCGCGAACCCCTGCTGTCGGCGCCGCGGCACGGCTGGGTGAACCTGCACTTCTCGCTCCTGCCGGCCTGGCGCGGCGCCGCGCCGGTGCAGCGCGCGCTGATGGCCGGAGACCGCGAGACGGGCGCCTCGGTGTTCCGCCTGGTGCCCGCACTCGACGCCGGCGACGTGCTCGTCGAGCGGCGCACCGCGATCGGCGACGAGGAGACCGCGGGGGCCCTGCTCGACCGGCTCGCGACCGAGCAGGCCGGACTCGTCGTCGAGGCCGCCGACGCGATCGCCGCGGGCACCGCCGTCGCCCGCCCGCAGGCGGGCGAGCCGACCTTCGCGCCGAAGCTCGGGCTCGCCGACGGGCGCCTCGACTGGTCGGAGCCCGCCGTGCGCGTCCTCGACCGGTACCGCGGCGTCACGCCCGAGCCGGGCGCGCACACCGAGGTCGACGGCGCGCGCCTGAAGGTGCTCGAGCTCGCGGCCGATGCCGGCGACGCCGAGCCGCTGCCCCCGGGCCGGATCGCCCTGGTCGGCAGGCGGGCGCTCGTCGGCACCGGCACCGGCCCGCTGCGGCTCGTGCGCGTGCAGCCGGCGGGCGGGAAGGCGATGGCCGCGGCGGACTGGGTACGCGGCCGCGCGGGCGCCGAGGTCGTGGCGCGATGAGCGGCGAGGGTCGTGGCCCGGCACGCGGGCGCCGCGGCGGGGGGCGGCGCGGCGGCGCCCGGCCGCCTCGCGTCTCGCCCGCGCGCCTCGTCGCGGCCGAGGTGCTCCGCGCGGTCCGCGAGTCCGACGCGTACGCGAACCTCCTGCTGCCCACCCGCATCGCGCGCGCCGCACTCGGCGAGGCCGACGCGGGGCTCGCCACCGAGCTCACCTACGGCACCCTCCGCATGTCGGGGTACTACGACCGCGTGATCGCCATCGCCGCGGGCCGCCCGGTCGCCGAGATCGACCCGGTGGTGCTCGACGTGCTCCGGCTCGGCGTGCACCAGTTGCTGGCGACGCGCGTGCCGACGCACGCCGCGCTGCACGAGTCCGTCGACCTCGTGCGCATCATGGGCGCGCCCGCCGCGAGCGGGTTCGTGAACGGCGTGCTCCGCGGCGTCTCGCGCGTGTCGGCGGATGCGTGGCGGGAGCGCGTCCGCGAGCACGCGTTCGATGAGGACGACGCGCGTGCCGCGCTCACGTCCCACCCCGCGTGGGTCGTGCGGGCGCTGCGCCGCGCGCTCGACCGCGAGGGCCGCGCGGGCGAACTCGACGACCTGCTCGCCGCCGACAACCTGCCGCCCGCGGTGAACTACGCGGTGCTGGGCGGGGTGGATGCCGTCGGGCCGGCCGATCTCGGCGAACCCGACCGCTTCTCGCCGATCGGCTTCACGGCGGGCGGCGGCGACCCGGCCGCCGCCCTCGCCGGCCACGACGGCCGCGTGCGGGTGCAGGACGAGGGCTCGCAGCTCGCCGCACTCGCGCTGGCGCGTGCCCGCCCGGTGCGCGCGGGGGAGCGCTGGCTCGACCTGTGCGCGGGCCCCGGCGGCAAGACCGCGGTGCTCGCGGCGGAGGCCCGCGCCGGCGGCGCCGTGCTCGAGGCGAACGAGGTCGTGCCCGCTCGCGCCGAGCTCGTGCGTCGGGCGCTCGCGGGCGTCGACGACGGGGTGCGGGTGCACGAGCGCGACGGTCGTGAGCTCGGCGACGATCGCGCCGGCGCGTTCGACCGCATCCTCCTCGATGCGCCCTGCACGGGACTCGGCGCGCTGCGACGCCGCCCTGAGGCCCGCTGGCGGAAGACCCCCGACGACGTGGGCGAGCTCACCGCGCTGCAGGCCGAGCTGGTCGACTCGGCGGTCGCGGCGCTCGCGCCGGGCGGCGTGCTCGCGTACGTCACCTGTTCGCCGCACCTGGCCGAGACGCGCACGATCGTGCAGCAGGCGCTGCGCCGGCACGACGACCTCGAGCGCGCCGACGTGCACGCCGTGCTCGACGAGGTCGCGCAGCATCCGCTCGACCTCGCGGGCGAGGCGGGGGAGGCCCAGCTCTGGCCGCACCGCCACGGCTGCGACGCGATGTTCATCGCGCTGCTGGCCAAGCGCGACCCCGAGGCGTCGGTAGGCTCGCAGGCATGACCACGCGGATCAACCCGAGCATCCTCGCGGCCGACTTCGCCAACCTCGAGCGTGAGCTCGGGCGCATCGCGACGGCGGACCTCGTGCACGTCGACATCATGGACAACCACTTCGTGCCGAACCTCACGTTCGGCCTGCCGATGGTGGAGCGCCTGGCGCAGGTGACGCCGATCCCGCTCGACGTGCACCTCATGATCGACGACCCCGACCGCTGGGCACCGGGCTACGCCGAGGCCGGCGCGGCGTCGGTGACCTTCCACGCCGAGGCGGCTGCCGACCCGGTGGCGCTCGCCCGGCGCCTCCGCGCCATCGGCGCCCGTGCGGGCATCGCGCTGAAGCCCGGCACCGAGCCCGACGACGTGCTCGAGGTGCTGCACGAGTTCGACCAGGTGCTCGTCATGACCGTCGAGCCCGGCTTCGGCGGCCAGTCGTTCATGCCGCAGACCATGCCGAAGCTCCGTCGGGTGGCGGACGCCGTCGCGGCGGCCGGACTCGATGTCTGGCTGCAGGTCGACGGGGGCATCGCGGCCGACACGATCGGCATCGCCGCCGAGTCCGGGGCCGACACGTTCGTCGCGGGCTCGGCCGTGTTCGGCGGCGACCCGACCGACCGCATCGCCGAGCTCCGCAGCCTCGCGGCGAAGCACACCCACGCGCACCGGTAGCCTGTAGGACGTGAAGACGTTCGATGCCCTGTTCGCCGAGCTGAGCGAGAAGGCCCGCACCCGACCCGAGGGTTCGGGCACGGTCGCCGCGCTCGACGCCGGCGTGCACCAGATCGGCAAGAAGGTCGTCGAGGAGGCGGCCGAGGTCTGGATGGCCGCGGAGTACCAGAGCGACGACGAGACGGCCGAGGAGATCTCGCAGCTGCTCTACCACCTCCAGGTGCTGATGCTGGCGCGCGGGCTCGAGCCGGCGGACGTGTACCGACATCTGTGAGCGATCGCTCCCGCACACCTGATCGTCCACACACGAAAGTTCGTTCCATGCTGAGAATTGCAGTGCCCAACAAGGGCTCGCTGTCCGAGACCGCCGCCCAGATGCTCTTCGAGGCCGGGTACACCGGTCGCCGGGACTCGCGCGAGCTCGTCGTCGCCGACCCGCGCAACGACGTCGAGTTCTTCTACCTCCGCCCGCGCGACATCGCCACCTACGTCGGCTCGGGCGCGCTCGACGTCGGCATCACCGGCCGCGACCTGCTGCTCGACTCGGGGTCGGATGCCTCGGAGATCGCCGAGCTCGGGTTCGGCGGCTCCACCTTCCGCTTCGCCGGTACGCCCGGCCGCTTCGCCGAGCTCGCCGACCTGGCGGGCGTGCGGGTGGCGACGAGCTACCCGGGCCTCGTCGGGGCCTTCCTGGAGCGCCACGGCGTGACCGCCGACCTCGTGCGCCTCGACGGCGCGGTCGAGTCGGCCGTGCGCCTCGGCGTCGCCGACGCGGTCGCCGACGTGGTCTCCACGGGCGGCACGCTGCGCAAGGCCGGTCTGGAGATCTTCGGCCCGGTCATCCTCGAGTCGACGGCCGTGCTGATCGGCTCGGGCAGCCAGGCGCCCGGCACCACCACCCTGATGCGGCGCCTCAACGGCGTGATCGTCGCGCGCGAGTACGTCATGCTCGACTACGACGTGCCGATGAGCCTGCTCGACGCGGCCACGGCGATCGCACCCGGGTTCGAGTCGCCGACGGTCTCGCCGCTGCACGACCGCGAGTGGGCGGCCGTGCGGGTCATGATCAAGCGCACCGACACGAACCACGTCATGGACGCCCTGTACGAACTGGGCGCGCGCGCCATCCTGGTCAGCGCCATCCACGCGGCGAGGCTCTGATGTCCGTCGCGGTCCGCGTGATCCCATGCCTCGACGTGGCCGCCGGCCGCGTGGTCAAGGGCGTGAACTTCCGCGACCTGCGCGACGCCGGCGACCCGGTCGAGCTCGCCCGGCGCTACGGGGAGCAGGGCGCCGACGAGCTCTGCTTCCTCGACGTCACGGCGACGGTCGACGACCGGTCGACCACGTACGAGGTCGTGCAGGCCACCGCGGAGCAGGTGTTCATCCCGCTCACGGTCGGCGGCGGCATCCGCTCGGTCGACGACGTCGCGCGCCTGCAGGGCCACGGCGCCGACAAGGTGGGCGTGAACAGCGCGGCCATCGCCCGCCCGGCGCTGATCGGCGAGATCGCCGACCGGTTCGGCTCGCAGGTGCTGGTGCTCTCGCTCGACGTGAAGCGGTCGGATGCCACCGAGTCGGGGTTCGTCGTCACGACCCACGGCGGCCGCACCGAGACGACCCTCGACGCGCTCGCCTGGGCGCGGCAGGCGATCGAGCTCGGCGTGGGGGAGCTGCTGGTCAACTCCATCGACGCGGACGGCACGAAGCAGGGCTTCGACCTCGAGCTGATCGCGCTCATGCACGAGCTGTCGTCGGTGCCGGTGATCGCCTCGGGCGGCGCCGGCGCGGTCGACCACTTCGCGCCGGCGATCGGCGCGGGGGCGGACGCCGTGCTCGCGGCATCCGTCTTCCACAATCGCGAGCTCACGATCGGCGAGGTCAAGGACGCCCTCGCCGCAGACGGACGGACGGTACGACGATGACCTACGCGGACGACGAGGAACTCGAGCGCGACGACGAGCCCTGGGCCCCGGGTGCGTCCCCGATGGACCGGGCGGCGTTCAACGGCGACGGGCTGCTGCCCGCCGTC
Organism: Agromyces sp. SYSU T00194; assembly: GCF_040496035.1. NCBI lineage: Bacteria > Bacillati > Actinomycetota > Actinomycetes > Micrococcales > Microbacteriaceae > Agromyces > Agromyces chitinivorans. Next base: position 379,126 of record NZ_JBEPJZ010000002.1, on the reverse strand, counting down.
ATCCAGCAGTGGGACACCGGCGAGGTGCTCATGCTCGGCTGGATGGACCGCGAGGCCATGCGGCGCACCCTCACCGAGGGGCGCGTGACGTTCTGGTCCAGGTCGCGGCAGGAGTACTGGCGGAAGGGCGACACCTCCGGGCACGCGCAGTACGTGCGGACGGCCGCCCTCGACTGCGACGGCGATACGCTGTTGCTGCGCGTCGACCAGGTCGGCGTGGCCTGCCACACCGGAACGCGCACCTGCTTCGACGGCGACCCGCTCGAGGTCGTCGCAGGCAGCGCACCCGAGCCCGAATCCACCGACTGACCCGCGCCACGAGGAGCACGATGCCGACCACCGCCGAGCAGACCGGCACGACCGGTCGCGCCGACTTCGACGCGCTGCTGCCCGGTCGCCGCGTGGTGCCCGTCACCCGCGAGCTGTTCGCCGACGGGGAGACCCCGGTCGGCATCTACCGCAAGCTCGCCGACGGCCGCCCGGGCACCTTCCTGCTCGAGTCCGCGGAGCAGGGCGGCATCTGGTCCCGGTACTCGTTCGTCGGCTCCGCGTCCTACGGCGTGCTCACCCAGCGCGGCGACGTCGCCGAGTGGCTCGACTACGGCCTCGACGCCGAGCGGGCGCTGGGGGCGGATGCCCCGGAGGGACCGCTCGCGGCGGTGTCGGCGCTCTACGCGCGCTGGCAGACCGAGCCGGTGCCCGGCATGCCGCCGCTCACCGGCGGCCTCGTCGGCTTCATCGGCTGGGAGGCCATCCGCCAGATCGAGCGGCTGCCGAACCGCCCGCCCGCCGAGGGCGCGGTCGTCGGCCAGGCGCTGAGCTTCGTCTCGGAGCTCGTCGTGCTCGACCACCGCCGGGGCACGGTGCAGCTCATCGTCAGCGCCCTGAACGACGGCGTCGACGACGCCGACGCGCTGTGGGCCGACGCGCAGGCGCGACTCGACCGCATGCAGGCGGCGATGGCGCGGCCCTCCGAGGCGCACCTCGCCGTGGTGGACCTCGCGACGCCCGCCGCGCCGACCTCCCGCACGCGCCGGCAGGACTTCCTCGACGCGGTGGTGACGAGCAAGGAGTACATCCGCGAGGGCGACATCTTCCAGGTCGTCATCTCGCAGCGGTTCGAGCAGGAGTGCACCGCGGCGCCGATCGACGTCTACCGCGTGCTGCGGAGCCTGAACCCGAGCCCGTACATGTACCTGCTGAGCCTCGAGGATCCCGACGGCGAGCCGTACTGGATCGTCGGCTCGTCGCCCGAGGCGCTGGTCAAGGTGCAGGACGGGCGCGTCTACACGCATCCGATCGCCGGGTCCAAGCCGCGTGGGGCGACGCCGGAGGAGGACGCCGACCTCGAGGCCGAGCTCTCGGGCGACCCGAAGGAGCGCGCCGAGCACCTCATGCTCGTCGACCTCGCGCGCAACGACCTCGCGAAGGTGTGCGCCGCGGGCTCGGTCGAGGTGACCGAGTTCATGCGCGTCGAGCGGTTCAGCCACATCATGCACCTCGTCTCGTCGGTCGAGGGCGACCTGCTGCCCACCGCCGACGCGATCGACGTGTTCCGGGCGACGTTCCCGGCCGGCACCCTCTCGGGTGCGCCGAAGCCGCGCGCGCTCGAGATCATCGACGAGCTCGAGCCCGTGCAGCGCGGCGTCTACGGCGGCGTCGTGGGCTACTTCGGGTTCGGCGGCGACGCCGACCTCGCGATCGCGATCCGCACTGCGACCATCCGCGGCGGCGTCGCGCGCGTGCAGGCCGGCGGCGGGCTGGTCGCCGACTCGAACCCCGAGTCGGAGTTCCAGGAGTCGCAGAACAAGGCCGCCGCGCCGCTGCGGGCGGTCGCCGTCGCCAACGCGATGCGGACCCTGGGCTGACGTGACGGCACGTCGACGCAAGCTCGTCATCGTCGTCGCCGTGATCGGTGCGGCCGGGCTCGGCCTGCTCGCCTGGACGCAGGACTGGTTCACGGTCACGCTCGACGCGGGCGACGCGCACGCGGTGCCGGGTCAGGTGGCGGATGCCGCGCTGGCCGCGCTCGCACTCGCCGGACTCGCGCTCGGCGCGGCGCTGGCCATCGCGGGTCGTGTCGCGCGCCTCGTGCTCGGGCTGCTCGCCGTCGTGCTCGGCGCATGCGTCGTGCTGTCGGCCGCGCTCGCCATGGGCGACCCCGCCGCCGCGGCCGCCCCCGTCGTCACCGCTGCCACGGGCATCGCCGGGTCGTCGGCGGCCGGGCTCGTGGCATCCGTCGCCTGGAGCGCCTGGCCGTGGGTCGCCGTCGCCTCGGGCGTGCTGCTCGCCGCCGCAGGCGTCGCGGTGCTCGCGACCTCCTCGCGCTGGCCCGATTCGTCGCGCCGCTACCGGGCCGTGCGCCTCGAACGCGCCGACGGCTCCGCCGCGGGCGCCGTCGACGAATGGGACGAGCTGTCGCGCGGCGAGGATCCGACCGAGCCGGGTCGGGACTGACGCGGTCGGCCCGATAGACTTCCACCGTCCCCACACCAGAAGGAGCATCATGAGCACTGACGTCAGCGACCCGGGCCACGGACACTCGCCCGCAGCCTGGATTGCCGTGGTGATCATGCTCGTCGCGTTCGCGATCGGCACCGTCGCGTTCTTCTTCGCCGTCGAGTGGCTGGTGTGGGCATCCGCGGTGCTGCTCGTGCTCGGCGCGGTCGCCGGCTGGGCGCTCGCGAAGGCCGGCTACGGCGTGGGCGGCGCGCGCGTGACCGCAGCGGAGCACTGACCGACGTGCTGTCCGAGCTCACGGCGAACGCGGTCGCGGACGCCGAGGCCCGTCGTGCCGAGACGCCCCTCGCGGACGTCGAGCGCGCTGCGGCCGAGCGCGCGCCCGCACTGGACGCCCTCGCGGCCCTCGCGCCGGCGGACCGCGTCAGGATCATCGCCGAGGTGAAGCGCGCGAGCCCGTCGCGCGGCCCGCTGGCCGACATCCCCGATCCGGCAGCGCTCGCACGCGAGTACGAGGCCGGCGGTGCGAGCGCCATCAGCGTGCTGACCGAGGGCCGTCGCTTCCTCGGCTCCCTGGCCGACCTCGAGGCCGTGCGCGCCGCCGTGTCGCTGCCCGTGCTCCGCAAGGACTTCATCGCCACGCCGTACCAGGTGCTCGAGGCGCGTGCCGCCGGTGCCGACCTGGTGCTGCTCATCGTCGCGGCGCTGGAGCAGCGCGACCTCGTCGAGCTGCACGCGCTCATCGGCGAGCTCGGCATGACCGCGCTCGTCGAGACCCACGACGCCGACGAACTGCGTCGCGCCGCCGACATCGGTGCGCGCCTGATCGGCGTCAACGCCCGAAACCTGTCCACCTTCGAGCTCGACCGCGACCTCTTCGGCCGGCTCGCGCCGGACTTCCCGGAGGGCGCCGTGCGCGTCGCCGAGTCGGCCGTGTCGACGGCCGCCGACGTCGCGGCCTACCGCGCGGCCGGGGCCGACGTGGTCCTCGTGGGGGAGGCGCTCGTCACGAGCGACCCCCGCGAGACGCTCGCGAGATTCCTGGGGGAGTAGATGTCCCTGCGCACCGAGTCCGGTCCGTACTTCGGCGAGTTCGGCGGGCGGTTCGTGCCCGAGTCGCTCATCGCCGCGCTCGACGAGCTCGACGAGGCCTGGCAGCTCGCCAAGCTCGACCCCGCGTTCCACGACGAGCTCGACAGCCTGCTGCGCGACTACGTCGGCCGGCCGTCGCCGCTCACCGAGGTGCGCCGCTTCGCGGAGCACGCCGGCGGCGCCCGCGTCTTCCTGAAGCGGGAGGACCTCAACCACACGGGCTCGCACAAGATCAACAACGTGCTCGGCCAGGCGCTCCTCACGAAGCGGGTCGGCAAGACCCGCGTCATCGCCGAGACCGGGGCGGGCCAGCACGGCGTCGCGACCGCGACGGCGGCGGCGCTGTTCGGGCTCGACTGCGTCATCTACATGGGCGAGGTCGACACCGAGCGCCAGGCGCTGAACGTGGCGCGCATGCGGCTGCTCGGCGCCGAGGTGATCCCGGTCACGCACGGCTCGCGCACGCTCAAGGATGCGATCAACGAGGCCATGCGCGACTGGGTGACCAACGTCGGGCACACCAACTACATCTTCGGCACGGTCGCGGGTCCGCACCCGTTCCCGGCGATGGTGCGGGACCTCCAGAAGATCATCGGCGAGGAGGCGCGGGCCCAGATGCTCGAGCGCACGGGTGCGCTGCCCACCGCGGTCGCCGCGTGCGTCGGCGGCGGCTCGAACGCGATCGGCATCTTCCACGCGTTCCTCGACGACCCGGACGTCGCGCTCTACGGCTTCGAGGCGGGCGGCGAGGGCGTCGACACCGAGCGCCACGCCGCGACCATCGGGAAGGGTCGTCCGGGCGTGCTGCACGGCGCGCGCAGCTTCCTGCTGCAGGACGAGGACGGCCAGACGATCGAGTCGCACTCGATCTCCGCCGGGCTCGACTACCCGGGCGTCGGTCCCGAGCACTCCTGGCTCTCCGACATCGGGCGCGCGGAGTACCGGGCGTCCACGGATGCCGCGGCCATGGACGCGCTCCGGCTGCTGTCCCGCACCGAGGGCATCATCCCCGCCATCGAGTCCGCGCACGCGCTCGCGGGTGCGCTCGAGCTGGGGCGGGAGCTCGGGCCCGACGCGAGCATCCTGGTGAACCTCTCGGGCCGCGGCGACAAGGACATGGAGACCGCTGCGAAGTGGTTCGAGCTCATCGACGGCGAGGAGGGCGCATGAGCGGCGTGGGCGAGGTCATCGACGCACGCGTGGCGGCCGGGTCCGGCGCGCTCGTGGGCTACCTGCCGGTCGGCTTCCCGTCGCTCGGTGCGAGCGTCGACGCGGCCGTCGCGCTGGTGGAGAACGGCGTCGACGCGCTCGAGCTCGGCATCCCGTACTCCGACCCCGTGATGGACGGCCCGGTCATCCAGGGCGCCACGCAGGCCGCCCTCGCCGGCGGGTTCCGGCTCGCGCACGGCTTCGAGGCCGTACGCGCGATCCGGGAGCAGGTCGACGCGCCGATCCTGATGATGACCTACTGGAACCCCGTGGTGCAGTACGGCGTCGACCGGTTCGCCGACGACCTCGCCGCCGCGGGCGGCGCGGGCCTGATCACGCCCGACCTCATCCCCGACGAGGCGGACGCCTGGCTCGCGGCATCCGACCGCACCGGCCTCGACCGCGTGTTCCTGGCCGCACCCAGTTCCTCCGACGCGCGCCTCGCCCGCACCGTGGAGGCCAGCCGTGGTTTCGTTTACGCGGTCTCGACCATGGGCATCACCGGCGCCCGGGCCGACGTCGACCGCGCCGCCCGCACGCTCGTCGAGCGGCTGCGTGCGGCCGGAAGCCCCCGGAGCTGCGTCGGCGTCGGCATCTCGACCGCCGAGCAGGTGCGCGAGGTCGTCTCCTACGCCGACGGCGCGATCGTCGGCTCCGCGCTCGTGAAGGCACTCGCCGACGGGGGTGTGGACGGGGTCGGCGCGCTGGCCGCGGAACTCGCGCGCGGCACGCGTCCGGCGGGATAGTACGCTGGCCGAGGCCGCATGCGGGCCCGAACCCGCAGTCAGGACGAAAGGCACCGAACGAACGTGATCGCACCGCTCAGCATCCCCAGCCCGGAGTGGAGCTCCTTCGACATCCCGCTGCCGTGGGGCGTGTCGCTGACGATCCACGCGTACGCGCTATGCATCCTCGTGGGCATCGTGCTCGCGGTCTGGATCACCTCGCGGCGGCTCACCACGCGCGGCGCCGAGCCGGGCATCGTGCTCGACATCGCGCTGTGGGCCGTGCCGCTCGGCATCGTGTTCGCGCGCTTCTACCACGTCTTCACCCACCCGGGGGACTACTTCTACGAGGGTGCCGACCTCTGGAAGGTGTTCGCGATCTGGGAGGGCGGCAACGCCATCTACGGCTCGCTCATCGGCGGTGCGCTGGGCGTCTGGATCGGCTGCCGGCTCACGGGCATCCGCTTCTGGTCGTTCGCCGACGCACTCGCGCCGGGCATGCTCGTCGCGCAGGCCGCCGGCCGCCTCGGCAACTGGTTCAACCACGAGCTGTTCGGCCTTCCCACCGACCTGCCGTGGGGCCTCGAGATCGAGTCGACGAACCCCGCGTTCCCCGCGGGCCTCGAGCCCGGAACGCTGTTCCACCCCACGTTCCTGTACGAGATCGTCTGGAACCTCCTCGGCGTCGCCGTGCTGCTCTGGCTGGAGCGCAAGTTCCGCCTGCGCTGGGGCAAGGCGTTCGCCGTGTACCTCATCTGGTACGGCATCGGCCGTACCTTCCTGGAGTCGATCCGCGTCGACCCGAGCGAGGTCTTCCTGGGCATCCGCTCGAACGTCTGGGCGTCGCTCGCGGCGATCGCGATCGGCGTGATCATCCTCATCGTGCAGTCCCGCCGGCACACGGGCATGGAGGCGAGCCCCTACGTGCCCGGCCGCGAGTGGCGTCCGGACGACGGGGTAGACTCGGACGACACCGAGTCCGACCGAGACACGATCGGCGACGATGCCGAGGACGAGGGCGACACGGAGGCGGCCGCAGCCACAAGCACACGCGAGACGACCTCCTAGTCCGGGCGATCCGGCCCGAGCCCCGATGCGTCCCCGTACCGTGGGGGAGCACATCACATTTCTTCCGATGGGCCGAAGGCGTCCCGCGCTGGTTCACTGATTTCACGAGGACGGTCACTGTGGCGATGACTCCGACCCACTCCCGCTTCGGGGCGGTCCCCCCGGCCCAGGGGATGTACGACCCCGCACACGAGAAGGACGCCTGCGGCCTCGCGATGGTCGCGACGCTCCGCGGCACCGCCGGACACGACATCATCCAGGCGGCGCTCGACGCGCTGCGCAACCTCGAGCACCGGGGCGCGGTGGGCTCCGACGCCGGCACCGGCGACGGAGCGGGCATCATCACGCAGGTGCCCGACGCCTTCCTCCGCGAGGTCGTCCCGTTCGAGCTGCCCGCGCCCGGCCGCTACGCCGTCGGCAACGCGTTCCTGCCCACCGACCCGACCCAGCGCAGCGCGGTCAAGCGCCGCTTCCGCGAGATCGCCGCGGAGGAGCGCCTCGAGATCATCGGCTGGCGCGAGGTGCCGGTGCGCCCCGACGAACTGGGCACGCTTGCACGCGCCGCGATGCCCGACGTGCAGCAGGTGTACGTGCGCAGCACCGACGAGACCGAGGCCGGCGCGCCCCTGTCCGACATCGCGCTCGACCGGCTCACGTTCCGCCTGCGCAAGCGCGCCGAGCGGGAGATCGAGCTCTACTTCGCTTCGCTGTCGTGCCGCACGCTGGTCTACAAGGGCATGGTCACGACCCTCCAGCTCGAGCCCTTCTACCCCGACCTGTCGGACGAGCGGTTCGCCTCGAAGCTGGCGCTCGTGCACTCGCGCTACTCGACGAACACGTTCCCGTCGTGGCCGCTCGCACAGCCGTTCCGCATGATCGCGCACAACGGCGAGATCAACACGGTGCAGGGCAACCGCAACTGGATGCGCGCGCGCCAGTCGCAGCTCGAGTCCGAGCTGCTGGGCGACCTCGGCCCGGTCATGCCGATCGTCACGCCGGGCTCGAGCGACTCCGCGTCCTTCGACGAGGTCGTCGAGCTGCTGAGCCTCTCCGGCCGCAGCCTGCCGCATGCGATCATGATGATGGTCCCGGAGGCGTGGGAGAACGCGACCGAGATCGACCCCGCCCGTCGCGCGTTCTACGAGTACCACTCGATGCTCATGGAGCCGTGGGACGGCCCGGCAGCGATCGTCTTCACCGATGGCTCGCTCGTGGGCGCCACGCTCGACCGCAACGGCCTCCGCCCCGGGCGCTACGTCGTCACCGACGACGGCCTCGTCGTGCTCGCGAGCGAGATCGGCGTGCTCGACATCGACCCGTCGAAGGTGGTGCGCAAGGGCCGCCTGCAGCCCGGGCGCATGTTCCTCGTCGACACGGTCGCCGGGCGCCTCATCGAGGACGACGAGATCAAGTCCGACCTCGCGGCGTCCGAGCCGTGGGGGGAGTGGCTCGACTCCGGCCGCATCCGCCTCGGCGACCTGCCCGAGCGCGAGCACATCGTGCACCCGCCGGCATCCGTGCGTCGCCGCCAGCGCACCTTCGGCTACACCGAGGAGGAGGTGCGCGTGCTGCTCACGCCGATGGCGCGCACCGGCGCCGAGCCCCTCGGCGCGATGGGGTCCGACACCCCCATCGCGGTGCTCAGCGAGCGCCCCCGCCTGCTCTTCGACTACTTCACCCAGCAGTTCGCGCAGGTGACGAACCCGCCGCTCGACTCGATCCGCGAGGAGGTCGTCACCTCGCTCGGCACGACCCTCGGTCCGGAGCACAACCTGCTGACCTCGGGTCCCGACCACGCGCACCAGGTGGCGCTGTCGTTCCCCGTGATCGACAACGACGAGCTGGCGAAGATCCAGCACATCGACCCGCGCCCCGACAGCGCCACGACCACCACGCTGCGCGGCCTGTACCGGGTCGAGGAGGGCACCGAGGGACTGCGCTCGCGCCTGAACGCACTGTGCGACGAGGCGGACCGCGCCATCGCGGCGGGGGCGAAGTTCCTCGTGCTGAGCGACCGCGACACCACGTCGGAGCTCGCGCCGATCCCGTCGCTGCTCATGCTCGCGGCCGTGCACCACCACCTCATCCGCTCCGAGACCCGCATGCGCGTGGGCATCGTCGTCGAGACCGGCGACGTGCGCGAGGTGCACCACGTCGCGCTGCTCGTCGGCTACGGCGCGTCGGCCGTGAACCCGTACCTCGCCATGGAGACGTGCGAGGAGCTCGTGCGCTCCGGCGTCATCACCGGCGTGACCCCCGAGCAGGCCGTGAAGAACGTGATCAAGGCGCTCGGCAAGGGCGTGCTGAAGATCATGTCGAAGATGGGCATCTCCACGATGTCGTCGTATGCGGGCGCCCAGGCGTTCGAGGCCGTCGGCCTCAGCCAGGAGTTCGTCGACGAGTTCTTCACCGGCACGACGTCGAAGCTCGGCGGCGTGGGCCTCGAGGTCATCGCCACGGAGAACGCCCGCCGCTACAAGGGCGCGTACCCCGACGACGTCGCGGTCACCGTGCACGAGCGGCTCGCGACCGGCGGCGAGTACCAGTGGCGCCGCGACGGCGCACCGCACCTCTTCAACCCCGAGACGGTGTTCCGCCTGCAGCACGCCACGCGCAGCGGGCGCTACGACGTCTTCCGCGAGTACACCTCGATGGTCGACGGCCAGGCCTCCAACCTCATGACGCTCCGCGGCATGTTCTCGCTGCGCAGCGGTGCACGCCCGCCGGTGCCGATCGACGAGGTCGAGCCGGTCTCGTCGATCGTGAAGCGGTTCTCGACCGGTGCGATGAGCTACGGCTCCATCTCCAAGGAGGCGCACGAGACCCTCGCGATCGCGATGAACCGCATCGGCGCGCGCTCGAACACGGGCGAGGGGGGCGAGGACCTCGACCGGCTGCTCGACCCCGAGCGTCGCAGCGCGATCAAGCAGGTCGCGTCCGGCCGCTTCGGCGTGACGAGCATGTACCTCACGCACGCCGACGACATCCAGATCAAGCTCGCGCAGGGCGCCAAGCCCGGCGAGGGCGGGCAGTTGCCGCCCACGAAGGTGTACCCCTGGGTCGCCCGCACGCGTCACGCGACCGCGGGCGTCGGGCTGATCTCGCCGCCGCCGCACCACGACATCTACTCCATCGAAGACCTCAAGCAGCTCATCTTCGACCTGAAGCGCGCGAACCCGGGCGCCAGGGTGCACGTGAAGCTCGTGAGCCAGTCGGGCATCGGCGCCGTCGCGGCGGGCACGGCGAAGGCCCTCGCCGACGTCATCCTCGTCTCCGGGCACGACGGCGGCACCGGTGCGAGCCCGATGAACTCGCTGAAGCACGCGGGCACGCCCTGGGAGCTCGGCCTCGCCGAGACCCAGCAGACGCTCATGCTCAACGGCATGCGCGACCGCGTGGTGGTGCAGGTCGACGGCCAGATGAAGACCGGCCGCGACGTGATCATCGGCGCCCTGCTCGGCGCCGAGGAGTTCGGCTTCGCCACGGCCCCGCTCGTCGTCGAGGGCTGCGTGCTCATGCGCGTCTGCCACCTCGACACCTGCCCGGTCGGCGTCGCCACGCAGAATCCCGAGTTGCGCAAGCGCTTCAGCGGCAAGCCCGAGTTCGTCGTCAACTTCTTCGAGTTCATCGCCCAGGAGGTGCGCGAGTACCTCGCCGAGCTCGGCTTCCGCAGCCTCGACGAGGCGATCGGGCGCCGCGAGATGCTCGACGTCGACCGTGCCGTGGCGCACTGGAAGGCGAGCGGGCTCGACCTGTCGCCGGTGCTCGTGGGCCCGGACTTCTCCGACGCCGAGCCGCGTCGCAACGGGCGCCCGCAGGACCACGAGCTCGACGAGCACTTCGACAACCAGCTGATCGAGGCGAGCGCCGACGTGCTGGAGCACGGCGGTCGCGTCGAGATCGCGCTGCCGATCCGCAACACCGAACGGGCCGTCGGCACCATGCTCGGACACGAGGTGACCGTGCGCCACGGCGTGAACGGGCTCCCGGCCGGGTCGATCGACGTGACGCTGACGGGTTCGGCCGGGCAGTCGTTCGGCGCGTTCCTGCCCGCCGGCATCACGCTGCGCCTCGAGGGCGACTCGAACGACTACGTGGGCAAGGGGCTGTCCGGCGGCGAGATCATCGTGCGGCCCGACCGCGCGAGCACGTTCGCGGCCGAGCGCAACGTCATCGCCGGCAACGTGATCGGCTACGGCTCGACCCAGGGCAGCATGTTCATCAGCGGCATCGTCGGCGAGCGCTTCCTCGTGCGCAACTCGGGCGCGACGGCGGTCGTCGAGGGCGTGGGCGACCACGCGCTCGAGTACATGACCGGCGGCCTCGCGCTCATCCTCGGCCCGACCGGCCGCAACCTCGGCGCGGGCATGTCGGGCGGCACGGCGTACGTGTTCGACCTGCCCAAGGAGCGCATCAACCGCGATGCGCTCGCGTCCGGCGAGCTGCAGCTGCACGAGCTCGGCAGCGCCGACCGGGAGATCGTGCGCGATCTCCTCCGCCAGCACCAGGAGCACACCGGGTCCGCCCTCGCGGCCCGACTGCTCGAGGCATCCGACACCATGGAGCGATTCGTGAAGGTTCTCCCACGCGACTACGCGGCCGTCCTCGAGACACGCCAGAGCGCGGTCGACGAGGGGCTGGACCCCGACGGCGACGTCGTGTGGGGCCGGATCCTGGAGGTGACCGGTGGCTGACCCGAAGGGCTTCCTCAAGACCACCGAGCGCGAGCTGCCGAAGCGGCGCCCGGTTCCCGTGCGCATCATGGACTTCAAGGAGGTCTACGAGCAGGGCGATCCCGCGCAGCTGCGCCGCCAGGCGGGCCGATGCATGGACTGCGGCATCCCGTTCTGCCATCAGGGCTGCCCGCTCGGCAACCTCATCCCCGAGTGGAACGACCTGATGTGGCGCGGCGAGGGCCGAGCCGCCATCGAGCGCCTGCACGCGACCAACAACTTCCCGGAGTTCACCGGTCGCCTCTGCCCCGCGCCGTGCGAGTCGTCGTGCGTGCTCGGCATCAACCAGCCCGCCGTCACGATCAAGCAGGTCGAGGTCTCGATCATCGACCAGGCGTTCTCGAACGGCTGGGTGCAGCCGCACCCGCCGGGGCGGCTCACGGGCAAGACCGTCGCCGTCGTGGGCTCCGGCCCCGCCGGACTCGCCGCCGCACAGCAGCTCACGCGCGCGGGACACACGGTCGCCGTGTACGAGCGCGACGACCGCATCGGCGGCCTGCTGCGCTACGGCATCCCCGACTTCAAGATGGAGAAGCGCCACCTCGACCAGCGCATCGCCCAGATGACGGCCGAGGGTACGCGGTTCCGCGCGGGCGTGGACATCGGCACCGACATCTCGTGGAGCGCGCTCCGCGAGCGGTACGACGCGATCGTCATCGCCACGGGCGCCATGGTGCCGCGCGACCTGCCGATCCCCGGGCGCGACCTCCCCGGCGTGCACTTCGCCATGGAGTACCTCGTGCAGTCGAACCACGCGGTCGCGGGCGACACCGTGCCGGAGCAGATCACGGCCGAGGGCAAGCACGTGGTGGTCCTGGGCGGCGGCGACACCGGCGCCGACTGCATCGGCACCGCGCACCGCCAGGGCGCGCTCTCGGTGACGAACCTCGCGATCGGCAAGAAGCCCGGCATCGCGCGTCCCGACAGCCAGCCGTGGCCGATGCACCCGAACCTCTTCGAGGTGCAGACCGCGCACGAGGAGGGCGGCACGCGCCAGTACCTCGCGTCCACGGTGGAGTTCGTCTCGAACGACGTCGGGGAGGTCCGTGCGATCCGCGTCGCGGAGACCGAGTACCTCGACGGCCGCCGCGTGCCCAAGGCGGGCACCGAGCGGGAGATCCCCGCCGACCTCGTGCTGCTCGCCCTCGGGTTCACCGGGCCCGAGTCGCAGGAGCTGTCGAGCCAGCTCGGCGCCGAGTTCACCCAGCGCGGCAACGTGCAGCGCGACGACGCCTACGCCACCAGCATCCCCGGCGTGTTCGCCGCCGGCGACGCCGGGCGCGGGCAGTCCCTCATCGTGTGGGCCATCGCCGAGGGCCGGGCTGCGGCCGCGTCGGTGGACCGCTACCTTGAAGGGGAGACGCACCTGCCGAGCCCGATCCCGGCCTCCGCCCAGGCCCTCGCCGTCTGACCGCCCACCCATCATCACCACCACGATCACCGCGCCCCGGCGCGAGGAACACGGAGCACAACACATGAGACGCGCGAAGATCGTCGCCACGCTCGGACCCGCGACTGCGAGCTACGAAGGGATCCGCGCGCTCATCGACGCCGGCCTCGACGTCGCCCGCATGAACCTGAGCCACGGGTCGTACGACGTGCACGAGGGGGTCTACCAGAACATCCGGAAGGCGGCGAACGACTCCGGCCGCGCCGTCGCGGTGCTCGTCGACCTGCAGGGTCCGAAGATCCGCCTCGGGAAGTTCGCGAACGGACCGCACGAGCTCGCGCAGGGCGACGTGTTCACCATCACGACCGAGGACATCCTCGGCGACGAGCAGATCTGCTCGACGACCTTCAAGGGGCTGCCGCACGACGTCGCGCCGGGGGACTTCCTGCTCATCGACGACGGCAAGGTGCGCGTGAAGGTGCTCGACACCGACGGCACCCGCGTCCGCACCGAGGTCGTCGTCGCCGGCCCGGTCTCCGACAACAAGGGCATCAACCTCCCGGGCGTCGCGGTCAACGTGCCGGCGCTCTCGGAGAAGGACGAGGCCGACCTGCGCTGGGGCCTCGAGCTCGGCGCCGACCTGATCGCGCTCTCGTTCGTGCGCAATGCCGCGGACGTGTCGCGCGTGCGCGAGATCATGGACGAGGTCGGCCGTCGCGTGCCGGTCGTCGCGAAGATCGAGAAGCCCCAGGCGGTCGAGGCGCTCGACGAGATCATCGATGCGTTCGACGCCCTCATGGTCGCCCGCGGCGACCTCGGCGTGGAGCTCCCGCTGGAGGCCGTGCCGATCGTCCAGAAGCGGGCGATCGAGTCGGCGCGACGCATGGCGAAGCCCGTCATCGTCGCCACCCAGATGCTCGAGTCGATGATCCACAGCCCCGTGCCGACGCGTGCGGAGACCTCCGACGTCGCGAACGCCGTGCTCGACGGCGCCGACGCAGTCATGCTCTCGGGCGAGACGAGCGTCGGCGAGTACCCGACGGTCACGCTCGAGACGATGGCCCGCATCGTCGCCTCGACCGAACAGCACGGACTGGACCGCGTGCCGCCGCTCGGCACCAAGCCGCGCACGCAGTCGGGCGCCATCACCCTCGCCGCGGTCGACGTGGCGAACTTCGTCGCGGCGAAGTTCCTCTGCGTCTTCACCGAGTCCGGTGAGTCGGTGCGCCGCATGTCCCGCATCCGCAGCGACATCCCGATCCTGGCGTTCACGCCCGATCCGGCGATCCGTCGCCGCATGGCGCTCTACTGGGGCGTCCAGTCGTTCGTGGTGTCGCGCGTGACGCACACCGACCAGATGGTCGCCCAGGTCGACGAGGTGCTGAGCCGCGAGGGCCTGGCCGTCGAGGGCGAGAAGGTCGTCATCATCTCCGGGTCCCCTCCCGGCATCCCCGGCACCACCAACGACATCCGCGTGCACAACGTGGGCGAGGTCCTGTAAAGGGCTCCGCGACGGCGAACGGCCGGCTCCCGGGAGGGGCCGGCCGTTCGCCGTTTCGGTCGTGCCGGTGGTGGGGGTCGAACCCACACGCCCTCTCGGGCAAAGCATTTTGAGTGCTCCGCGTCTGCCATTCCGCCACACCGGCGCACGAGACCGCGATCAGAATACCGTAGGCTTTCAGGCGTGACAGACACCGAGAACACCCAGGCCGCGCCGCGTCGCGTCGTGGTCGCCGAGGACGAATCGCTCATCAGGCTCGACGTGGTGGAGACGCTCCGCGACAACGGGTTCGAGGTGGTCGGCGAGGCCGGTGACGGCGAGACCGCCGTCGCGCTCGCCACCGAGCTGCGTCCCGACCTGGTCGTCATGGACGTGCGCATGCCCCAGCTCGACGGCATCGAGGCGGCGAAGCGCCTCAGCGAGGGGCACATCGCGCCCGTCGTCCTGCTCACGGCGTTCAGCCAGAAGGAGCTCGTCGAGCGGGCCACCGAGGCCGGCGCGCTGGCGTACGTCGTCAAGCCGTTCACGCCCAACGACCTGCTGCCGGCCATCGAGATCGCGCTGGCCCGGCACGCCCAGATCCTCACCCTCGAAGCCGAGGTCGGCGACCTCGTCGAGCGCTTCGAGACCCGGAAGCTCGTCGACCGGGCGAAGGGCCTGCTGAACGAGAAGATGGGGCTGTCGGAGCCCGAGGCGTTCCGCTGGATCCAGAAGGCGTCGATGGACCGCCGCCTCACCATGAAGGACGTCGCGCAGGCGATCATCGAGCAGCTCGCCCCGAAGAAGAACTGAGGTCCCCGGGGCGTCCGTCCGACGCCCCGGCACGACCGCACCGGCGGGCGGCGCACGCTCAGCCGGCCGGGCGGTCCTTGATGAAGTTCGTGATCCGCACGGTCGAGCAGCGCCGTCCCTGTTCGTCGGTCACCACGATCTCGTGCACGGTCATCGTGCGACCGAGGTGGATCGGCGTGCAGACACCCGTGACCCGTCCGGAGGTCGCGGAGCGCGTGTGCGTCGCGTTGATGTCGACGCCGACGGCCAGCCGGTCGGGCCCCGCCCACAGGTTCGCCGACATCGAGCCGAGGCTCTCGCCGAGCACGACGTAGGCGCCGCCGTGCAGCAGCATCGCCGGCTGGGTGTTCCCCTCCACGGGCATGGTCGCGACCGCGCGATCGACCGTGAACTCGACGAAGTCGATGCCCATCCGCTCCGCCAGCGTGCCGATGCCGCGGCGCCGGATGTAGTCCAGCGCATCGACGGCCTGCTCCTGGGTCATGCTGCTCCCGATCGGTCGTGAAGGCCGTGTCGTCGGCCGCTTATAGGCTTGGGGGGTGCCGGATCCAGCAAAGCCTACCCTCATGGTCATCGATGGCCATTCCCTCGCATTCCGGGCGTTCTTCGCGCTGCCGGTCGACAGCTTCCGCACCCGCGACGGGCAGCACACGAACGCCATCCACGGCTTCCTGTCGATGCTGCTGCTCCTGCTGAAGAACGAGAAGCCGACCCACCTGGCGGTGGCGTTCGACATCTCCCGGCACTCGTTCCGCACCCGCGAGTACGAGGAGTACAAGGGCAACCGCGCCGAGACCCCGCACGAGTTCGTCGGCCAGGTCCCGCTGCTCCAGGAGGCGCTCGCGGCCATGGGCGTGACCACGCTCGTCAAGGAGGACTACGAGGCCGACGACATCCTCGCCACCCTCGCCGCGCAGGGCCGTCGCGACGGGTACGAGGTGCTGCTCGTCTCGGGCGACCGCGACACCATCCAGCTCGTGAACGACGAGGTGACCCTGCTCTACCCGTCGAGCCAGGGCGTGTCGCAGCTGAAGCGCTACGACCCGGCAGCGGTGGAGGAGCGCTACGGGCTGCCGCCCGCGCAGTACCCCGAGATCGCCGCGCTGGTGGGGGAGACGAGCGACAACCTCCCGGGCATCACGAAGGTCGGCGAGAAGACCGCGGTGAAGTGGCTGAAGCAGTTCGGCTCGCTCGACGGCGTGCTCGAGCACGCCGACGAGATCACGGGCGTCGCCGGCAACAACCTGCGCGCCGAGATGGACAACGCGGTGCGCAACCGCCGCCTGAACCGCCTGGTCGACGACCTGCAGCTGGACGTCGCGGTCGACGACCTCGCCGCCCGCCCGATCGACACCGACGCCGTCACCGCGCTGTTCGCCCGGCTCGAGTTCCGCACCCTCCTGGAGCGCGTCATGAAGCTCGCGGGCGAGGAGCAGTCGACGGATGCCGCGAGCGGCATGTCCGACCCCGCGGCATCCGCCGCCCCCACCGCGCCCGTTCCGCAGACGCTGCTCGACGAGGAACTGCGCGGCTGGCTCGACCGCCAGGTCGCCGCCCACCCCGACGGGTTGGGGCTCACGATCGAGATGCTCGACGGCAAGGTCATCGGCGCCGGGGTCTCCGGTGCCGCGGAGTCCGTCTTCCTGGCCTGGCAGCCGGGCCGCGCCGACTACCTGCCGTTCGAGGAGTGGCTCGCGAGCGACGCGCCGAAGCTCATGACCGACGCCAAGCCGCAGGTGAAGGCGATGCGTCGGTCGGGTCTCGGCTTCGGCGGGCTCGCGATCGACACGCTCGTCGCCACCTGGCTGGTGAACCCGCTCGCCCAGGAGAAGGGCCTCGCCGACGTCGTCTTCCGCTACCTCGGCGAGACGCTGCCGACGCCCGACCCGTCGCAGCTCGTGCCCGACGAGTCGCGGTCTGCGGGGCCGGCCGAGCTGGCGTGGTACACGCTGCGCGCGGCGCCCGTGGTGCTCGCCGAGCTGCCCGCGCCGACCCTGCCGGTCCTGACCGACATCGAGATGCCGATCCTCGGCGTGCTCGCCGACATGGAGCTGCGCGGCGTCACGGTCGACCACGACGAGCTCTCGGCGCTGTCCACCCAGCTCGGCGACCGCGCGGCCGACATCGCCGCCCGGGCGTTCGCCGAGATCGGTCGCGAGGTCAACCTCGGTTCGCCGAAGCAGCTCCAGGAGGTGCTCTTCGACCAGCTCGGCATGCCGAAGACGCGCGCGACGAAGACGGGCTATTCGACGGATGCCGGTGCGCTTGCCGACCTCCAGGAGAAGAGCCCGCACCCCTTCCTCGGCCTGCTGCTCGAGCACCGCGACGCCACGAAGCTCCGCCAGATCGTCGAGTCGCTCGACAAGTCGATCGGCGCGGACGGCCGCATCCACACGACCTACGTGCAGATCGGCACGAGCACGGGCCGCATCGCGTCGACCGACCCGAACCTGCAGAACATCCCGGTGCGCACGGGGGAGGGCCGGCGCATCCGCGAGGCGTTCCGCCACGGCGCGGAGTTCGAGACGCTGCTCACGGCCGACTACTCGCAGATCGAGATGCGCATCATGGCGCACCTCTCGGGCGACCCGGGCCTGATCGAGGCGTTCCACGCCGGCGAGGACCTGCACCGGTTCGTCGGCGCCCGCATCTTCGGCGTCGAACCCGCGGAGGTGACGCCGCTCATGCGCACCAAGGTGAAGGCCATGTCGTACGGGCTGGCCTACGGGCTCAGCGCGTTCGGCCTGTCGAAGCAGCTGCGCATCGAGCAGTCGGAGGCCAAGCAGCTCATGGTCGACTACTTCGCGCGCTTCGGCGCGGTGCGCGACTACCTGCGCGACGTCGTCGCGCAGGCGAAGGTCGACGGCTTCACCGAGACCATCTTCGGCCGGCGCCGGCCGTTCCCCGACCTGTCGAGCCCGAACCGGGTGCTGCGCGAGAACGCGGAGCGCGCGGCGCTCAACGCGCCGATCCAGGGCTCGGCCGCCGACATCATGAAGATCGCCATGCTCGGCATCGAGCGCGACGTCGCCGAGGCGGGGCTCGCCTCGCGCATGCTCATGCAGGTGCACGACGAGCTGATCTTCGAGGTCGCGGCGGGCGAGGGCGAGCGGCTCGAGGAGATCGTGCAGCGTCGCATGTCGACGGCGGCGGACCTGCGGGTGCCGCTCGACGTGCAGCTCGGGCACGGCCCGAACTGGGATGCCGCGGCCCACTGATCCCGAGGAACGTTCGGGTCGGACGCTCTGTGCACAGACCGCTCCGCGGGGTGCGCGGGCCGGTCCCGCGCAGCGGATAGGCTCGCTCCCATGACTTCGGAGCCCGCACGCACCCCCACCGAGATCGACCGCGTCGCGGAGGACTGGGTCGACGCCCTGGTCGAGCTGCGTCCCGTGCTCGGCACGTACATCGGCCGCGAGACGGCCGACGGCGGCTACGGCGACTACTCGCCGGCGGGCGACGAGCAGCTCGTGCAGACCGCGCGCGACACCCTCGCGCGCCTCGAGGCGGCCGCCGAGGTCGACGACGTCGACATGATCACCCGCACCGACCTGCGCAGCCAGCTCGAGCTCGCGATCGAGAGCTACGACGCGGGCCTGCACCTGCGCGACCTGAACGTGATCGCGAGCCCCGCGCAGGAGCTCCGCGACGTGTTCGACCTCATGTCCACCGACTCGGTCGAGGGCTGGGAGGCGGTCTCGCGTCGGCTCGCCGCGCTGCCGGCCGCGATGGAGGGCTACGTCGCGACGCTGCGCGAGGGCATCGGGCGCGGCGTCACCCCGGCGCGTCGGCAGGTGCGCGAGGTCGCCGCGCAGGCGCGCAAGAACGCACGCCCCGAGGGCTTCTTCGGGGAGTTCGTCGCGTCGGCGGGCGTCGCCGAGGGCGAGCTGCCCGATGCGCTCCGGGCCGAGCTCGAGCAGGGCGCCGTGGCATCCGCCGTCGCCTACCAGGAGCTCGCCGAGTTCCTCGAGTCCGAGCTCGACGGGGCGGCCGCCGAGAAGGACGCCGTGGGCCGCGAGCTCTACGAGCTGAAGTCGCGCGAGTTCCTCGGTGCGACGATCGACCTCGACGAGACCTACGAGTGGGGACTCGACGAGCTGGCGCGCATGGTCGCGGAGCAGCAGTCGATCGCGAACGAGATCAAGCGCGGGGCATCCGTCATCGAGGCGATCTCGTTCCTCGACAACGACCCGAGCCGCAAGCTGCACGGCACCGACGCCCTGCAGCGCTGGATGCAGGAGACCAGCGACCGCGCGGTCGAGGAACTCGGTGCGACCCACTTCGACATCCCCGAGGAGATCCGCGCCCTCGAGTGCATGATCGCGCCCACCCAGGAGGGCGGCATCTACTACACGGGACCGACCGACGACTTCTCGCGGCCCGGTCGCATGTGGTGGTCGGTGCCCGAGGGCGTCACGGAGTTCGACACCTGGCGCGAGCTCACGACCGTCTACCACGAGGGCGTCCCCGGCCACCACCTGCAGATCGGCCAGGCCGTCGTGAACCGCGCCACGCTGAACACCTGGCGCCGCCAGCTCGCCGGCACGTCGGGCCACGCGGAGGGCTGGGCGCTCTACGCCGAGCGGCTGATGCAGGAGCTCGGCTACCTCGACGACCCGGCCGATCGGCTCGGCATGCTCGACGGGCAGCGGATGCGGGCGGCCCGCGTGGTGCTCGACATCGGCGTGCACCTGGAGAAGACGCTGCCCGACGGGTCGGGTCCCTGGTCGGCGGAGTACGCGTTCGAGTTCATGTCGCGGAACGTGAACATGAACGAGGGCTTCGTGCGCTTCGAGGTGAACCGCTACCTCGGCTGGCCGGGGCAGGCACCCTCGTACAAGGTCGGCCAGCGCATCTGGGAGGGCCTGCGCGACGAGGTCGCCCGCCGCGAGGGAGACGCGTTCTCGATCAAGGAGTTCCACGGGAAGGCCCTCGCCCTCGGCGGCGTCGGCCTGGACACGCTGCGGACCGCCGTGCTCGGCGTTTGACCGACCTGCTCCGACGCCGCTAGGATGGAATGTCACGTTTGTGACGTCCTGTCCGCACGCCCTTCGCGGAACAACAACATGCAAGCAACGCGCGAGGGGCCCGACCCTGTCCACTACGGAGCAACCACTACATGACAACCGCAACGACCAAGGCAACCAAGCAGGTCGCAATCAACGACATCGGTTCTGCTGAAGACTTCCTTGCCGCGGTCGAGAAGACGCTCAAGTTCTTCAACGACGGCGACCTCATCGAGGGCCAGGTCGTGAAGATCGACCGCGACGAGGTCCTCCTCGACGTCGGCTACAAGACCGAGGGTGTGATCCCCTCCCGCGAACTCTCCATCAAGCACGATGTCGACCCCAGCGAGGTCGTCGGCGTCGGCGACACCGTCGAGGCCCTCGTCCTCCAGAAGGAGGACAAGGAAGGCCGCCTCATCCTGTCGAAGAAGCGCGCCCAGTACGAGCGCGCCTGGGGCGACGTCGAGAAGATCAAGGAGTCCGACGGCGTCGTGACCGGCACGGTCATCGAGGTCGTCAAGGGCGGCCTGATCGTCGACATCGGCCTCCGCGGCTTCCTCCCCGCCTCGCTCATCGAGCTGCGCCGCGTGCGCGACCTCACGCCGTACCTCGGCCAGGAGCTCGAGGCGAAGATCCTGGAGCTCGACAAGAACCGCAACAACGTGGTGCTCTCGCGCCGCGCGCTGCTCGAGCAGACCCAGTCGGAGACCCGGTCGACGTTCCTCGCGAACCTCCACCCGGGCCAGGTCCGCAAGGGCGTCATCTCCTCGATCGTCAACTTCGGCGCGTTCGTCGACCTCGGCGGCGTGGACGGCCTCGTGCACGTCTCCGAGCTGTCGTGGAAGCACATCGAGCACGCCAGCGAGGTCGTCGAGGTCGGCCAGGAGGTCACCGTCGAGGTGCTCTCCGTCGAGCTCGACCGCGAGCGCGTCTCCCTGTCGCTCAAGGCGACGCAGGAGGACCCGTGGCAGGTCTTCGCCCGCACCCACGCCATCGGCCAGGTCGCACCGGGCAAGGTCACCAAGCTCGTCCCGTTCGGCGCGTTCGTGCGCGTCGCGGACGGCATCGAGGGCCTCGTGCACATCTCGGAGCTGTCCAGCAAGCACGTCGAGCTGGCGGAGCAGGTCGTCTCGGTCGGCGAGGAGGTGTTCGTCAAGGTCATCGACATCGACCTCGAGCGTCGCCGCATCTCGCTGTCGCTGAAGCAGGCCAACGAGGGCGTCGACCCCGAGGGCACCGAGTTCGACCCGGCGCTCTACGGCATGCTCACCGAGTACGACGAGCAGGGCAACTACAAGTACCCCGAGGGCTTCGACCCGGAGACCAACGAGTGGCGCGAGGGCTTCGACGCCCAGCGCGAGAAGTGGGAGCAGGAGTATGCTGCCGCCCAGGCTCGCTGGGAGGCGCACAAGAAGCAGGTCGCGGCCGCCAACGCGAAGGACGCCGCCGAGGCCGACTTCGGTGGCAGCTCGTTCACGAGCGAGGCGGCCGGCGCCGGCACGCTCGCCGACGACGCGTCGCTCGCGGCGCTGCGCGAGAAGCTCTCGAGCAACTCCTAGTCCGCATCGGACCGATCGACGGCCGGGCACCCCGCGTGGGTGCCCGGCCGTCGCCGTGTCCGGCCGTCCCCGCGATCGCGGGTCGATAGGCTGGAGGCGTGTTCCTTATCGGTCTGACGGGCGGCATCGCCTCGGGGAAGTCCACGGTCGCACGACGCCTCGTGCAGCACGGCGCCGTCCACATCGACGCCGATGCGCTCGCGCGCGAGGCGGTCGAGCCGGGCAGCAGCGCGCTCGCGGAGATCGCCGACGCGTTCGGCGCCGGGCTGCTCCGCGCCGACGGCACGCTCGACCGGGTGCGCCTGGGCGAGCTCGTGTTCTCGGACGAGGCGGCCCGCACGCGTCTCAACGCCATCGTGCACCCGCGCGTGCGCGAGCTCTTCGCCGAGCACCTGGCGGAGGCCGAGCGGGTGGACCCCGACGCGGTCGTCGTCTACGACGTGCCCCTGCTCGTCGAGGCGTCGGCCGCAGACCGGTTCGACCTCGTCGTCGTGACCGAGGCGCCCGCGCGCACGCGCGTCGACCGGCTGGTCGACGAGCGCGGACTGGAACGCGGCCACGCGCAGGCGCGCGTGGACGCGCAGGCGACCGACGCCGAGCGGCGCGAGGTGGCGGACGTCGTGATCGACACGGGCGGCAGCCTCGCCCACACGATGAGCCAGGTCGACGCACTGTGGACGCGCATCCGGGAGCTCCGCGCGGCCGGATAGCCGTCGCCCGGGCCCGGTGTCCGAGGGCGAACCTAGACTTGGACGCATGCAGTCGACCCGTTCCGTGCGCCCGTTCGAGGTGGTCAGCGAATACTCGCCCAGCGGCGACCAGCCGGCAGCGATCGCCGAACTCGCGGGCCGGGTGAATGCGGGGGAGGCCGACGTGGTGCTCCTCGGCGCCACCGGCACGGGCAAGTCGGCGACGACCGCCTGGCTGATCGAGGCGGTGCAGCGCCCCACGCTCGTGCTGGCGCACAACAAGACCCTCGCCGCCCAGCTCGCGAACGAGTTCCGCGAGCTGCTGCCGAACAACGCGGTCGAGTACTTCGTCTCGTACTACGACTACTACCAGCCCGAGGCGTACGTGCCGCAGACGGACACGTTCATCGAGAAGGACTCGTCGATCAACGCGGAGGTGGAGCGCCTCCGGCACTCGACGACGAACTCGCTCCTCAGCCGGCGCGACGTCGTGGTGGTCTCGACGGTCTCCTGCATCTACGGGCTCGGCACGCCCGAGGAGTACCTCGCGGCCATGATGCCGCTGCAGGTGGGCCAGCGACTCGACCGCGACTGGCTCATCCGCAAGTTCGTCTCGATGCAGTACCAGCGCAACGACATCGAGTTCTCGCGCGGCACGTTCCGCGTGCGCGGCGACACGATCGAGATCATCCCGGTGTACGAGGAGCTCGCGATCCGCATCGAGATGTTCGGCGACGAGATCGAGGCGCTGTACCACCTGCATCCGCTCACCGGCGAGGTCGTGGCGCAGCTCGACGCGGTGCCGGTCTTCCCGGGCTCGCACTACGTCGCGAGCACCGAGGTGATGGACCGCGCGGTCGGCACGATCCGCACCGAGCTCGAGGAGCGCCTCGCCGAGCTCGAGCGCCAGGGCAAGCTGCTCGAGGCGCAGCGCCTGCGCATGCGCACGACCTTCGACCTCGAGATGATGGAGCAGATCGGGTTCTGCTCGGGCATCGAGAACTACTCGCGGCACATCGACGGACGCGAGGCGGGGGAGCCGCCGCACTGCCTGCTCGACTACTTCCCCGATGATCTTCTCGTCGTCATCGACGAGTCGCACGTGACGGTGCCGCAGATCGGCGCGATGTACGAGGGCGACTCGTCGCGCAAGCGCACGCTCGTCGAGCACGGGTTCCGCCTGCCGAGCGCACTCGACAACCGGCCGCTCACCTGGGACGAGTTCTCCGAGCGCGTGGGCCAGACGGTCTACCTCTCGGCGACCCCCGGCCGGTACGAGCTCGGCGTGGCCGACGGCGTGGTCGAGCAGATCATCCGCCCGACCGGGCTCATCGACCCCGAGATCGTCGTCAAGCCCAGCAAGGGGCAGATCGACGACCTGCTCGAGGAGATCCGCGCCCGCGCCGAGCGCGACGAGCGCGTGCTGGTCACGACGCTCACCAAGCGTATGGCGGAGGACCTCACCGACTTCCTCACCGAGGCCGGCGTGCGGGTGCGGTACCTCCACTCCGACGTCGACACGCTGCGTCGCGTGGAGTTGCTCACCGAGCTGCGGGCCGGCGTCTACGACGTGCTGGTGGGCATCAACCTGCTGCGCGAGGGCCTCGACCTGCCCGAGGTGTCGCTGGTGTCGATCCTCGACGCCGACAAGGAGGGGTTCCTGCGTTCGTCGACCTCGCTCATCCAGACGATCGGGCGTGCGGCGCGCAACGTGTCCGGGCAGGTGCACATGTACGCCGACGTGCTCACCGACTCGATGCGCACGGCGATCGACGAGACGAATCGGCGTCGGGAGAAGCAGGTCGAGTACAACCGCGCGAACGGCGTCGACCCGCAGCCGCTGCGCAAGCGCATCGCCGACATCACCGCGGTGCTCGCGCGCGAGGAGGCCGACACCGCTGCCCTGCTCGCGGGTCGCGAGAGCGCCAAGAAGTCGCCGGTGCCGAACCTCAAGCGCGAGGGCATCGCCGCCGCGGGCGCGAACGACCTCGAGTCGCTCATCGCAGACCTGAACGGCCAGATGCTCGAGGCGGCGGCCGAGCTGAAGTTCGAGCTGGCCGCGCGCCTGCGCGACGAGGTGTCGGAGTTGAAGCGCGAGCTGCGCCAGATGGAGAAGGCGGGCCACCTGGGCTGAGCGGATGCCACGGAGCGGACGGGAACCGCGAACCGCCCGATCACGTGTGCGGCGGGCACGGCGCGCGGCGGCGTTCGCCGAGGGCGTCCGCCCCGCGGACTTCGGTGTCGGTGGGCGTGCCTAGACTCGAGTGGTGGCTGTCTCCCATCTCGATACCCGTGCGCGCCTGAGCGTGCGCGGCGCCCGCGTGCACAACCTCCAGAACGTCGACGTCGAGCTTCCGCGCGACTCGCTGGTGGTGTTCACCGGGCTCTCCGGCTCCGGCAAGTCCTCCCTCGCGTTCGACACGATCTTCGCCGAGGGCCAGCGCCGCTACGTCGAGTCGCTCTCGGCGTACGCGCGCCAGTTCCTGGGCCAGGTCGACCGTCCCGACGTCGACTTCATCGAGGGCCTCAGCCCCGCGGTCTCGATCGACCAGAAGTCGACCAACCGCAACCCGCGCTCGACGGTCGGCACGATCACCGAGATCTACGACTACATGCGCCTGCTCTGGGCCCGCATCGGCGTACCGCACTGCCCGGTGTGCGGCGAGCGGATCCAGCGGCAGACCGTGCAGCAGATCGCCGACCAGCTGATGGAACTCGAGGAGCGCACGCGCTACCAGGTGCTGAGCCCGGTCGTGAGCCAGAAGAAGGGCGAGTTCGTCGACCTGTTCGCCGAGCTCGCCGCGCAGGGCTACTCGCGCGCCCTCGTCGACGGCGAGATGGTCCAGCTCACCGACCCGCCGAAGCTGAAGAAGCAGGTCAAGCACGACATCTCGGTGGTGGTCGACCGCCTCGTCGCCGGTCCCGAGATCCTGGGGCGCCTGACCGACTCGCTCGAGACGGCGCTGCGCCTCACCGACGGGCTGGTGCGCATCAACTTCGTCGACCGCGAGGGCGACGCGGCGTGGCAGACGTTCTCCGAGAAGCTGTCCTGCCCGAACCAGCATCCGATCCAGCTCACCGAGATCGAGCCGCGCACGTTCTCGTTCAACGCCCCGTTCGGGGCCTGTCCCGAGTGCACCGGCCTCGGCACCCGCATGTCGGTCGACGACCAGCTGCTGCTCGGCGACCCCGAGCTGAGCATCGCCGGCGGCGTCATCCTGCCGTGGACGAGCCAGGGCAAGAGCCTCTACAACTACTACGAGAAGCTCCTCGACGGCCTCGCCCGCGACCTCGACTTCTCGCTCGACACCCCGTGGAACGAGCTGAACGACGAGGTGCGCGACGCCGTGCTGCACGGCGACAACTTCGAGGTGAAGGTGCGCTGGCGCAACCGCTACGGGCGCGAGCTGTCGTACACGTCGGGCTTCGAGGGCGTGGTCCCCTACATCGAGCGGCAGTACCTCCAGGCCGAGAGCGACGTGCAGCGGGCCCGCTGGGCGGAGTACCTCCGCGAGGTGCCGTGCCCCGTCTGCGACGGCAAGCGCCTGAAGCCCGAGGTGCTCTCGGTGCTGATCCACGACCACTCGATCGCCGACGTGGGGCTGCTGAGCCTCAGTGATGCACGCGAGTTCATGGACCGGCTCGAGCTCACCGAGCGCGAGCAGGCGATCGCCGCCCAGGTGCTGCGCGAGATCAAGCTGCGGCTCGACTTCCTCATCAGGGTGGGGCTCAGCTACCTCGACCTCGCGCGCGCCGCCGGCACGCTGTCGGGCGGCGAGGCGCAGCGCATCAGGCTCGCGACGCAGATCGGCTCCGGGCTCACCGGCGTGCTGTACGTGCTCGACGAGCCCAGCATCGGCCTCCACCAGCGCGACAACCGCCGGCTGATCGAGACGCTCGTCGCCCTCCGCGACCTCGGCAACACGCTGATCGTCGTCGAGCACGACGAGGACACCATCCGCACCGCCGACTGGATCGTCGACATCGGGCCCGGCGCGGGCGTCGGCGGCGGGCAGGTGGTCCATTCGGGCAGCTACCGCGAACTGGTCGAGAACCGCCGCTCCGTGACGGGCGACTACCTCGCGGGGCGCCGCAGCATCGCGGTGCCCGCGGTGCGCCGGCCGATCGACCACGACCGCGAGATCACGGTGCGCGGGGCATCCGCCAACAACCTGCGGGGCGTCGACGTGACGTTCCCGCTCGGCGTCTTCACCGCGGTGACGGGCGTGAGCGGCTCCGGCAAGTCCTCGCTCGTGAACGACATCCTCTACCGGGTGCTCGCGAACCGGCTGAACGGGGCGCGGAAGGTGCCGGGCAGGCACCTCCGGGTCGAGGGGCTCGACAACCTCGACAAGGTCGTGCACGTCGACCAGGCGCCCATCGGGCGCACGCCGCGGTCGAACCCGGCGACCTACACGGGCGTGTTCGACCGCATCCGCACGCTCTTCGCCGAGACCACCGAGGCGAAGGCCCGCGGCTACCTGCCGGGCCGCTTCAGCTTCAACGTCAAGGGCGGCCGCTGCGAGGCGTGCTCGGGCGACGGCACCATCAAGATCGAGATGAACTTCCTGCCCGACGTGTACGTCGCGTGCGAGGTCTGCGGGGGAGCGCGGTACAACCGCGAGACCCTGCAGGTGCACTACAAGGGCAAGCACATCGCCGAGGTGCTCGAGATGCCGATCAGCGAGGCGGCCGAGTTCTTCGAGCCGATCTCCGCGATCCACCGGTACCTGAAGACGCTCGTCGACGTCGGCCTCGGCTACGTGCAGCTCGGCCAGAGCGCCACGACCCTCTCGGGGGGCGAGGCGCAGCGCGTGAAGCTCGCCACGGAGCTCCAGCGCCGCTCCAACGGGCGCACCGTGTACGTGCTCGACGAGCCGACCACCGGCCTGCACTTCGAGGACGTGCAGAAGCTCCTCAAGGTGCTCGGCAAGCTCGTCGACAAGGGCAACACGGTCATCGTGATCGAGCACAACCTCGACGTGATCAAGTCGGCCGACTGGGTCGTCGACCTCGGCCCCGAGGGCGGCTCCGGCGGCGGCACGATCGTCGCGACCGGCACGCCCGAGGACGTCGCCGCGGTCGAGGACAGCCACACCGGACGGTTCCTGCGCGAGATCCTGGAGGAGGCGCCCGAGGCGCGCGTCGAGGCGGCAAGCTGAGCAGGATGCGCGACACCGTTCCGTACCGGCCGAAGGCGGGGGAGATCCCGACGCAGCCGGGCGTCTACCGCTTCCGAGACGAGACCGGGCGGGTGCTGTACGTCGGCAAGGCGAAGAACCTCCGCGCGCGGCTGTCGAACTACTTCGTGCCGCTGCGGAGCCTGCACGAGCGCACCCGGCGGATGGTGCTCACGGCGGCCTCCGTCGAGTGGACGGTGGTCGGCGGCGACGTCGACGCGCTGCAGCTCGAGTACACCTGGATCAAGGAGTTCGACCCGCCGTTCAACGTCAAGTACCGGGACGACAAGTCGTACCCGTACATCGCGGTGACGCTCGCCGACGAGGCGCCCCGTGCGATCGTCACGCGCCGGGCGAACATCCCGGGCGCGAAGTACTTCGGGCCGTACCCGAAGGTGTGGGCGGCGCAGGAGACGCTCGACCTGCTGCGCACGATCTTCCCGATGCGCGCCTGCAAGGACTCCGACTACAAGCGTGCGATGGACAGCGGCAAGCCGTGCTTCCTCGGCCAGATCGGGCGCTGCTTCGGCCCGTGCTCGGGCGTCGTCGGCATCGAGGAGCACCGGCGGAGCGTCGACCGGTTCGTGGCGTTCATGCAGAACCAGGACTCGCGCATCATCGACGACCTCGAGCGCCAGATGCGGGAGGCGTCCGTCGCCCAGGACTACGAGCGCGCCGCCCGTCGTCGCGACCAGCTGCAGGCGGCACGCTCGTTCTTCGAGAAGACGGCGGTCGTGCTGCGCGACTCGGTCGACATCGACCTGTTCGGGATCGAGCACGACGAGCTCGCTGCCGCCGTGCAGCTCTTCCGGGTCCGCAAGGGGCGCATCCGCGCGGTGCGCGCGTGGACGGTCGACAAGGAGCTCGACGTCGGCCTCGGCGACCTCGTCGACTCCGTCGTGCAGAACGTCTACGGCGACGACGAGTCCCCGCCCGCCGAGGTGGTCGTGCCGGAGCTGCCCGACGACGCCGAGGCGCTGCAGTCGTGGCTCGAGGCGATCGCGGGCCGTCGGGTGCGCCTCAAGGTCGCGCGCCGCGGCGACAAGGCGGCGCTCCTCGAGACCGCCCGGCAGAACGCGGCCCACGCGCTGATGCTCTACAAGACCCGGCGCAGCGCCGACTTCACGGCCCGGTCGCAGGCGCTCGAGGACATCCAGGAGGCGCTCGACATGCCGGATGCCCCGCTGCGCATGGAGTGCTTCGACGTGTCGCACCTGTCGGGCACGAACATCGTCGCGTCGATGGTGGTGTTCGAGGACGGTCTGCCGCGCAAGGACGAGTACCGCCGGTTCACCGTTCCCGAGTACGCGGACGACACGGAGGCGCTGTACCAGGTGCTGAGCCGGCGGCTCGCGTACCTGCGCGACGACGACGCGGTGGGGTCGGATGCGACGACCGACGCGTCGCCCGACGGGGAGGACGCCGCCGAGACCGGTCGACGCAGGAAGTTCGCCTACCGGCCGAACCTGCTGATCGTCGACGGGGGCGAGCCGCAGGTGGCGGCCGCGGCGCGTGCCCTCGCGGACAGCGGCGTGGGCGGCATCCGTCTCGCCGGCATCGCGAAGCGGCTCGAGGAGATCTGGACGCCCGAGTCGGCATTCCCGGTCGTGCTGCCGCGCAACAGCGAGGCGCTGTTCATGTTCCAGCGCATCCGCGACGAGGCGCACCGGTTCGCGATCACGCACCAGCGGCAGCGCCGGAAGCGCGACATCGGGTCGGTGCTCGCGGAGGTGCCCGGGCTCGGCCCGGCGCGGGTGAAGGAACTGCTGCGCCACTTCGGCTCGGTCACCCGCCTGCGCTCGGCGAGCGCTGCGGAGATCGCCGAGGTGCGCGGCGTCGGCCCCGCGACGGCGGAGGCGGTGCACCGCCACCTGCATCCGGAGCCGTCCCCCGAGCCCGCTCGCGGTCGGTAGGCTGGGGTCGGGGCGGACGAGAGGGGGCCCGGGACCGCATGAGCGATGATCGGGTGAGCCAGGAGATGCTCATCGTCACCGGCATGTCCGGGGCGGGCCGATCGACCGTCGCGAACTCGCTCGAGGACCTGGGCTGGTACGTCGTCGACAACCTGCCGCCCCAGATGCTGCGCCCGCTGGTCGAGCTCGTGGAGCGCGCCGGCGCCACCCTGCCGCGCATCGCCGCGGTCGTCGACATCCGCGGCGGCGACTTCTTCTCCGAGCTGCAGGACATCGTGCAGGCCCTGCGCACGGGCCTGAACCTGCGCGTGATCTTCCTCGACGCGACCGATGCGGCGCTCGTGCGCCGGTTCGAGTCGGTGCGCCGGCCCCACCCGCTGCAGGGCGGCGGCACGATCCTCGACGGCATCACCGCCGAGCGGGCGCGCGTCGCGGAGCTGAAGGCCTCGAGCGACGTGATCATCGACACGAGCGAGCTCAACGTGCACCAGCTCGCCTCGACGATCCGCGACTCGTTCGCGGCTGCCGACGCGGCCGAGCTCAGCGTGACGATCCTGAGCTTCGGCTTCAAGTACGGGCTGCCACCCGACGCCGACCTCGTCGCCGACGCCCGGTTCCTGCCGAACCCGTTCTGGAACCCGGCTCTGCGCGCCCAGACGGGCGTGGACGACGCCGTCGCACGCTACGTGCTGGAGCAGGAGGGTGCCGGCGAGTTCCTGGACGGGTACGCTCGTGTCCTCGGCACCGTGTTCGACGGGTACCAGCGCGAGAACAAGCGGCATGCGACCGTGGCGATCGGATGCACCGGCGGCAAGCACCGCTCGGTGGCGATGGCGGAGGCGCTGGCGACGCGACTGCGGGCCGTGCCCGGGCTCGCGGTGAGCATCAGGCACCGCGACCTCGGCCGCGAATAGGAACCACACGCCCGAAGCGAGGCGATCGACAGGATGGACACACGATTGGCGCTGACAGCCGACGTCAAGGACGAACTGGCCCGGTTCGAGGTGAGCCGGACCAGCGTGCGCGCTGCGGAGCTCGCCTCGCTGCTGCGATTCGCGGGAGGGCTCCACGTCATCTCGAACCGGATCGCCGTGGAGGCCGAGGTCGACTCGGTCGCGATCGCGCGGCGGGTGGCGCGCGACCTCGCCGAGCTCTACGGCGTGCGCGCCGACGTGTCGGTGACGTCGTCGGGCGCCGCCCGGCGCGGTGACCAGTTCCTGGTACGCGTCCTCGACGGCGGCGAGACGCTCGCCCGGCAGACCGGCCTGCTCGACGCGCGCCGCCGGCCCGTGCGCGGACTGCCGAACCGCCTGACCACGGGTTCGCGCGAGGAGGTCGCCGGCGTCTGGCGCGGGGCGTTCCTCGCGCGGGGGAGCCTGACCGACCCGGGCCGCTCGGCCGCGCTCGAGATCACCTGCCCCGGCAACGAGTCCGCGATGGCCCTGGTGGGTGCCGCGGGCCGGCTGTCGATTCCGGCCAAGGCGCGGGAGGTGCGCGGCGTGCACCGCGTCGTGATCCGCGACGGCGAGGCGATCGGCGCGATGCTCACCGAGATGGGCGCCGCCGGCACCGTGCGCAACTGGGAGGAACTGCGACAGCGTCGGGAGGTGCGCGCCACGGCCAACCGCCTGGTGAACTTCGACGACGCGAACCTGCGCCGGTCGGCGCAGGCCGCGGTCGCCGCGTGCGCGCGCGTGGAGCGGGCGCTCGAGCTGCTCGGCGACGACGTGCCCGAGCACCTCGGCTACGCCGGTCGGCTGCGCCTCGCGCACCGCGATGCGAGCCTCGACGAGCTGGGGCACCACGCCGACCCGCCCATGACGAAGGACGCCGTCGCCGGCCGCATCCGTCGACTGCTCGCCATGGCCGACAAGAAGGCGGCCGACCTCGGCGTGCCCGACACCGAGGCGAGCCTCCCGCCCGACCTCGATGACGTCTGAGATGACGCCGTGCGTCCTCGGCGGGGGCGCGAACCTGAATAGACTCGGAAGGGTCGCTCGAAGCCGGGCGCGCGGACGGCGCGCCGGCATCTGACAAGGAGAAGCAATGGCTGACTACACACTGCCCGACCTCGCCTACGACTACTCGGCGCTCGCGCCGAGTATCAGCGGCACCATCATGGAGCTGCACCACTCGAAGCACCACCAGGCGTACGTGACGGGCGCGAACACGGCCCTCGCGCAGCTCGCCGAGGCGCGCGGCACCGGCAACCTCGCCAACGTGAACAAGCTCGAGAAGGACCTCGCGTTCAACCTCGGCGGTCACGTGAACCACTCGATCTTCTGGACGAACATGTCGCCCGACGGCGGCGACAAGCCGACCGGCGAGCTCGCCGCGGCGATCGACGACCACTTCGGCTCGTTCGACGCGTTCCAGGCGCACTTCGCGGCCACCGCGATGGGCGTGCAGGGCTCCGGATGGGCGGTGCTGGCCTGGGACTCGATCGGCGAGCGCATCGTCGTGCTGCAGTTCTTCGACCAGCAGGCGAACCTCCCGGCGGGCATCGTGCCGCTGCTCATGCTCGACGTCTGGGAGCACGCGTACTACCTGGACTACAGGAACGTCCGCGCCGACTACGTGAAGGCGTTCTGGGACATCGTCGACTGGGCGAACGTCCAGCAGCGCTTCACGACGGCCCGTGAGAAGACCTCGGGCCTGCTGCTACTGTCATAGCGGATGCCGGGTCCCCGGGCCTGCGTCCCGGGGACCCCGCCGTTCCGCGAACTCCACACCACCCCGCGCCGCACAGGCCAGAAGCAACAGGAGAATCTTTCGTGACCGTCAAGATCGGGATCAACGGCTTCGGCCGGATCGGCCGCAACTACTTCCGCGCAGCCCTCGCACAGGGCGCGGACCTCGAGATCGTCGCCGTGAACGACCTCACCGACAACAAGACCCTCGCCCACCTGCTGAAGTACGACTCGATCACGGGCCGCCTCGACGCGACCGTCGAGTTCGACGACGAGAACCTCGTGGTCGACGGCAACGCGATCAAGGTGTTCTCGGAGCGCGACCCCGCGAACCTGCCCTGGGGCGACCTCGGCGTCGACATCGTCATCGAGTCGACCGGCTTCTTCACCAAGGCGGCCGACGCGAAGAAGCACATCGACGCGGGCGCCAAGAAGGTGCTGATCTCCGCGCCGGCGACCGGCGAGGACGCGACCTTCGTGCTCGGAGTGAACGAGGACTCGTACGACCCGGCGTCGCACCACATCATCTCGAACGCCTCGTGCACCACGAACTGCCTCGCCCCGCTGGCCAAGGTGTTCAACGACGCCTTCGGCATCGAGCACGGCCTCATGACGACGGTCCACGCCTACACGGCCGACCAGAACCTGCAGGACGGCCCCCACAAGGACCTCCGCCGTGCCCGTGCCGCCGCCGTGAACATCGTTCCGACGTCCACCGGCGCGGCCAAGGCCATCGGCCTCGTGCTCCCCGAGCTCGTCGGCAAGCTCGACGGTTTCGCGCTGCGCGTCCCCGTGCCGACGGGCTCGATCACGGACCTCACGGTGACCGCCTCGCGCCCGGTGACCGTCGACGAGGTGAAGGCCGCCTACAAGGCCGCCGCCGAGGGCCCGCTCAAGGGCATCCTGAAGTACACCGAGGACGAGATCGTCTCGAGCGACATCGTGACCGACCCGCACTCGTCGATCTTCGACGCGGGGCTGCTGCGCGTCATCGGCAACCAGGTCAAGCTCTCGAGCTGGTACGACAACGAGTGGGGCTACTCGAACCGACTCGTCGACCTCACCGAGTACGTCGCCGAGCGCCTGTAACGAGCGACGCATGACGCTGCGCACCATCGATTCCCTCGGTCCGCTCGGCGGCAAGCGCGTCGTCGTCCGGTGCGACCTGAACGTCCCGCTCGCGGACGGCAGGATCACCGACGACGGGCGCGTGCGCGCCTCGGTGCCGACCATCACCGCGCTGCTCGAGCAGGGCGCCCGGGTGATCGTGATCTCGCACCTCGGCCGCCCCGGCGGCGCACCCGACCCGAAGTACTCGCTCGCCCCCGCGGCGACGCGCCTCGGCGAGCTCCTCGGCCGTCCGGTCGCCTTCGCGATCGACACGGTCGGCGAGTCCGCCACGGCCGCCGTCGAGGCGCTCGGCGACGGCGAGGTGCTCGTGCTGGAGAACCTCCGCTTCAACGCGGAGGAGACCAGCAAGGACGCCGACGAGCGCGCGGGGTTCGCCGCGAAGCTCGCGGACTTCGCCGACGCGGTCGTCTCCGACGGCTTCGGCGTCGTGCACCGCAAGCAGGCGAGCGTGTACGAGCTGGTGCAGGCCCGTCCGAGCGCGGCCGGCCTGCTCATCGCGGCCGAACTCGACGTGCTCGATCGGCTGACCGAGTCGCCCGAGCGGCCGTACGCGGTCGTGCTCGGCGGGTCGAAGGTGTCCGACAAGCTGGGCGTCATCGAGCACCTGCTGCCGCGCGTCGACAGCCTGCTCATCGGCGGCGGCATGCTCTTCACGTTCCTCGCGGCCCAGGGCCACGCGGTCGGCTCGAGCCTGCTCGAGGCCGACCAGATCGGGACCGTGCAGGGCTACCTCGCCGACGCCGAGCGTCGCGGGGTCGAGATCGTGCTGCCGACCGACGTGGTCGTCGCCGCGTCGTTCAGCGCGGATGCCGATCACGTCGTGCGCGCCGCCGACGCGATCGAGGACACGCCGTTCGGCGCGTCGGGCCTCGGCCTGGACATCGGGCCGGACACGGCGGCGGCGTTCGCCGACCGCATCCGCTCGTCGAAGACGGTCTTCTGGAACGGCCCGATGGGCGTGTTCGAGCTGGCACCGTTCGCCGCGGGCACTCGTGCGATCGCCCAGGCGCTGACCGAGGTCGAGGGCCTGAGCGTCGTCGGCGGCGGCGACTCGGCCGCCGCGGTGCGCGCGCTCGGCTTCGACGACGACGCATTCGGACACATCTCGACGGGCGGGGGCGCGAGCCTCGAGTTCCTCGAGGGCAAGAAGCTCCCCGGACTGGAGGTCCTCGGATGGCAGTGAGCCGCATCCCGCTGATCGCGGGCAACTGGAAGATGAACCTCGATCACCTGCAGGCGATCGCGTTCGTGCAGAAGCTCGCGTGGAGCCTGGGCGACGCGAAGCACGACTTCGCGGCGGTGGAGGTGGCGGTCTTCCCGCCGTACACCGACCTGCGCAGCGTGCAGACGCTGGTGGCGGCCGACAAGCTGCCGCTCGCCTACGGCGGGCAGGACCTGTCGGCGCACGACTCGGGCGCCTACACGGGCGAGATCCCCGGCGGGTTCCTCAAGCAGCTCGACTGCGGCTACGTGATCATCGGCCACTCCGAGCGGCGCACGCTGCACGCGGAGACCGACGAGGTCGTCGCCGCCAAGGTGCAGGCCGCGCTGCGGCACGACCTGGTGCCCATCATCTGCGTCGGCGAGACCGCGGAGGACCTCGAGCAGCACGGGCCGAGCGCGGTGCCGGTCGCGCAGCTGAAGGCGGCCCTCGCGGGCGTCGCCGCGGCGGCGGACATCGTGGTCGCGTACGAGCCGGTCTGGGCGATCGGCTCCGGCCAGGCGGCGACGCCCGAGCAGGCCGAGCAGGTCGCCGCGGCGCTCCGCGGCACGCTGGCCGAGGTGCTCGGCGACGACGTCGCGGCGCGCACGCGCATCCTCTACGGCGGCTCGGTGAAGGCCGCGAACATCGCGGGCTTCATGCGCGAGCCGAACGTGGACGGCGCGCTGGTCGGCGGTGCGAGCCTCGACATCGACGAGTTCTCGAGCATCGCCCGCTTCCAGAAGCACGTCGGCGTCTGACCGCGTCGGCGGGATGTCGCGCCGGCGTCTTGCTATGATCGACTGATGTCTGCGCGGCACCGCCGCGCCTCGGAAAGGGTTCTTCGTGGATATTCTCCAGGTCGTGCTGCAGGTCCTCCTGGGCCTGACCAGCCTCCTGCTGACGCTGCTCATCCTGCTGCACAAGGGTCGCGGCGGCGGCCTGTCCGACATGTTCGGCGGCGGCATGACGTCGAGCCTCGGGGCGTCCGGCGTCGCCGAGCGCAACCTGAACCGCATCACCGTGGTGCTGGGGCTCGTCTGGGTCTCGTGCATCGTGGTCCTGGGACTCATCACCAAGTTCGACACCGGCATCTGACGGAGGCACCGTGGTATCTGGAAACAGCGCAATCCGCGGCTCGCGCGTCGGCGCGGGCCCCATGGGCGAGCAGGACCACGGGTACCACGCCGAGCGCGTGGCCGTGAGCTACTGGGACGCCCTCGGCAACGAGACCGTCCGGTACTTCTCGGCGACCCTGCCCGACGAGGAGATCCCCGAGGTCATCGACAGCCCGTCCACGGGTCTGCCCGCGGGTCGCGACAAGGACAACCCGCCGAGCGAGCAGAAGACCGAGCCGTACAAGACGCACCTCGCGTACGTGAAGGAGCGGCGCTCGGAGGACGAGGCGGAGCAGCTCCTCGACGACGCGCTGCAGCAGCTGCGCGCGCGTCGCGGTCAGGCCTCGAACTCCTGACGAGCGCCCGCACCCACTGACGACGACGGCCCGACCGGATCATCCGGTCGGGCCGTTCGCGTGCCTGCCTGAGGCGCAGGTCAGTAGTCGGGTGCGATGAGCTCCGGCGGCACCTCGGCGGCGGCCTCGCCGTCGACGAAGAAGACGGTGCGGCGTCGTCCCTTGATCCCGGCGACGGGCACCTCGTCGCGGCTCGCGCCGGCGAGGGCGAGGCCGAGCGCGGACGCCTTGTCGCCGCCCGCGAGCACCATCCAGACGCGGTCGGACGCGTTCAGCACGGGACGGGTGAGGCTCAGCCGCTCGGGCGGCGGCTTCGGCGACTGGCGCACGGGGATCACCGTGCGGTCGGTCACGCCGATCCCCGAGCGGTGGGGGAACAGCGAGGCGACGTGACCGTCGGGGCCGACCCCGAGGAACGTGATGTCGAAGACCGGGTGCTCGGCTCCCTCGGGCGCGAACTCGCGCAGCGTCGCCGCGTACGCGTCGGCCGCGGCGTCGAGGTCCAGCCCGGAGTCGGTGGCCGGGAAGGCGTGGACCTTCGCCTCGTCCACGGGCACGTGGTCGAGCAGGGCGTCCCAGGCCTGGGCGTCGTTGCGCTCCGCGTCACCGCCCGGCACCCATCGCTCGTCGCCCCACCAGAAGTGCAGCCGGTCCCACGCGATGGTGTCGGAAGCGGGGGAGTGACGGATCGCGTCGAGGACCGCGATGCCCATCGACCCGCCGGTCAGCGCGATGTGGAGCTCCGGCTTCTCGTCGAGCAGGTCGAGCACCTTGGTGATGAACCGGGCGGCGACGGCGCTCGCGAGTGCCGGCTTGCCCGAGTGCACGAGGACGCGACGGTCGTTGGTCATGCAGCGGTTCCTTCCGGATGGCAGAGGGGGATGCCGTGGACGATGACGTCACCGTACAGCTCGTCGGCGTCGAGCCGGCGGAGCTCGTCGGCGAGGCAGTCGCGCAGGTTGCGGCGGGGGAGCGCCACGTCGTGCTCGGGCTGTCCGGGCTGGCGGAGCTTCGCCACCGAGGGCACGTCGCGGATGAGCTCGATGGGCCCCGTCGACCGGTGCAGGATCACGCCGCGGATGCCGTGCGAGCCCTGGTCGACCGGCGTCAGTTCCAGCCCGACCTCGGCGCCGAGCTGGAGCCCGAGCCACGCGGCGAGCAGCGTCGTCGACGGCGAGTCGACCGCGCCGATGATCTCGACGCGCGTGACGGGCGCGTACGGCGGCTGGTCGAGCACGGCGGCGAGCTGGGCCCGCCACAGGGTGAGCCGGGTCCAGGCGAAGTCGGTGTCGCCGGGGGTGTAGCGGTCGGCCAGCGCGCGCACGGCGGCCTGCGGGTCCGCCTGCGCAGAGGCATCCGTGATGCGACGGTGCGCGATGCGCCCGAGCGGTGAGCGCCCGGGGATCTCCGGGGCGATGCCGGGCCACCACACGGCGACCGGGGCGTCCGGCAGGAGCAGGCCCATCACGAGCCCCTGCGGGTCGGACGCGGTGCCGCCCTTCGCGTGCAGCACGATGACCTCGCTCGCGCCGGCGTCGCCGCCCACGCGGATCTCAGCGTCGAGCCGCGCCTCGGGCTCGTCGGGGTCGACCGAGATGACGATGACGCGCATGGGGTGCTCGCGCGAGGCGTCGTTGGCCGCCTCGATCGCGTCCTCCTCGGCGCCGGCCTCGGTCGCGATGATGAGCGTCAGCACGCGGCCGAGGGCGACGGCGCCGCCCTCCTCGCGGATCTTCACGAGCGCCTTGGAGACCTTCGCGGTCGTGGTGTCGGGCAGGTCGACGATCATGGGCGCCTCCAGGTTCGGCCGTCGCGGGCGAGGAGTTCATCGGCGGAGTCGGGACCCCAGGAGCCGGGGCGGTACTGCTCCGGCTGCCCCTGCGTGGCCCAGAACCGCTCGATCGGGTCGAGGATCTTCCAGGACAGCTCGACCTCCTCCTGACGGGGGAACAGCGGCGGGTCGCCGAGGAGCACGTCGAGGATGAGTCGCTCGTACGCCTCGGGACTCGCCTCCGTGAAGGCGTGGCCGTAGCCGAAGTCCATCGTGACGTCGCGCACCTGCATGCCAGCACCCGGCACCTTCGACCCGAACCGGATCGTCACGCCCTCGTCGGGCTGCACCCGGATCACGAGCGCGTTCTGGCCGAGCTGGGCGGTCTGGCTGTCCTCGAAGAGCTGCTGCGGGGCCCGCTTGAAGACCACGGCGATCTCCGTCACGCGGCGACCGAGGCGCTTGCCCGCGCGCAGGTAGAACGGCACGCCCGCCCAGCGGCGGGTGCCGATCTCGAGCTTCATGGCCGCGTAGGTCTCGGTCGTCGACTCGGGGTTCATCCCGTCCTCGTCGAGGAAGCCGGGCACCTGCTCGCCGCCCTGCCAGCCGCCCGCGTACTGGCCTCGGGCCGTGCCGGTGGCCAGGTCGGCCGGCAGCCGCACCGCGGAGAGGATCTTCTCCTTCTCGGTGCGGAGGTCGGCCGCGTCGAACGTGACCGGCTCCTCCATCGCGGTGAGCGCGAGCAGCTGGAGGAGGTGGTTCTGGATGACGTCGCGTGCCGCGCCGATGCCGTCGTAGTAGCCGGCACGACCGCCGACGCCGATGTCCTCGGCCATCGTGATCTGCACGTGGTCGACGTGGTTGGCGTTCCAGATCGGCTCGTAGAGCTGGTTCGCGAAGCGCAGCGCGAGGATGTTCTGGACCGTCTCCTTGCCGAGGTAGTGGTCGATGCGGAACACCGAGTCGGGCGGGAACACGGATGCGACGACGTCGTTGAGTTCGCGCGCCGACTCGAGGTCGTGCCCGAAGGGCTTCTCGATGACGACGCGTCGCCACTGCCCGTTCTCCTGCTTGGTCAGTCCCGACCGGCGGAGCTGCTCGGTGACGATCGGGAACGACTTCGGCGGGATCG
The DNA here is from genome assembly GCF_040496035.1 of Agromyces sp. SYSU T00194. NCBI lineage: Bacteria > Bacillati > Actinomycetota > Actinomycetes > Micrococcales > Microbacteriaceae > Agromyces > Agromyces chitinivorans. The sequence continues at coordinate 340,410 of NZ_JBEPJZ010000002.1, read as the reverse complement.
ACAGGTAGAACGCGTGGTTGCCCATGGTGCCGCGCTCGCGGTCGAGCGCCTCGACGGTCTCCCGCAGGCGGTCGAACGCGCTGTCGTCCTGGAAGGTGCCCGGCACGAAGCGGATGCCCTGCGACAGCTGCTGCCAGACCTCCTCCCGGAACTCGGTGCGCGCGTACTGCTTGACGGCGTCGTGCACGACCTGGCCGAAGTCCTGGTCCTCCCAGTCGCGGCGGGCGAACCCGACCAGCGCGAAGCCGGGCGGCAGGAGCCCCCGGTTCGCGAGGTCGTAGACCGCCGGCATGAGCTTCTTGCGCGACAGGTCGCCCGTCACGCCGAAGATGATCAGGCCGCTGGGACCGGCGATGCGGTTGAGGCGGTAGTCCTTCGGCGAGCGGAGCGGGTTGTGCCCCTTGGTGATGGGAGCCGGTTCCATCCGAGTCCTCCGGTCAGCGTGCGGCGTCGAGCAGCGTCTCGGGCCGCGCGTCGCCGGTGAGGGTCAGCGTGAGCACGGGACGCCCGTGGTCGGCGAGCACGCTCGCGTCGCCGGAGGCCTGCGCGGCGATGAGCTCGCCGAACGTGAACGGCCGGTCCGGGATCGAGAGGTCCTCGGGCGCCTCCGCCGTGACCTGCAGGAACACGCCGACGGCGGGGCCGCCCTTGTGGAACTGGCCGGTCGAGTGCAGGAAGCGGGGGCCCCATCCGAACGTCACGGGACGTCCGGCCCGGGCCGCGAGCAGGTCGCGGAGCTCGGCGAGCTGCGGGAGCGCGAGGCGATCGACGTAGGCCTGCACCGAGATGTACCCGTCGGCGGGCACCTCCTCGAGCAGCACCTCGATGGCCGACCCGAGGTCGCTGGCCGCGCCGATCACGTCGGGCGTGCCGCGCACCTCGATGCCCTCCGAGACGAACGCCGCGGGCGCCGGCTCGGGGCGGGCGTCCAGCAGGCCGCGGGCGGCGATCTTCGCCGACTCGACGTCGGGCTGGTCGAACGGGTTGATGCCGAGCAGGCGGCCGGCGACCGCGGTGGCGACCTCCCAGGTCACCAGCTGCGCGCCGAGCGAACCGGAGACCAGGATCTCGTCGCCGTCGTGGAACGGTTCGGTACCCGCATCCGCCACCAGGCGCACCAGCTGCACGTCGGGCAGGCCTGCGGTCGCCTCGGGCGAGGCCGTGTCGAGCACGACGGGCAGGATGCCGGTGCCCTCCTTGCCCGTGGACTCGGCGATGAGCTGCTCGGCCCAGTCGGCGAAACCGACGATGTGGGTGCCGTCGGCGATGATCCCGAGCTTGTCGCGCAGCGGCGACGTGGCGGAGATCGCGGCGCCGAGCACCAGGCCCGGGTTGTCGGCCGAGTCGATGCCGAGCGCCGCCTCGACGGCCTCGGCCTCGTCGAGCAGGCCCGCGATGTCGACGCCCGCGAGGCCCGAGGGCACCAGGCCGAACGCGGTGAGCGCCGAGTAGCGGCCGCCGACGGTCGGGTCCGCGTTGAACACGCGGTAGCCGGCCTCGCGCGCCGACGCGTCGAGCGGCGAGCCCGGGTCGGTGACGATCACGATGCGGCCGGTCGGGTCGATGCCCGCCTCGCGGAACGCGTGCTCGTAGACCCGGCGCTGCGAGTCGGTCTCGACGGTCGAGCCCGACTTCGACGACACGACGATGGCGGATGACTCGAGGCGGTCGGCGAGCGCAGCGCGCACCTGGCCCGGGTCGGTCGAGTCGAGCACGGTGAGGTCGACGCCCGCGGTGCGGGTGATGACCTCCGGTGCGAGCGACGAGCCGCCCATGCCGCCGAGGACGATGTGCGTGACGCCCGCGGCGCGGAGCTCGTCGCGCAGGGCGAGGATCTCGGGCACGAGCGGGCGGGAGACCTCGACGGCGTGCGTCCAGCCGAGGCGCTTGCTCGCCTCGTCGATCGCGGCCTCGCCCCAGAGCGTCGCGTCGTGCGCGGCGATCTTCGAGGCGACCCCGTCGGCGACGAGGGTCGGGACGGCGGCGCGGACGGCGTCCGCTGCGGCGCCGCCGACGGAGATGCGGACGGTCATCGCGACTCCTCCAGTGCGGTCGAGACGGTCTCGAGGAGTTCGTTCCACGAGACGATGAACTTCTCCACGCCCTCCGACTCGAGCGTCGCGGTGACGTCGTCGTAGTCGACGCCGACGGCCGCGAGCGCGTCGAGCACGCCCTGGGCCTCGGCGTAGGCGCCGGTCACGGTGTCGCCGGTGACGACGCCGTGGTCGAACGTGGCCTCGAGCGTCTTCTCGGGCATCGTGTTGACGACGCCGGGGGCGACGAGCTCGGTCACGTAGAGCGTGTCGGGCAGGTTCGGGTCCTTGACCCCGGTCGACGCCCACAGCGGCCGCTGCGGGTTCGCGCCCGCGGCGACGAGGGCCGTCGCCCGGTCGGTCGCGAACGCCTGCTCGAACACCTGGTAGGCGAGGCGCGCGTTCGCGACCCCCGCCTGCGAGCGGAGCGCCGTGGCCTCGTCGGTGCCGATCGCGCCGAGTCGCTTGTCGATCTCGGTGTCCACGCGGGAGACGAAGAACGACGCGACCGAGTGGATGGTCGAGAGGTCGAACCCTGCGGCCTGCGCCTGCTCGAGCCCGGCGAGGTACGCGTCGATGACCTCGCGGTACCGCTGCAGCGAGAAGATCAGCGTGACGTTCACGCTGATGCCCGAGCCGATCGCCTCGGTGATCGCGGCGAGCCCCTCCTGCGTGCCGGGGATCTTGATCATGGTGTTCGGCCGGTCGACCTTCGCCCAGAGGCGCTTCGCCTCGGCGATGGTGCCGTCCGTGTCGTGTGCGAGGCCCGGGGCGACCTCGATCGACACGCGGCCGTCGAAGCCCTGCGTGCGGTCGTAGACCGGACGGAACACGTCGGCGGCGTCGCGTACGTCGTCCGTGGTGATCTCGAACACCGCGCGGTCGACGTCGGCGCCGTCGGCCGCGAGCGAGGCGACCTGTGCCGCGTACGCCTCGCCCTTGGCGAGCGCGCCGGCGAAGATGGTCGGGTTCGTGGTCACGCCGACGACGTCGCGGTCGGCGATGATGGCGGCGAGGCCGCCCGAGGCGATCCGCTCGCGCGACAGGTCGTCGAGCCAGATGCTGACGCCGGCAGCCGAGAGTGCTGCGGTGGGGCTGGTTGCCATGGTGGTTCTCTCCTTCTGCCCGCGTCAGGACGCGAGCGTGTCCTTCGCGGCGGCGACCACGGCCTCGGCGGTGATGCCGAACTCGCGGAAGAGGGTCTGGTAGTCGGCGGAGGCGCCGAAGTGCTCGATCGAGACGCTGCGGCCGTGGTCGCCGACGTAGCGGCCCCAGGTGAGCGCGAGGCCCGCCTCGACGGAGACGCGGGCGGTGACCGCCGCGGGCAGCACGTGCTCGCGGTAGTCGGCGTCCTGCTCCTCGAACCACTCGAGGCTCGGCGCCGAGACGACGCGGGCCTGGACGCCCTCGGCGGCGAGCGTCTGCCGCGCCGCGATGGCGAGCTGGAGCTCGGAGCCGGTGGCGATGAGGATCACGTCGGGGGTGCCGTTCGGGGCCTCGGCGATGATGTACGCGCCCTTGGCGACGCCTGCGGCGGAGGCGAGGGTGTCGCCGGTGGCTTCGCCGTCGCCGCGTGCGAACACGGGGATGTTCTGGCGGGTCAGGGCGATGCCGGCGGGGCCGCCGCGGCGCTTGAGCATCTCGAGCCACGCGTGCGCGGTCTCGTTGGCGTCGCCGGGGCGCACGACGGTCATGTTCGGGATGGCGCGCAGTGACGCGAGCTGCTCGATCGGCTGGTGGGTGGGGCCGTCTTCGCCGAGCGCGACGGAGTCGTGGGTCCAGACGTAGATCGAGGGGATGTCCATCAGTGCGGCCAGGCGCACCGAGGGGCGCATGTAGTCGCTGAAGATGAGGAACGTGCCGCCGAACGCGCGGGTGGGTCCGTGCAGCACGATGCCGTTGACGATCGCGGCCATGGCGTGCTCGCGGATGCCGAAGTGCAGCACCCGCCCGTACGGGTTGCCGGCGAACTCGTGGGTGGAGTGCTCGGTCGGGATGAACGAGGCGGCGCCGTTGATGGTGGTGAGGTTCGATTCGGCGAGGTCGGCTGATCCGCCCCACAGTTCGGGCAGCTGTGCGGCGAGGGCGTTGATGACCTTCCCGGACGCGGCACGCGTGGAGACGTCCGTGCCGGCTTCGAACACGGGCAGGGCGCCTTCGATGTCGTCGGGCAGGTCGCCGGCGCGGACGCGGTCCAGGAGCGCCTTGCGGTCGGGGTTCGCGGTCGCCCAGGCCTGGAACGCGAGTTCCCACTCGGCGCGCAGGACGGCGCCGCGGTCCACGGCCAGGCGGGTGTGCGCGATGACCTCGGGGGCGACGGCGAAGTGCTGCTCGGGGTCGAAGCCGAGCACCTCCTTGGTCGCGGCGAGTTCCTCGGCGCCGAGTGCGGAGCCGTGGATCTTGCCGGTGTTCTGCTTCTTCGGCGCCGGCCAGCCGATGATCGTCTTCAGCACGATGATCGAGGGCTTGCCGGTCTCGGCCTTCGCGGCCTCGATCGCGGCGTGCAGCTGGTGCACGTCCTCGACGTACTCCCCGGTCTGCTTCCAGTCGACGGTCTGCACGTGCCAGCCGTACGCGGCGTAGCGTGCGGCGACGTCCTCGGTGAACGCGATGTCGGTGTCGTCCTCGATCGAGATCTGGTTCGAGTCGTAGATCACGACCAGGTTGCCCAGCTGCTGGTGCCCGGCCAGGGAGGACGCCTCGCTGGTCACGCCCTCCTCGAGGTCGCCGTCTGAGGCGATCACGTAGACGTGGTGGTCGAACGGCGACTCGCCGGCCGGCGCGTCCGGGTCGAACAGGCCGCGCTCGAACCGGGCCGCGTACGCGAACCCCACGGCCGACGCCAGGCCCTGCCCGAGCGGACCGGTCGTGATCTCGACCCCGTCGGTGTGGCCGTACTCCGGGTGCCCGGGCGTCTTGGACCCCCAGGTGCGGAGCGACTCGAGGTCCTCCAGCTCGAGCCCGTACCCGCCGAGGTAGAGCTGGACGTACTGGGTCAGCGAGCTGTGACCGGCGGAGAGGATGAACCGGTCCCGGCCGAGCCAGTCCTGGTCGGACGGGTCACGGCGCATGACCTTCTGGAAGAGCAGGTACGCCGCCGGCGCCAGGCTCATCGCGGTACCGGGGTGGCCGTTGCCGACCTTCTCCACCGCATCCGCCGCGAGGACACGAGCAGTGTCCACGGCCTTGTCGTCGATCGGCTCCCATTGCAGTGCTGCCACCTTGTACTGATCCCTTCGATCATTGGCTTGAGGCCGGGGCACTCCGCCTGCACCCCTCGTGAAGTGCCACGTCGACGGGCAGCACGCGATCCGTCGGAACGGATGGGGGTGGTTGCCGCGTCGAGGCAGGCACCCTCAGCATAGCGAGCGGCGTGTTCCACCGAGATTGCGTGACGCTCACGGCGTAACCGGTCGCCTGTGAGGCGTCGGGCGAACCGTCTGCGACGGGGCGGCGGCGGCGCATCCGCCCCGCAGTCATCGCCTAGACTTGACCGGGACGACCGCGCAGCCGAGCCCGTGCGCGCAACGAGAAGGAACGATGGACCAAGCCGTACGCACCCGTGAGCCCGGCACCACCATCGGGTTCCGTCGCAAGGCCGTTGCCTACCTTGCCCTCACGAAGCCCCGGGTCATCGAGTTGCTGCTCGTGGTCACCGCGCCGACCATGATCCTCGCGCAGGGCGGGCTGCCCGACCTCTGGCTGCTGGTCGCGACGCTGATCGGCGGCGCGATGAGTGCGGGGTCGGCCGGCGCCTTCAACTGCTACATCGACCGCGACATCGACCGGGTGATGCGCCGCACGCGCAATCGGCCCCTCGTCACCGGAGAGCTGAGCGACCGCGAGGCGCTCGTGTTCGCCTACGCGCTGGGCGCGGCATCCATCGTCTGGCTCGGCGTGTTCACGAACTGGCTCGCGGCGGCGCTCTCGCTCGCCGCGATCCTGCTCTACGTCGTCTTCTACAGCCTCATCCTGAAGCGACGCACGTCGCAGAACATCGTGTGGGGCGGCGTCGCCGGGTGCATGCCCGTGCTCATCGGATGGGCGGCCGTGACCGGCGAGCTGAGCTGGGCGCCGTTCATCCTGTTCTCGATCATCTTCCTCTGGACGCCGCCGCACTACTGGCCGCTGTCGATGAAGTACCGCGACGACTACGCGGCGGCCGGCGTGCCCATGCTCGCGGTCGTGCGCGGGCGCGCCCAGGTGGGCCTCCAGGTCATCCTCTACGCATGGGCGACGCTCGCCTGCTCGCTGCTGCTCATCCCCGTCGCGGGCATGGGAGTGCTCTACACCGCCGTCGCGCTGGTCACCGGCGGCTGGTTCGTCGCCGAGTGCCACCGGCTCTACGGCCTCGCGATCCGCCACGAGCAGGTCTCGGGCATGCGCGTGTTCCACTCGTCGATCGCGTACCTGTCGCTGCTGTTCCTCGCGGTCGGCATCGACCCGCTGCTGCCCTTCTAGGCGTCGGCCGACGCGGGTTCGGCATCCGTGCCGGAGCCGGGCGTTCCGTGGCCGTCGGCCCGCCCGGGCTTCCAGACCAGCCACTTGCGCGCCACCTCCGCCTCGACCTCGTCCGTGAGTGCAGCGATCTCCATGGCCCGATCATGCCGGTACCCGACGACGGGCGGGTGTCAGCGGGTGTCAGCGGGTGACGGCGTCCGCCGGGGCCGAGGCCTCAGCGGCGACCGCCGCGGGCGCCTTCAGGTGCAGCACGAACGCGGTCATCGTCGCGACGGCGAGGCACGCGAGCACCATGTGCGCGCCGACGAGGAAGGGTGGCAGGCCCGTGTTCGCCTGGATGAGCCCGACGGTGATCTGCACGGCCTCGACCGCGAGCAGCGCGAGCGCCCAGCGCCACGGCGCGAGGCCGCGTGCGAACCCGGCGATGAGCAGCACGAGCGTGAGCGCGAGCAGCACATAGGCGGGCCAGGCGTGCACGTGCTGCACGAACTCGGGGTCGAGGCCCGTGCGGGCGGCCCCGCCGTCGCCGGCGTGCGGACCCGAGCCCGTGGTCACGATGCCGGCGAGCAGCGTGACGAGCAGCACGGCGCTCGTCGCGTGGGCGAGCCCGGCGTACCAGCCTGGCACGACGCGCGTGCGCGGCCCGGGCACGAGGTGCATGCGGTGCACCAGGACGGTCGCGAGCGCGACGAGCCCTGCGGAGACCACGAAGTGCAGGCCCACGACGTACGGGTTCAGCTGCGTGAGCACCGTGATGCCGCCCACCACGCCCTGCAGCGGGATGCCGGCGCCCAGCGCGAACGCGATCCAGAACAGGTCGCGCCGCTGCCGGCGCAGGCGCCAGAGCAGCACGAAGGTGATGAGCGCGATCGCGATGAGCACGAACGTGAGCAGCCGGTTGCCGAACTCGATGACGCCGTGCACGCCCATCTCGGGCGTGGCCACGAACGACTCGTCGGTGCAGCGCGGCCAGGTGGGGCATCCGAGGCCCGACCCGGTCAGGCGCACGAGCCCGCCGGTGCCGACGATGACGATCTGTGACGCGAGCGACAGCCATCCGAAGACGCGGATGCGGCGGTCGACGTGGTCGGGGAGCCAGGCGACGAAGCGGTTCACGGTACTCGATCCGGGCGCGACGGTCTGGGACGGCGCTGGGAGTCCTGCCCCGGAGGGTCCGCGACCCTATAGACTTGTGTGGTTGGCGAGCATGCGCAGGCGCGCAGGACGCAGGAATGCGGCCGATGCTCGACCTCCATCTTAGGTACGCACTGCAGCCACCCGCACATCACTCCCGATCCGCGCTGCGCCTCGAACGCGGGGATGGGACTGAGCCGGACTGATAGCCGGTCGTCCGGGTGGAGAAGAGGAGAGCAATGACCGACGTCCTCATCGACCGTCCGGAGCTCGAGGGTCTCGGCCAGTACGAGTTCGGCTGGGCCGACTCCGACGTGGCCGGAGCATCGGCACGACGCGGGCTCTCGCCCGAGGTCGTGGCCGACATCTCGAACCTGAAGAACGAGCCGGAGTGGATGCTGAAGCGCCGCCTCCGCGCGCTCCAGCTGTTCGACCGCAAGCCCATGCCCAGTTGGGGCGCCGACCTGTCGGAGATCGACTTCGACAACATCAAGTACTTCGTGCGGTCCACGGAGAAGCAGGCCCAGACCTGGGAGGACCTGCCCGAGGACATCAAGAACACGTACGAGAAGCTCGGCATCCCCGAGGCGGAGCGCAAGCGCCTCGTCGCGGGCGTCGCCGCGCAGTACGAGTCCGAGGTCGTCTACCACCAGATCAACGAGCAGCTCGAGGCGCAGGGTGTCATCTTCATGGACACCGACACGGCGCTCCGCGAGCACCCGGAGTTCTTCGAGGAGTACTTCGGCACGGTGATCCCGGCGGGTGACAACAAGTTCGCCGCGCTGAACACCGCGGTGTGGTCGGGCGGGTCGTTCGTCTACGTGCCGCCGGGCGTGCACGTGGAGATCCCGCTCCAGGCGTACTTCCGCATCAACACCGAGAACATGGGCCAGTTCGAGCGCACCCTGATCATCGCCGACGAGGGCTCGTACGTGCACTACATCGAGGGCTGCACGGCGCCGATCTACAAGAGCGACTCGCTGCACTCGGCGGTCGTCGAGATCATCGTGAAGAAGAACGCCCGCGTGCGGTACACGACCATCCAGAACTGGTCGAACAACGTCTACAACCTCGTGACCAAGCGGGCGACCGCGGCCGAGGGCGCCACCATGGAGTGGATCGACGGCAACATCGGCTCGAAGGTCACGATGAAGTACCCGTCGATCTTCCTGATGGGCGAGCACGCCAAGGGGGAGACCCTGTCGGTCGCGTTCGCCGGCCCCGGCCAGCACCAGGACGCCGGCGCGAAGATGATCCACATGGCGCCGCACACGCAGTCGTCGATCGTCTCGAAGTCGATCGCGCGCGGCGGCGGCCGAGCCGGGTACCGCGGCGAGGTGCGCGTCGACGCGAACGCCCACCACTCGGCGAACACGGTGCGCTGCGACGCGCTGCTGGTCGACACGATCTCGCGGTCGGACACGTACCCCGCGATCGACATCCGCGTCGACGACGTGCACCTCGGCCACGAGGCGACCGTCTCGCGCGTGAGCGAGGAGCAGCTGTTCTACCTCATGTCGCGCGGCATGCCGGAGGACGAGGCGATGGCCATGATCGTGCGCGGCTTCATCGAGCCGATCGCCCGCGAGCTCCCGATGGAGTACGCCATGGAACTGAACAAACTGATCGAGATGAGCATGGAAGGATCCGTCGGCTGAATGACGTCCGCAATCCAGACGCCGCCCGTCGCCCCCGGTAGCAGGGCGCACAGCGACGGAGCCGGTGCATTCGTACCGGTCCAGACCCGAACCGAGCGCACGCGCTCGTACGACCCCGCAGACTTCGGCATGCCCGCCGGCACCGAGGTCGACTGGAAGCACACGCCGGTCGCCCGCATCGCCGGCGTCCTCGCCGACGTCGCGACCGACGACCGCCCGGGCGACCCGGCCGTGGCGTGGCAGCTCTCCGGCGCCGACGCCGTGACGGTGGGCACCCTGGCCGTCGGCCAGGCGCCCCGCGGCGAGGCGTTCACGCCGGAGGACCTGCCGAGCGCGCTCGCGTGGACGCACACCGACGAGGCGCTGCACGTGGTGGTGCCCCAGGACGTCGAGCTCGACGCGCCGGTCGTGATCAGCCTCACGGGCAACGGCGCCGAGCGTCGCGCCAACGGGCACGTCGTGCTCGAGGCGAAGCCCAACTCGCGCGGCACCATCGTGCTTCGCCACTCCGGCAGCACGACGTTCGCCCAGAACGTGGAGGTGCTCGTCCGCGAGGGCGCGAACCTCACCGTCGTGAGCGTCCAGGAGTGGGCCGACGACGCGATCCACGCCGCCGCCCACCAGGCGCGCGTGGAGCGCGACGCGTACCTGCGCCACGTCGTCGTCTCCTTCGGCGGCGGTGTCGTTCGCCTCAACCCGAGCGTCGAGCTCGCGGGCGAGGGCTCGGAGGCTGAGCTGTACGGCCTGAGCTTCTCCGACGCCGGCCAGCACTTCGAGAGCCAGGTCTTCCTGCACCACAAGGGGCCGCACACGCGCGGCGACGTGCTCTACAAGGGCGCGCTCCAGGGCGAGACCGCCCGCAGCGTCTGGATCGGCGACGTGCTGATCGGTCGCGACGCGGTCGGCACCGACTCCTACGAGGCGAACCGCAACCTCGTGCTCACGCCCGGCGCGCGCGCCGACTCGATCCCGAACCTCGAGATCGAGACCGGCGACATCCAGGGCGCCGGCCACGCGAGCGCGACCGGCCGCTTCGACGACGAGCAGCTCTTCTACCTCCAGGCGCGCGGCATCCGGGAGGACGAGGCCCGGCGCCTGGTCGTCATCGGGTTCCTCGCCGAGATCGTGCAGAAGATCCGCGTGCCGGAGCTCGAGGAGCACCTCGCCGCCGCGATCGAGGCCGAGCTCGCCGGCGGGGTGCTGCCGTCGTGACCGCCGTCCGCGTCTGCGACGTCGATGCGCTCGAGGCCGACCAGGCCCAGCGCTTCGTCGTCGAGGGCACGCCGATCGCCGTCGTGAAGGACGCCGCGGGAGCGGTGCACGCCATCGGCGACACCTGCACCCACGGCGACATCTCGCTCGCCGAGGGCTTCGTGGAGGACGACACGCTCGAGTGCTGGGCGCACGGGTCGAAGTTCTCCCTGAAGACCGGCAAGCCCCTCACCCTCCCCGCCTACGAGCCCGTCCCCGTCTACCGGGTGGAGCTCGTCGACGGCGGCGTCTTCATCGACCCGGCCGTCACCCTCAACGTCTGAATCCCCGACCACGGCGCCGCGCGCGCCGGGAAGTGAACGCAACAACATGTCTGTCCTCGAGATCAAGGACCTCCACGTCAACGTCGAGACCGATCAGGGCACCCGCGAGATCCTGCGCGGCGTCGACCTGACCATCCGCAAGGGCGAGATCCACGCGATCATGGGCCCGAACGGATCGGGCAAGTCGACCCTGGCCTACACGATCGCCGGCCACCCCAAGTACACGGTCGTCTCCGGCTCCATCACCCTCGACGGTGAGGACGTGCTCGAGATGAGCGTCGACGAGCGCGCCCGCGCGGGCCTGTTCCTCGCCATGCAGTACCCGGTGGAGATCCCCGGTGTGACCGTCACCAACTTCCTCCGCACCGCGAAGACCGCGATCGACGGCCAGGCCCCCGCGGTGCGCGGCTGGGTGAAGGACGTCCGCGAGTCGATGGCGAACCTGCGCATGGACCCGGCCTTCGCCGAGCGCAACGTCAACGAGGGGTTCTCGGGCGGCGAGAAGAAGCGCAACGAGATCCTCCAGCTCGAACTGCTGAAGCCCGAGTTCGCCGTGCTCGACGAGACCGACTCCGGTCTCGACGTCGACGCGCTGAAGATCGTCTCCGAGGGCGTCAACCGCGCCAAGGCGGAGACGGGCCTCGGCGTGCTGCTGATCACGCACTACACGCGCATCCTGCGCTACATCAAGCCGGACTTCGTGCACGTGTTCGTCGCCGGACGCGTGGCCGAGGAGGGCGGCCCCGAGCTGGCCGACCGTCTCGAGGACGAGGGCTACGATCGCTATCTCGACGGCGCGGCCGTAAGCTGAGGCCATGGTTTCGACGCTGGCACCGGAGAAGTTCGATCAGGTCGAAGAGGCCCTGAAGGACGTGATGGACCCCGAGCTCGGGGTGAACGTCGTCGACCTCGGCCTGATCTACGACCTCGGCTGGGACGACGAGCACGACGCGCTGATCATCCACATGACGCTCACGAGCGCCGGATGCCCGCTGACGGACGTGCTCGAGGAGCAGACCGCGCAGGCGCTCGACGGGGTCGTCGAGGCGTTCCGCATCAACTGGGTGTGGATGCCGCCGTGGGGTCCGGAGCGGATCACCGACGACGGGCGCGACCAGATGCGCGCCCTGGGCTTCGCCATCTGACGCACGTCGCGCGACGGGCCCTGCGCCCGCACGACGCAGCAACGCGCCGCCGCCCCCTCGGGGCGGCGGCGCGTTGGCGTCTCACGCGTCGCGGTCGAGCCCGCGGCGACGCAGCAGCGGCGCGAGTTCCGCGTCGCGGCCGCGGAAGTCGCGGTACGCCTCGAGCGGGTCGCCCGCGCCGCCGACGCCGAGGAGCCGGCGACGGAACCGCTCGCCGTTCTCGCGGGTGAGGCCGCCGTGCTCGCGGAACCACTCGACCGTGTCGGCGTCGAGCACCTCGCTCCAGATGTACGAGTAGTACCCGGCGCTGTAGCCGCCCGAGAAGGTGTGCGCGAAGTAGGTGCTCGCGTACCGCGGCGGCACCAGCGCGTCGTCGAGGCCGGCCTCCGCCAGCGCGCGCGCCTCGAACGCGGCGACGTCGTCGACCTCGTCGTCCGCGGTGATGCGGTGCCAGGCCTGGTCGAGCAGCGCCGCGGCGAGGTACTCGGCGGTGGCGTGGCCCTCGCCCCACTGCTCGGCGGCCAGCAGGCGGTCGACGAGCTCCTGCGGCATCCGCTCACCGGTCACGTGGTGGACGGCGTAGTTGGCGAGCACCTCCGGCCACAGCATCCACATCTCGTTGACCTGGCTCGGGAACTCGACGAAGTCGCGGTACACGCTCGTGCCCGACAGCTTCGGGTACGCGGTCTGGCCGAACAGGCCGTGCAGCGCGTGCCCGAACTCGTGGAAGAGCGTGCGGGTCTCGTCGTAGGTGAGCAGCGTCGGCGCCCCCGCGGCGGGCTTGGGCACGTTGAGGTTGTTGACCACCACCGGCAGCGTGCCGAGCAGCGTCGACTGCGTCACGATCGCGTTCATCCACGCGCCGCCGCGCTTGGAGTCGCGGGTGTAGAGGTCGTACACGTACAGGCCGACGGGGGAGCCGTCGGACTCGTGCACCTCGAAGACCCGGGCGTCCGGGTGGTAG